>NZ_JAKMZC010000011.1:0-180729 GCF_029890535.1 Vibrio sp. S/42/10 | reverse complement strand
ATCTAATAAAAATATTAAAGGGAATGTATGAGAGCGATTAGGATAATATATTTTGTGATTGCGATACTTGTTGCTCTATCAGCAGCATTTGCGATTTGGATTTACTACATAAAAGAAGGTAAAGACCTACTTAACTTTACTATATCAATTGTTGGCTTTTGTATAGCTGTCTTGGCTCTTTTTATAGCTGTTCGTACCTATACATCAATTGATAGTGTAAACAATATTACTAAAATGGACGGTAATATTCTTGATAATGAAAACTATGTAATATCGGTACCTGAACTAGTGAATCGATTCCAGCATAGTAATGAAAAAGAGCTCGGTGAAGAGTTATTCAAATCAATAGAAATTAAGTTAAAAAAGGAATCTGACACAGCTGTTCTTTTCGCCGATACTCTTCAATATATGATTGACCTGATCGTATTGTTTCCAGCGGTGTTTAACGCCAGCGATATTGATAAGCTGGAGTATCGAAAACGTATGGACTCTATCCTTGTTGAAGTAGAGAGAAGGCGTGGTATCTTGCATTCCATTAGTAAAGGTAATGCTATTCAGATTACCGAGACGATAAAGCTGTTCAAAGCTGTCGTTTCTTATCAGAGTTTTGTAGCGGATAGGAATTTCAACATTCATGCTGATTTACTGCACGTTAGAGGCCCAATTCTTCGTAATCCAGTTACTAAAACGATATATCATAATTACTTAGGACTCTATTTTAATAAAAAAGCAATGTATGTTCTTTCTAGTTCTTTGGGTTTGAAGGACGTAGATATTCTGTCTATTGGCGGCGTTGATTTGTTACTAGACAAAGTGAGCTCTATATCTCCTTCTCATAAAGAAGATGCAATCTTGTACTTTAGATCAGCATGTGAGCAGTTTGAGCGAGCGCATCTAGCGTGTGGCGATGATATTATGTGGCCGGGGTTTATTGATTATAATAAGGCTCGGACGTTATTTTTATTATCATTGTTGACCCAAGAAGAAAACCAATGGCTAAAAATAATGGAAACCGCTATTGAATCTCGAAGTAAGCTAAATAAGATGATTGAAGATGTGTTAACTGTTCATCAAGACGCTAAATCTTATGTTAACGATACGCATTTACGCAATTTCTTTTTATATCAGGAAGAGCTTGCTCGTATGGTTAAGCTAAACATATTGTTAGGAACTAAGAGCCCTAACTCTCAAGAAAATCTATCGATAAATTATAAAGGAACACTACTTTCTAATACTTCAGTTGAGGACATTCAGCAACTACTTAAGCCTATTCTTTCTTTTTCAGTTGTCGAGAAATATCAACGTGAATTAGTTGATTGTCTCGCTGTTCGTTGTTCTAATCAGGTTTGTTAGTGAGCGAATAAATTTTTTGTTTAACTGACTTAAGGCGCTAATTAAAACAGTTGGCGCTTTCCCTAGCTGCATTTTTTATTGCCTCATTGAGTAGAATGAAATAGGGCTGGTTATCGCACCGATAGTTCCATATAAGGTTCTTGATCTGAATCTCTACCCATGGCACTTTCTGTTCTAAATTGACTTTAATTAGGGCAGAAAATGGAAGAGGTGATAGTCGCGTATTTTAGGGCATTAAGTGCATTCTTCAGATATATGTTTCAGTCGTTACTGATTGAGTTCATTGGTTACGGATCTGGCTGGATAGTCTGTAAAGCATTCACACTAGGGCGCTTTCCCTCATTGATTCCAACTGAAAAAGAGCGAATCAGAATCTCCTATATCGGAGCTATTAGCATCGTGTTGTTTCTGTTAGTAATTGGTGTGTTCAATAGTTTGTGATTCGGAGTGAGGATACATGAAATTTTACCCCGCTGAACAATATCAAGCGGCTTGCAATGAGCTGTTTGTCCGATACGGACGTGACATCAAAAAGCTAATCCCTAACGCGAGAGTTGAGCACGTAGGCGCATCTTCTATTCCTTTTGCCTTGTCTAAGGGTGATTTGGATATCTTCGTAGGTGTTGAACTTGGCGAACTTGAGGATGTTATAGAGAGACTCACAACACTTGGCTTTAAAGAGAAACTCGATACCTTAAGAACACCCGAACTTTGTATGTTGGCGTCTACATCAGGGGATGATGTGGCGTTGCAAGTGGTCGCCAATGGTTCTGAGTTCGAATGCTTTCTAAGGTTTCGTGACAAGCTACGTGCGAATCCGGCATTAGTTCAGCAATATAACACCTTCAAAATGTCTTGCGAAGGTTGGCCACAAGATGAGTACCGTGAAAAGAAGTCTGACTTTATCGAGCATGTGCTGGCTGTGAAATAGCAACAGTGCCCCTAATATCTCATTTTTTAATTAACAAAAATCTTATTAATACAGAGTGTTAAGCAAAAACAACGAGCCTGTGAAGATTTATCCTCTTAAATTTCCTTCAAACTATCTTACCAAGGTTTAATTGCTAAAATTTACGCAACTAAGCTCACATATATTGCATGGAATATTAGTGGAGTTATAGGTTTGTGTTATGTTTCGCGTGATTTTATAAAGCGTGACTTATCCGTTGAAAGCAAAGTGTTTTCTTTCGGAATAATTTCAAGATTTGTCTATCAGTACGTCAACTTGGCGCTATCAAAATCGATTCCTCTACGCCAATAATCAATACCACCTTAGGAAAGGACATGTCTGAAGCAATAGAAAACACCCCTGCAATTGTACTCGCGTCTCGATGGTCTCGTTTATGGGCATCTATCATTGATGTTTTCGTGTGTGCGATTTTCATTGTTCCTGTTTTTCTATATGGCGGTTTGTACGATAAATTGCTTTCCAGTGAAACCATTGAGCTAACAGAACAAGTTGCTCTGACTGTTTATGGTTGGGTGGTTTACTTTTTGTGCCAAGGGTACTTACTTCACAAGAAGGGGCAGACAATTGGTAAAAATCTAATGGATATTGCGATTGTCGATATGGAAGGTAAACAAATAGGTTTGCTAAACATAGTGGGCAAACGAATCATTCCTATGGTGGCTATAGCTTACATACCTTTTATTGGTCCATTTATACCGACGTTAGATTATCTGTTTGTTTTTCGCAAAGACAAACGCTGCTTACATGACTTAATCGCTGGCACTCAAGTTGTCATTGTTTCAAAGAAAAGTTCAGGTAGCGACAACTCTGAAATTAGTGAAAATACAACGGAAGTTATCCCTGCATCTCGATGGCCTCGTCTTTTAGCGTTTTTTATTGATGGTGTTATTACGGCTGCCATCATTGCGCCAATCTTTATGTATACAGATTATTTTCAAAAAACAATCGATACAGGGGTGATAGACCTTAGAGAAGTCGCTGCTGTCTATGCCTATTTAGGGCTGATGTTTTTATTGGTACATGGGTATTTACTGAATAAGAAGGGACAGACGATTGGCAAACATCTAATGGAAATTGCGATTGTCGATATGGAAGGTAAATCTATAGGGTTATATAAAATAGTGGGTAAACGAATGATACCTATGATTACCTTTACTATTATACCTATCACTGGCCATTTAATATCCATGTTGGATTCTCTTTTTATTTTCCGAAAAAACAGACGTTGCTTGCATGACTTAATCGCAGGCACTCAAGTTGTTAGTGTGTCAGCCAACAATTTGGGGAAAAATAAGCACGAATCATTAGAAAGCCTGTCACCGACAGTTGAAAATGTACCTGAAGTAAGACTTGCGTCTAGATGGTTACGCTTTTGGGCCATTTTTATTGATGTCCTAATTGCTGTAGCTACTGTGACGCCAATTTATCTCTATACCGATTATTTCCAAAAAATATTTGAAACAGGGACGGCTGATACAGCAGAACTAATAGCTGTCACTGCTTACGGTTGGTTCGTGTTCCTTTTGTTGAATGGTTATTTGCTGCATAAGAAAGGGCAGACTATTGGCAAAAATGTAATGGAAATCGCGATTGTCGATATGAAGGGCGAACAAATGGGGTTGTTCAATATACTGGGTAAACGAGTCCTACCGATGACAGTCGTTATATATATCCCTTTGATTGGTCAATTTATTGCGTTGCTAAACTATCTATTTGCTTTACGTAAAAACAGACGTTGCTTGCATGACTTAATCGCGGGAAGCCAGGTTGTTAGTGTTGCTGTTCCTAGAAACCTCGATTTTAGTACCATCAAATAATTCCGAAGTAAGTTTAGTCTCGGTAACTATATGCTCAAATAAACAGCGCCAACGCCAATCTTGGTGCTGTTTTTACCTTCCCCTTACACTCTTTTCAAATATCGAACCTAGTATCAAATTTCTCTTTGTTATACAGGCAAGTTTCTCATTATGAAGAACTTCTTCGATAGCGAACTCATGCTCTCTAGCTCTTTGAATTTCGTTTTGCTATCACTAGGGCTAACGCTCATCTTACATATTCCAATTTTGTGTGGGTTCAACTTGAGCCGACGAAAGTGGAAATTGATGGATTATTTATGGCCGTTGTTGGCGGGTATCGGCATGCTTGGTGCTGTGTCTGAAATTCGCGCATCGGTGGCCGGTGATTGGGTTGAGACAGAACAAACCAGAGCGGTCGCTATTTTAGAGTCGATTCAGCAGTTTTCTTTGGATAAATTAAGAAGTGATCTCTGCACCGGTCAGCCGTCTTTAGACATTAATGGTCAGTACCACGAAGCGTGTTTGTGGTATTTGAATACAGCGATCACATTCAAAGATGTCGATTTCACTCTGTTGCCCAATGCTGCCGATTTTACGGTTCCTGAACCTAGCGTATCGCTGGTGGAAAGCGACGCCGTGTGGGTGAGTGGTATGCTGAGTCAGTATGAGAAGCAGAAAAACCAGTACATAAAAACCAGAGAAGCGCAGGTGAAGCAGCCACTAGAAAGCATCTTTTGGTATGTGAGTCCTTACTTAGTGTGTTTTGCTATTGCTTTACGTTTGACGAAAGTGACCGCAGAGCTCAAATTAGATAAGTGCGCATAGTTTGAGTTCCTAGTACTTATACCCAGATAGAAAAGGTGAAGTAATGAATGTGAGTGAGTTTTCTCGGTTGGTGGGGTTGTCGGCTCACACGCTTCGCTATTATGAAAAAATAGGCTTGCTGAAAAATATTCAACGAAACAGTAGCGGCCATCGAGTGTATACATCGAAGGACGTTACTTGGATTGAGTTTGTGAAGCGCCTGAAAGATACCGCAATGCCACTGGATGAAATTCTAGAGTACGCAAAGCTGAGGGAGTTAGGGCCAGAGTCGACTTCTCAGCGGCAAGTGTTACTCGAACAACATCAACAGAATTTGCGAGCTCATATCGAAGAGCAACAAAAACATCTGGCAGCGTTAGAGCAAAAAATTAGTTTGTATCGAGATGGAAAAGTCCGTTGACTTAGAGTCGACTCTAACTTGTAAGGTGTTCCTGTGAACTATAAATACAGGAACAGACTCATGAATCAATCACGTTTTGAAACTGGCTTAGAAAGGCTTAATCATATCGACGGAGAAGCAGGGCAACAGGTTATCGAAAGCCTGCAAGATATCTGTCCTGATCTTGCCAAATATACTATCGAGTATCCCTTTGGTGACATCTATTCACGCACCGGTTTGGATTTGAAATCGCGAGAGATTGCGACCGTGGCAGCTCTCACTGCACTTGGCAATTGTACGCCTCAGCTTAAGGTACATTTGAATGCAGCACTCAATGTTGGATGTAGCGAGGAAGAGATCAAAGAAGTGATATTGCAGATGTCGGTCTATGCGGGATTCCCTTCGGCACTCAATGGCATGTTTGCTTTCAAGGAAGTGCTTGCTGAAAGAAACACAGCCTAAGATAAACAGAAAATATAGTCTGAAAAGGGAGCGCCAACTCTGCTAAGTTGCGCTCCCTTTTTATTGATTTGTTAAGTTTTAAAGGTCGTAAACCTGAAGGTTCGTGGTTCTTTAAGGCGACAAAGACAGCGCGAACGACAGCAAAATCGGTAAGGTAATCACGCTCAAGAAGTTACCAAACAACACCATAGACGCGACCTTCGGAGGTTCTACATTGAACCTTTCAGCGAACAGGTAGTTCATCACGGCGGGTGGCAACATGGTGAACAACACCATCATTTGTAGGTGCAACGTAGGCAACGGGATAAAGAAGTAGATGATGGTAAAGGCGATGGATCCTGTAAACAGCGATTGAGCGGTACAAAATAAGCCAACTTTGAGTCCGCTTAGCTTTAAGTTCACCATTTGCGAGCCCAGCGACAACAACATGATAGGCACGGCGGCTTGGCCGAGTAGCGATGTGGCTTCATAGATTGGATTCCACACTGCAATGCCAGACAGGTTGAGCGTCATCGCTAATGCAGCGGCTAAGAAGATCGGCATCTTAAGAATCTGTTTTATCGGGTTACCATCACTTAGTAATGCCAAACCTACACTAATATGGACACATGCCGACACCACAAATAGCAGTACTGCAGGGGCTAATGCGCTTTCGCCAAAGGTATAAGTGAACAGGGGAATTGCAAGGTTGCCACTGTTACGAAACATGTGTGGGGGAGCCCAAGCTTTGAAGTTGAGCTTAAAGATCTTACAGATCGGAATCATCAACAATGCTGGCACTAGTACCGCAACTAAAGAAGCGGTGATGAGTGGCAGTTGTTCTGTGTCGAGAGGCATGGTGGTCAGCGATGCAAATACTAGCGCAGGAATACACACATCCATGTTGATGCGATTGATTGGTTTAAAATCGGGCTTAAGCCAACGACCGACTGCAAAGCCAGCACTGGCTAAAGCAAAAACGGGAAACAGAATGCTGACGACCTGTTCAAACATAGAATTCCTTTCTAAGAGAGTGTTGGTTCTGTTTTAAACGGAAAAAGCTGACTGTCTGAAAAAATGTGCAAACTCTCACCGAGTAAACCTAACCTATCAATATAAGCCGGCCACGTCATGGGTATGAAGCACACGATGAGCAATAATTTATATTTCTTTGAATTAATGACAAAAAAAGACCAGCAGTGTTAACGGCTGGTCTTTAAAAGCTAGATAAATCTGGACGGATTATTTAATAAACGACGGTTGCCGCTATCTAGCGATTGTTACTCGACTTTAAGATTAGCTAACGAGCTTCTTATAATCTTTAAAGTTAACGTCGTAGGCTTTTTCGCCGTAGATATAAGTCTCGCTAACGGTTCTGTCGTCACCCAAGCTCATTAATACAAACAGTTTCTCTTCAAGCTTAGTGGTTTGTTCCATTCTAAAACGCATCAGCTGAGTGGCGTGTAGATCCAATACCACGAAATCCGCTTCTTTTCCGACTTCCAAGTTCCCAATCTTGTCTTCTAAATGCAGTGAACGTGCCCCGCCTAGTGTTGCTAAGAACAGCGACTTAGCCGGGTGCAGCTTCTTATGTTGTAGCTGCATGATTTTGTACGCTTCACTCATGGTTTGCAGGATTGAGAAGCTAGTACCAGCGCCTACGTCGGTACCCATACCGACACGAATGCCGTGATCTTCCATCTCAGGTAATCGAAACAAGCCCGAGCCTAAGAATAGGTTTGAGGTTGGGCAAAATGCGATGGCAGATTCAGTATCGGCAAGGCGTTTGCATTCACAATCAGAAAGGTGAATACCATGAGCAAATACCGAACGCTTGTGAAGCAATCCGTAATGGTCATACACATCTAGGTAACTGTTGCGCTCTGGGAACAACGATTTCACCCACTCGATCTCTTTCTCGTTTTCAGAAAGGTGAGTATGCATGTACACATCGGGATATTCTTCTAGCAGTTTACCGACAGTAGCAAGTTGCTCTGGTGTACTGGTTGGGGCAAAGCGAGGTGTCACGGCGTAAAGCAAACGTCTGCGGTTGTGCCATTTCTCAATCAGTTCCTTGGATTCAGCATAGCCTGATTCTGGTGTATCTGTGAGGTAATCGGGCGCATTGCGATCCATCAGTACCTTGCCCGCTATCATGCGTAGGTTACGCTTTTCGGCTTCTTCAAAGAATACATTCACTGACTCTTTGTGTACGGTGCCGAATACCAATGCTGTAGTCGTACCGTTGCTGGCCAGTTCGTCAAGAAATAGTTTGGCTACTTTTTGTGCGTAGACGGGGTTCTTGAAGCGCTTTTCTTCTGGAAAGGTGTAGTTTTCTAACCAATCAAGAAGCTGCTCACCATAAGATGCAATCATCCCTGTTTGAGGGTAGTGGATGTGCGTATCAATAAAGCCAGAGGTGATCAGCTTATCTTTGTATTCTTTTACTTCGAGTGTTTTTGGTTGGCGAGCCAATACTTCATTGGCATGCCCTAAATCGACGACATGGCCGTTCTCTATGACTAAAACACCGTCTTCAAAATAGTCGTAAGACTCATCGATACCGACATCTTTTGGATCGGCTACGCTATGTAAAATACTGGCGCGATAAGCTTTGCGTTGCGTTGTCATGTTTACTTCCTTTTAATGACTTCAGTGAGATCTTGTCCATTGAAGCTTTGCGACTTGTGTTAGGCGATCTTTTCTTCCAATGGTGGCTCACCTATATCGCTTGATTGACTGTGTTGAACGGTCAAATCTTGATTTCGATAGTGTTTGGTCGGGCGCTTTTGTTCAAGCGCTTGGCCTTGATAGTGTGCGATCAATTCACCTGCAACCGATACCGCAATTTCCGCAGGGTGTTTGCCATTCACGGTGCTAATGCCAATCGGGCAAAGCATAGTTTCTATCTGTTCCTGGCTGTAGCCACGCTGCTCTAAGCGGAAGTCGAATTTCTTACGCTTCGTAAGCGAACCAATCATGCCAAAGTAACGGCTATCTTCACGGTCAATAATCGCTTTGGTCAGGTCGAAATCGAGCTGGTGGTTGTGCGTCATCACAAGGTAATAGCTGTTCGGTGGCATGTGTTTCACTTCGCCAACCGGATCATCTGAGACAAGCTTTTTAACACCGTGTGGCAGCGTTTCAGGGAATACTTCTTCACGCTCATCAATCCAGGTCACGCGGAAGGGCAGGGTTGCGACAATGTGCAGCAGCGCTTTGGCAACATGGCCTGCGCCGAACAGCACAAGGTGGTTCTGCTGAGTGCCAATCGGTTCGAAGCTTAACGTTGCCACTCCGCCACAACATTGGCCTAAACGAGCGCCTAGGTTGAAGCGTTCCACTTTGAGCGATTTTTCGCTGGCAATCAGCATTTCGCGAGCCATTTTAGTGGCCACATGTTCAAGGTGACCACCACCAATCGTGGCTATGATTCGGTCACGAGTGACAAGCATTTTTGTGCCCGCATCGCGTGGAACAGACCCCCTGTCTTCGAGCACCGTCACCATTACACATGGCTCGTAGTTCTCTTCCAGTTTTGCCAGTTCGTGAATCCAATTATCCTTAAACATATGTCCTCCTAAATCCCTTTTATGCTTCCCAAGCTAAACGATCGATATGAGCCTTAAGCCGTTTCTGATTGAGCATCGACCGAAGTCGGAGCCGTTTCAGTGACTTCCTGAATCGCCATCAGAATACGTTCTGGCGTTGCAGGTGTGTTGAGCTTAGGAATCGCCCCATCGACGGCGACATAGCTAATGGCGTCTTTCAGTGCGCTCCATACCGACATACCCAACATGAAAGGCGGTTCACCCACGGCTTTCGAGTTGAAGACGGTGTCTTCTGGGTTGTTACGGTTTTCTAAAAGATGCGTTCTGAAATCAATTGGCATATCAGCAATCGCCGGGATCTTGTAACTCGCAGGACCATTGGTCATCAAGCGGCCTTGCTGGTTCCAAACCAACTCTTCCGTCGTTAACCAACCGACACCTTGCACAAAGCCACCTTCGACTTGGCCGATATCAATCGCAGGGTTCAGTGAAGCGCCCACATCATGCAGAATATCGACACGCAGAATCTTGTTTTCACCGGTTAGGGTATCGATGATAACTTCTGAGCAAGATGCTCCGTATGCGTAGTAGTAGAACGGGCGACCGCGCGCGTTCTCGTGATCGTAATAGATCTTCGGAGTGCGGTAGAAGCCAGTGCTCGACAGCGAGATTTGGTTAAACCAAGCCAGTTCAACAAACGAGTTGAAGGTCATGATCTCATCGCGGATTTGCACCATGCCGTTCTTAAATACCACTTCTTCAGGCCACACTTTGAAGTGCGAAGCCGCGAAGTCAATCAGACGCTGCTTAATGGTCATTGCGGCGTTTTGCGCGGCCTTACCGTTGAGGTCGGTGCCCGATGAGGCTGCGGTTGGTGATGTGTTCGGAACTTTGCCTGTGTTTGTAGCGGTGATCTGGATACGTTCGATATCGACTTGGAACTCCTGTGCAACGATTTGTGCCACTTTGATGTTCAAGCCTTGCCCCATTTCCGTACCACCGTGATTCAAATGAATACTGCCATCGGTGTAGATATGGATGAGCGCACCTGCTTGGTTCAAGAAAGTCGCAGTAAACGAGATGCCAAATTTCACTGGTGTGATCGCAAGGCCTTTCTTCAAAATAGGGCTTTGCTTGTTGAACTCGGCAATGTCTTTACGACGTGCGTGATAGTCACTGCTGCGTTCAAGCTGTTCAGTTATCTCAGGTAAAAAGTTGTCTTCAACGGTTTGGTAGTAATGGGTCACGTTACGGCCTTCTTCGCCGTAGTAGTTCGCCTTACGTACTTCCAAAGGATCTTTTTTCAGGTAACGCGCAATCTCGTCCATGATGTGTTCGATGGTCATCATGCCTTGCGGACCACCAAAGCCACGGTAAGCGGTATTCGATGCCGTGTTGGTTTTGCATCGATGACCGACCACAGTTGCATCACCTAAGTAATAGGCGTTGTCTGAGTGGAACATTGCTCGGTCGACGATAGAACTTGATAAATCTGGCGAGTAACCACAGTTACCTGCAACGGTAATGTCGGCACCTTGAATCATACCATTGTCGTCAAAACCGACCGTATATTGGTTGTAGAACGGGTGGCGTTTACCGGTTTGCTGCATGTCTTCATTGCGCAGCAAACGCATTTTGGTTGGTCGGCCTGTAAGGTGGGCAATAACCGCAGCCATACATGCTGGAGAGGCCGCTTGAGTCTCTTTACCACCGAAACCACCACCCATACGACGCATATCAATCACGACTTTGTGCATCGGCACGCCAATCACTTCCGCAACCAACTTTTGAACTTCGGTCGGGTTTTGAGTCGAGGTGTACACGATCATGCCGCCGTCTTCGGTTGGCATCACGCTACTGATTTGAGTTTCTAGGTAGAAGTGCTCTTGGCCGCCGATCTCTAGATCACCTGAGATCACATGTTTCGCTTTTGCCAGCGCGGCTTTCGAGTCACCACGTTGTTGAGTGTGGCTTTCTGTTACGAAGTGCTCTTTCTCTAGCGCTTCTTTTACATCAAGAATGGCGGGTAGCTCTTCGTATTCAATAATGGCTGCATGTGCGGCTTTGCGTGCCGTCTCTAAATCGTTGGCTGCCACGGCAATCACAGGTTGGCCGTAGTATTCTACTTTGCCATCAGCGAGCAGTGGGTCACCCGGTAGGATGGCACCGATATCTAGTTCACCCGGTACGTCCTTGGCTTGAATGGCAATCGCCACGCCTTCGAATTCGTAACACGGAGATAGGTCTATTTTGGTGATGTTGCCGTGCGCTTGCGTGCTCAGGCGTGCGTATACGTGCAGCTGATTCGGGAACTCTAGGCGATCATCAATGTACACCGCTTCGCCTGTGACTTGCTTGGCTGCACTGTCGTGTTTAACGCTTTTACCTACGCCAGTTTTTAGGTCTTGTTTTGCAATGGTAACCATCTCTTCGTGGGTCATCGCATTGCTCTTGTGACCAGAGGAATTTGATTTAGACATAAGACGTTACCCTTGTTTCGATTTGGTTGTTTTTGTTCTGTCGTTCAATGAAGTAACGGCGCAACATATTGGCCGCCGACAATGAACGGTATTCTTGGCTGGCACGGAAATCAGATAGCGGCTCAAAGTCGTTATACAGTTCCTGCATCGCTAACTTAATATTAGCGTCTGTCCACGGTTTACCTAATAACGTATTTTCACAACGCGCCGCGCGCTTAGGTGTTGCAGCCATACCACCGAAGGCGATACGAGCGTAAGAAACCTTGCCATCTTCGATTTGAATATCAAACGCACCACACACCGCAGAGATGTCATCGTCTAAACGTTTAGACAGTTTGTAAGCTCGAAAGCTGTCGTTGCTTGTTTTAGGAATGATGATCTGTTCAATGAACTCACTCTCTTTCTGCGCTGTCACTTTGTAGCTGATGAAGTAATCTTCAATCGGCATTGTGCGAGACTCGTCACCGCAACGAAGTTTGATCTTCGCGTTCAGGGCAATCAGCAGAGGAGGGGTGTCACCGATAGGTGAAGCATTGGCTACATTGCCGCCGATGGTGCCTTGGTTGCGTACTTGCAGTGAAGCAAAGCGATGCAACAGTTCACCAAAATCTGGGTAGTGCTTTTTCAGTAGTGAGTAAGAATCACTGATAGGCAGGTTGGCACCAATGATTAAATCGGTGTCGGTCTCTTCACATACCTTCATGTCTTCAACAAGGTTCACGCTGATCAGTGTTTCAATCTCGCGATGGAGTTGCGTCACTTCCAGTGCTAAATCCGTACCGCCAGCAACCAGCTTAGCGTTCGGATGCGCTTGAAAAAGCTTGGCCAGTTCATCGGTGCTTTTCGGGGAAAAAGCGGTGAGGTGACCAAGGCGTAAGTTGGCTTCGGTGTCTTGAATACTTTCTAGCTTCTTGATGGTGTTGCGTTCAAGCTCAGCAAATTGGTCGATCAAAGGCTGGTCTGTTGAAAGTGACATCGCAGCATCAACAATTGGTCGGTAGCCAGTACAGCGACATAAGTTACCCGCCAGTGATTCCATGACGTCTTCTTTACTTGCATCGGGTTTGTTCTTGCCTAGTGCAAACATCGACATGATGAAGCCCGGTGTGCAGTAACCACACTGTGAACCGTGAAAATCTACCACCGCCTTCTGTACTGGGTGCAAAGAGCGATCTCGGTTTTGTAGATCTTCTACTGTGATCAGTTGCTTGCCATGCAGCGCTGAAACGAAAGTTAGGCAAGAGTTCACCGAGCGGTATTGCAGCTGTCCATTAACCACTTCACCCAGAACTACCGTACATGCACCACAGTCACCCGACCCACAACCTTCTTTTGTACCCGTTTTATTAACTTTGGTACGAAGGTAGTTGAGCACTGTCATATTTGGCGACAGATTATCTTCACGTCTTATTTCCTGATTGAGCAAAAAAGTAATCAAGAGACCTCCTTGTAAATCGACATATTTCCATGTGTATTCTTTTTGACTTCTAGGTCAATAATTATCCATCCTGACCTAAGGGTCAACTATTTATTTACAAAAACGCAACAATATGGCGCTTTGGTGGATTGTGTACAATTTAATTTCTATTGTAGTGACTTGCTTTATATGGACTTGACTGGTTATTTAGAAGTTTTTTGGTGAAGGTTGGGTTTTGACTATGTATACAAATTAAGAGGAGTTTTTGTGATGTGAAGTATCGTTACTATTCAACTTTTCTGAAGTGTTGAGGTAATACAGAGCAAAATTTCCGGGCAAAGCTGCGTTGATTTTATAAGGTAAAAAGAGGGATTCAGGTATAAAGAAGAGAAGTGAACACAATTGGTTCACTTCTGTCGATTTATAAAAATTGTTGTTTAAAGGACTATGATTTCTTCTTAAGCAGATCGGAGAATACCACATGTAGATCACTAGAAGCTGTGCTGCTGTCTAGGTTGAGTTTAGAACGAATATGGCTTAGATGTTCTTGCATCAACTCGACGGCTTGTTGTTCGTTGCCTGACTCTATTGCATCCAGTAAGCCGGAGTGTTCGTCTAAAGAACAGTTTGAGTGGTTGCCCGTTTCGTATTGAGCGATCAGCAGTGAGGTTTGCGATACTAAACTGCGTTGGAAAGCCAGCAGTGGAGCGTTTTCGGCCATTTCAGCCAGTTTGATGTGGAACTCTCCAGACAAACGTAAGCCAGAGCCGTAATCACCTTGGTCGAAAGCACAGTTCTCTTTCGCGACCAATTTTCTGCACTCTTCGATTTGAGCTTTGGTCGCGTTTTTAACGGCTAGCTCGGTGATAGCAATTTCCATTACTTCACGTGCTTTAAATATCTGTTTGGCTTCGTCTACTGTTGGAGCCGCAATCACAGCTCCTCGGTTAGGGCGGATCACCACAACTTGCTCCAAAGAGAGTCGTAGTAAGGCACGACGGATAATAGTACGGCTAACGCCAAAGATTTCTGCGAGGGCTTCTTCGCTTAATTTGGTGGCTGGTGGCAGCCTTTGTTCTAGTATCGCGTCGAAGATATGGCAGTAAACAACATCGTCTTGAGTCTGGCCTGATACTTTTGTATTTATACCTTTGGAGACAGAGTTTTTGAGAGCTGTCATAGAGATAAGGGCCCTTGTTTAGTCGAGTAGGGTGGGTTGAGCATGATTCGTGAGTGTTACCTTACATTGTATACACTTATCTATACAATGCCACTGGCTGAAAGTGCGATGTACGCTTATTTGTTAACGACTTATAACATTCAGTTTCGTACAAATCGGTGCAATATTGAACTATGTACTTTTTAAAAAGTGAGTTTTGGTTTAAAGCTTAGTGCGCATCTGGTCGAAGCTAAGTGTGTATGTAATTAAAGCTAAATGCGCGTTCTGTTTAAAGCTATACTCGATTATCGCCGCAGCTGTATGCCACGATCTGACTGATTTCGCTCAGGCTACGACCTGACTGTTGCTGCCATTCGTTGAAGGCTTTACCCGCTGCCAGTTGTGCTCGCTTGGTGTTACGACCACTATCGACCACATCGGTACTGCGCAGATGCGCTTCAACGTCAGAAGATAAGATAAAAGTATCTTTACCCATTTGGCGCAGAGTGTAGGCTCCAGTATTAATGTCCTATAACCACAAAAAATATACTATTCTTATGATTGAGTGATTTAATAACTTTAAAATCAACGATATTGAGAAACATAGAATACTAGTATATATACTAATTAGATATACTGAAATTGCTATTGAGTTTTCTTTTTCAAGCGTCTCTGGACGTGTGGCTTCACCAATTTTCAATTGCTCTGCAACCTGTTTTTTGTTATTCCCGATGCAATAAGAACTACTCTAGACTCAATGAGCACGTGATCGATTGGTTTTCTGTCGTCCGACAAAAAAGCATGATCAAAAATGTGGAGACTTGACACACCAAAAGACAAATTGAGAAGCAATGTTTGATCATATGCGCGCTTCATTCGACCCTTGGAGTACATAGAGTGACAATAAAGATTGATCGCTTCCTAACAAGTTTTTGGACAAAACCAAGTTAGGCGAGATACCCAACTTGGTTGCTTCGGATAAATAATTGTAAGTAAGTTCTGCGTATAGTTAGCCTAACTCAAGATACGACTAAACCGTGAACGGAATGCTTTTTCACCACCTTCCATCTGATTACATATCAATTCTTTGACACTTTGTGTTTGCAGTGCCCCACAGATATTAGGCCTTAGACCATTTTTGTCATGAATCATGCTTATCACATACTCTGCATCACCATTGACAACAATAGGTGCGGAGTGAGAGACAATGATTAGTTGCCTTCTTTGCTTATTTGCAGCAATAGCTGGAATTACACTTTGGCTCAACATCATACAATCTAAGTCATCTTCTGGTTGATCCAACAACAGAGGGTCCGTACCGTAAGACAACAGGAATTGCAGCATACTAGCGGCTTTCTGTCCTGGTGACGCTGATTCAATGTCTTCCATCCTACTATTCAATGCTCGATAGCGAATGTGTATCCCATCATCTGGAAACCAACACATGAGATTATCAAGTGAGTCACCTGAGAGAGAAGCAATACGATTTCTATACGAACCATGAATATCGATTTGTTCAGTTAGAGTGCCATCAACAATTTTCAGATGACGCTCCTTCAGCGCCTCTAAGTATGCGTATTTTTGTTCAATCATACGATCGATTGGGGCATATGTTTGATGTTCAATGAACTGCTTTATAAAACCCGAGCCTGATTCTTGGTCATATATGCGTTCAGAGAAGGCTTGAATACCAGTAACCTCTTGATAGCTCTCTACTATTGATTTAGGTGGTGCATTTAAAGGCAAGACTTTGATTTCAAGACCATCTAAGTTCAAAGAGGCAATAAATTCTTTTCTCCTCTCTGTTAAGACCTTTCTATGCTCTTTTATTTCGGTAAGTATCTGTGTAATGTTCTGTTTTGCTTGAGTTATTTTTACATCTAAATTATTGTATTCTCGCAGCTCAACCGATAAATTCGTCTGCTGTTCGACTAAGCTGTCTAACTTATCCGGATCCAAGCCTTGAGCTCTCAAGGAGTTTGCCTCGCGATCCACATTTTCTTTTTCAGCAGCAATCAGGTCAGCTAGTTCTGTTATTTGAGCACTTCTATACAAAGCAGCATATTGTTGTCTGGCACTCTCTAACGCAGATCTGATGTTCCGATTACCTTGAGCTTGAATAACTTGGAATTGTTGTACCACTTTATGATACTGCTCTGAGTGGTCTGTAGGCTCTGTGTGTAACGTTTGTGCCGGCATCTTACTATCGATGTTATCTAGAAAAGCCATTTCAGAATCAAGAACTTCATGAATTAGAAAATGTTCTGACTCCAGTCGACTAAGATTTGTTTTTACTGTGTAGTAAGGGCTTTCACTCAACTTTTCTATTGAACGAGACACATCTGAAAGCTGTCCACTTAATGCTGAGCTAGTACTTTGTTTTGCTAGTAAATCCCTTAAATTAATCTGTTCATTTTTGAAGTTACGTTCAAGCTCTTCTTTCTTTTCCTTCCATTGACGCTTGTTTACAAATTTGCTTTCATCACATACTTTTAAAAAAGCATCGTTGTCAGATGCTAATTCAAATAGCATTTTTTGGCTGTATATTGAAATTCCAAATCGTTCAGTAGACCAATTCAAGTCTTCAACCAACTCTCCATCAATAATTGAATGAAGCGTCGTAGTATTGTCCGGTTTCCAAGTTAGTTTGAAGTCACTACCATCTTTACGATATATGCACTCTATCTCAGAGTCTTCACTCATACCTTTTCCAATAGACTTAAACCTTTCAAGAGTTTTATCTAATTTCGGAGAAAGTTCGTTAACCTTTCGCATTCCAAGACGAATACTTTCGATAATTGTAGACTTACCGCTACCACGAGAACCAATGATCGCATTGTAGAAAGGATTGAACTCTAACTCCGTAGGCTGGCCATCTTCAGAGCTACAAATTCTAGTTTTTAATTTTAGCTTTCTAAGTTGCAAACTTGGCTCTGAAGGAGGTGATGAGTCAAGCAGAACACAGTTCTTATGGTCTAGTAGTGCGCTTTTTAATCCATCAAAGTTTAACTCTGACATTTTTAACCAACAAGTGCGTAAGCCTGCATTGTCTGGGTGATGGGCATCAGAGCCTCTCAGTTTAGGTAAATCTTCGATCAAGCGCTTGTGGGTACCATCCGTTATATCGGTGAGATCAAAACGAATTTCTAAAGCATCTGGTTTTGCTTCAAAAGCATCTGTAAGTTCAGTTTGGTTAGTAACACTTAAAACACCTTTAGCTGCATCAATATGCGCCAGAACAGAAACCGCATTTTCATACTGTTTGATTGAGCTAACTATACTTGCAACTCCATCTCGAAGTACTAATTGATGATTAGGCTCTCTAGGAACAGGAGCATTTCCATTGCACTGTCCAATCAAACGCTCAATATCAGCGCCTGTACTTAGTTCATCAAAGATAGCTAAAACATGCACATTCCCTGTAGCCGTTAACTCTACACCAGGAAACAATGTGAGTGGCCTAAAACCGTCTAAGCCTCCACTATCAGCTTCGACTTTCATCTGAAGCAGTTCTGTTTTTAAGCTGTCAATTCGTGCCCCAGTGTTATGGTCACTGATTACTACAGCATCTACTTCCTGCCTCATGTAAGCAAACAACCAATCTCGATCGGATAGCGCAGAATCTTGATAATCATTTGAAGCAGGAGTGTGATTATGGAAATCGAATTTATACCACTTGGAACCTACAGACATTAAATGCCTCCCAAAAAGTTTATAAAACAGAGCGTTACAATACGCCATAGTCTACCTTCTAGGTTTTCACTAGGCTATGTCCATGTTTGCATTACAAAGAAATAATTTGAGTATCTAAGTAGGGATTGGGAGATGGGCTATTGATGTTGAATTGAGGTGGATCATGTAAAATCATACTCGTTTGTTCTGTGCTTCATTGCCAAAATAACTTTGCCGGTCATAAGCTCATCTAATGGTAGCTAAAGAACAACGAAACACGTTTAATGGGGCATTTCTGGGCTAGGGTTCGCCCCGTGAAGGTTCGGGGAAGAAGTGCGTTTCAGTTATTAAATGGGGAAGTGCTTTTCTTCATACTCTTCAACCATTGCCGCTAGCCTTTCTAGCTCTTCACCTTCAGGAGTGCTAGGTTCGGCCACATCAAACAGTGATTCAATCCGCTTCAACGCGGCCTTGTAATCACTTTCAGAGATTTCAAGGCCCAACTCATCCAATGTTACCTCGGCTAGATCATCACTATGCGCAGTATGGGGTGTCATCCCCTCCAGCAGTTCTTTTTCAGACAACCGTTTTTTGCTCATAGTACGCCTTTCCATTCAAAATGAGATTAGATTATTTATAGCATACTGAGTTATTCGTTATAGCGTAAGGGGGTTGTCCTGAAATGAAATGGGGCAAAAGTGTGCCAGCTCCTCAGTCAGCAAGGTTCTGGACATTTCTGAGTTACATTCCACAGCCGACTCCAACTTTTCTGGTTACTTCTCGTATTGCTATCATGTGGCTAGCCTATATGTAGCTGACCAAATTACCTTAGCGACTAAAGTCATGCATAGTTCAGTACAGTTTCTTAAAGTTCAAGAATTAACTTTCCTACCGTATTACCACTTTCTAAATCTCGATGAGCTTTTACGCCTTCTTCGAGTGAATAGATCTTGTGAGCTGGCATTTTAATCTTACGCTCTAAAAGCAAGCTCTCGATAGATTTTATCGCCGAGACATTGCCTTGTTTACTGTGGGTTCCTCCATTAAATAATTCAAGCTTAATCGACTTCATAAAGGCATTTTGTAGTGCTGTTTCTATATTGGGGGCTTGATTATTTTCAGCGAAGCCATACCAAATTAAATGTCCATTACTTGCAAGAAGGTCGATATCTCTTGCAATAGAATTACCGCCAGTAGCATTGAAAATAGCGTCTATTCCATCTGGATATTCGCATTTTATAATATTTTGGACACCTTCCTGTTTATAATTTAAAACATGATCTGCTCCCAATGAGTGTACATATTCTTTCTTTTTATCAGAGCCGACTAAAGCAATAACTTCATGGTCTTGAGCTTTAAGAAGTTGAACTAGAACGCTTCCCACGCTTCCTGCTCCAGCATGAACGAGAACTTTTCGCGCAGAGCTGCTCAAACGTTGGGTCAAGAGAATCGCAGTTCTTGCCGACATACTGATACTACTTGCTACTAGAGGTGAAAGTGACACAGGGACAGCTAGTTCCCATTCTAATGAGCTGGTAGTGTCGACAACAACGTACTCAGCGTAGGATTGACTGGCTGAAAATGTAACAAGTTGTCCTTTCTTATAACCACTGACTTTAGCCCCCATCTCTTCAATAATGCCTGACCCTTCCATCCCTAAAGTAAAAGGAGGGGTGGGTATGCCTGGGAAGGCACCTTTACGAAGGTACGTATCTGCTAAGTTAATGCCACTATAAGCGACTTTAATTAGTAGCTGACTTTCGCTTATTTGCGGTTTTTCAACTTGGTTTACGGTTAGCACTTCTGGGCTGCCAAATTTAGTTACTTGTAGAGCTCTCATTTTTTAGTATTCCTAAATAATTTTTAGTATGTTGACGGGGTAGCTAATTGTTTAGAAGCCATTGGGGTTATCGATGACATAAAGCCAACCGCCATCAGAATATTTCATTACTTCTAGAGCCATTCCTGTTTGTACACTAGGGATTTCCCAGTCGGAACGGATAAGTGCAGTGTCGCCATTGATATGAATAGACACGCCATGTGTGACCATTTCCACGTCACCTTGCATATAGCCTTTCAAGGTCTGTACGATAGCGTCTTTGCCTCTAGCGAGATTACCTTCAGCATCTAAGACGAATACGGCATCTTCATGGAATAATGTCGCGAGCCCAGTTGTATCTTTATTTGAAAAATACTTTGCAAATAATTGGTGTAATTCACTAGGTGTTTGCGGTTTTGTGTAATCTGTCGATCCATAAGATAAAAAAGAAAAAGCGCTTAAAGCAATCAACCATACAGCTTTCATAATGTTTCCTTCATTTAGTGTTCTGTAAAGATAGTGTGATAGTATTAGAGTTGGTTACTAAATGAAATTAGCTACCTAAAAGTAACTAGGTACCTACAGGTAACTTAGTAAGGTGCGCCAATTTTAGAAAATGCAATATGAACGTATAAAAGGAGTGGACTATGAGCCAGCAAGGTAAACACCCCGAGGGCTATTGTAGTGCGGACCGATACTTAATGTTGATCTCTACAAAGTGGACTGCGCATATTGTTTGGTTAGTCGGTCAGCATAAAGAAATACGGTTTGGGCAAATACAGAAGCAGCTAGCCTTGGTGTCTAGCAAAGTCCTCAGTGAGCGTTTAAAGCTGTTAACAGGAGAAGGTTTTGTTTGGAGAAGACAAGAACAGACGGTTCCTGTAACAGTTTATTACGGGTTGACGCCAAAAGGAGAAGAACTTGCAGAAATTGTCGATATTATCGTAAACAAATCTGACGACTGGGATAGGTGATCGCACTAGACAATGCAGGACAATGATTAGAACAAGTAAGTCAAATGAGGCTTAGATGAAATGTGTGTTCCTCGGTCTAAACAAACTTTAGGGCAGCTCTGAGTTAGTCACGATGGCTAGCTCGTGTGATCACCAAGCGATTCTGTCGTACCGTAATTATCAACCGATAAATGTCTAATGGCCTAGCCAATAGTGGTTGGCTGCGGAGAGACCACAATAAGAGACCTTCTATATGTGTTTGTCGTAAGCAATGTTTAATGACCGAAATGACAAAGCGAAGCAGATAACTTTGTTGTTCGAAAAGCATTGGCTACTCACGCAGCCAACAGGATGTAATTACCTATATTGATAGGCGGAAGTTAAGAGTGCGCTTTAACGTACTTTTTAACCTTTTTCATAGCCATTTGACGCTTAAGTGGTGAAAGATAGTCAATAAACAGGTTACCCGACAAATGATCTATTTCGTGCTGCATTACGATAGCTAGAAACTCATCACTTTCGATGGTCATTGGTTTACCTTCGCGATCTAAAGCAGACACAACAACTGAAGTAAAACGCTCTACGTCGGCATAATACTCAGGAACTGATAAACAACCTTCTTGACCCAATGTTTTATCCGAGCCGCTAACCACTTCAGGGTTAACCAAAACTAATGGTTCATCTCGACTTTCGGAAAGGTCAATAATAACAACGGCCTCTTTACGACCAACTTGAGTTGAAGCCAAACCAATACCATGGTCAGTCGCATATAACGTTTCCAACATGTCGTCTATTAATGTTTGTACCGTGGAGAGATCTTGCACCTTTTCCGCTTTGACCTTAAGCCTTGGATCTGGTGCAGTCAGAATTTCTAAAACTGCCATATTTTCCTTCTATTCTTGGAAGCTCATAACGCTTTCTATATGTCGACTGTCCGTATTTTATGGGCCAATAATGCCTTCTTTCTTTTTAACCTTCAACAATACAAACAGATATGACGGGGGTAAATAGCCTTTGCATATAACTTTGACAGCACATTGCTTCAGATAACCTTTCGTAGAGGAAAAGCTCATGAACAGGTTGTGAATGAGTAAAAGGTCTAGATTACAATGGGGCATTTTCGTGTTTCATACCCCGTCAGCACGCCTGTCAGCACGCCTCTGGACAGAAACGTGTCAGTGACTTAGCTAATTTAGCAGAAAATGGATTATTTAAAGTATAGGAAACCTCATCAGGTAAAAAGCAAGACGCGACCTTATTTGTTTCACGAACAGGAATGCAGCAAGCTATACCGAGAGTTCAGCGAGAAGCTTTATGCTAGGCGTTCAAGGAAGCCATGCTTCACGGGAATGACTATTGATGATGTAAAATCACACCGTTGATAACGTATTTTGAATTGCTATTAGCTTAGGACTTTTAGTGGTTGTTTTTTGCTGAGTCTACTTAATATTGTGACTCTGCAGCACTGTTCTATTGGCCCTTTTTGACTATAGAGAGCCTATATAAGTATTATGCAATCATGTTGTTATTCATTGGGCAGAGTAGTGAAAAGAGAAAATCAAACCTTTATATGTGCAGAACCATCGTGGGCGAATGCATGTGTGGGGGAGAACGGTAATCCGTCGTATGTTCAATACGCTATGGGATTTTCGCAAGCAGCGAATCTCCTTATAGATCAAGTTATCGAAGACGACATCAAGTACCCTGTAGACGATTTTATTTACCCAGTTTGCTTTAACATGAGGCATTCGGTAGAACTTCGTTTGAAAGGGGCAATAACTGAGTTGCAGAGACTTGAGAAGATTGCGGGAAAAAACCTCGATTTTGATCTTTCGGGCTCTCACGATATTGGTAGGATATGGGACTTTTTCAAGACTAAATCTGAGGAGTTTGATTCGCGCTATCGGGCAATCAACCAAAACATAGAACCAACTATTCTTGATATCGCAGATATAGATGCGACTGGTCAAACGTTTCGTTATCCAGTAAGTACAGAAAGTCAAAAGCACCTCGTTGAAGTTGGGTGCATCAACTTCGTAGTGTTAAAAGAGCGCTTTAACGCCCTAGAAGCGCATCTTGATACCTTGCTTGATTTGAATGATTTCTTAGTATTGGAATATGAACAAGGCTCTTTCACCTCAAGGTTATCAAGAGTCCAGTTATTTCAGTTGGCACGTGAGTTACCAGATTATAGTGAATGGCGAGAAGAACATTTTAAGGATATAAAAGATGCCTTAAAAAGGAGTTACGGCCTGTCCTCGAATAGAGCACTTAGTGATGCGCTCGACATCATTAAAGGTCACTACGAACTAGCACCCATGTTAGGGCTAAATGTTGAGTTGCATGGTATAAATCGAGAGGAGTTGTTTACATTCTTGACTTATTGGCACCAATATCATGAGGATGCTAAGGGGAAGACCTTGGCAGGTGCAACGATATCTTTCTCTGCTTCGATTGATTTGTTTGCTTACATTGAGAGAACAAGCAAAATCAAAGTAGATATTTTGGAAGATGCCTCTAAGTGGATAACAAAAGATAAGTTAGCTGGGTTTCAGGCTCTATTCTACTTTGCAAAGAGTTTTGGTTTTTCTGAACAATATACAGCTAAGTATGCTCACCATTTAGCCTCATTGTCAGTAGATAAACAGCCTAAGGACTTTGAAGAAGATTTTATGAATTTGCTGAGAAAGACAAACTGTTTCAGCAATATTCTTCAATCATTGTATTTCTTGAAGCATGATAAATTGGCGAAAAACCTAATAGAGCATTTCGATTGGAAAGGTGTCTTTAAATGGCAAGAAAGAGCTGAAACAAGAGATATGTTCAAGTTGCCAAACTACGGTCAATACGAAACAGACTAGCCACACATATCCAGAGATCTTTTACGAGCTTATGCAAAGGTCAGCATTCCAGTGACTTTGCCAAATTCGCTCATCCACTACAACCATTAGCGAACCTATAAATGAACATAAGTTTTAAGAACATAGCTTGGTCAGGAGTAATCATTTATGTTCTGGTCATGATTACTCTCCATCGTTATCCCAACATGCATGACAACCAAATATCTACTGGAGATTTTGCAAACATTCTCGTTGGGTTGGTAGCCATTGCAACACTTGGTTTTAGCATCTGGGACAGACATAGAGAGACAATAAAACATAACTCTTCCATCGCCCTAGAGTCATATGTCACTTCAATCGATGATCTAAAAATTAAACTTTCAGATTCAGAAGTAGACACAGATACTAGGTTTTTTCTTATCGATAACTGCCATAAAAACTTATTGCTATGTCAAAACGCTATTACTGAACAAGAACATAAACTGTTTGCGCAAGCTAAGTACGAGACCTTCAGAACCCACCTGCAACTGGCATATCATCACTTACAGGTCGAGGATTTTTTAACTGTCCCTAAAGAACTTAAAGAGCAATATAATCTGAGTTACTGGTCTACCAATTGGCTTGCATGTTCATACTTGCTAGTATCAAGTTGGCTGAAGTATGTAGTGCCCAAATCTCCGTTCTATCAAGACCATGGAATTGCTACTTATGGCAATTACCTATGTACAGAAGAAAGATACATATGTTCAATGCTTTCTATGCTGATAGCAGAGCCTTTATCTATTAAACCGACTTCAGAGCTTCTCAATCGATTCTTCCAATTTAGAAGAACATGCGAATTCGAGTTACTTCACTGTGATTTAGAAAACGCTTTCGAGAATTACCCTTCTCTAGCAGCACATCTAATGCTAAGCCATACGTGTTCAGCATATTCTTCCAAGAATAACAGTCATCCAAATCTGTCTATTGCTGTCTATGACAACGGTGAGAAAAAAGTTTGGTTTACTTTTAAGGGAACTAATGTGAAACACACATATGGCATCCCAAATAAACTAGCGAACTCAAAATATCTTAAAAAGAGATAAAGTGATGCATTCGATTAAATAACGTTTTACTTGGTTATTTAGATAAATTTAAGTAGGACAGACGCACATTCACAGAATGTAAACGATTGTTAGTCTGGCTTGTTTTGGGGTAGATCTGAGCTAGCTGGCACTTTTTAAGAAAAGTGCCACGAGTAAAATTTCGGGTCGATGAAACCTCTGGACAGGAATGCCTAACACGATCCCCTTGGTGAGAAAATATATGTTGAAACCTTAGGTATTGAGCTAATACATCTTAGCTGTCTAACATATCCCATTCATCACCTAACACCCAACGTAATGCTGACAATTTTCCATTAATCATGCCCCACTCAAAGTCGCTCCAAGGCCCTACATTGTCATAGGAGTCTTCAACACGTTTTGCAGACTTCATAGCACCTTTAAGGATATCCTCGTGAATGACATTATTGCCATATCGTTCAGTACCCTCAGGAACAACTTCGATTTCGCCATTTTCAATGCCCCAAATGCGATTCTGGTGCCTGTTATACCAAACTTTATCTACTAGCTCGTCCATCGCATCGAGGATTTCTCTTAGACCTCTGGTTTCCTCTGTGTAGTCATACTCAAATTCAATACCATCTAAAAAATCCTCGTCAATTTGATTAATTGCTGATGCTAGATTATTAAAATATAGAACATTCGTATCATTAAAAATATTACCAAAATCAGAATGTGGTTGACGGTGATCTTTTGCAGAAAAGTCATTGTGATTGTGGGTTATGAAAAAACAGCAAGCTGACTCATTATCTACACTCTGTGAGAACTCATAAAATTGTTCGATGATGACCGCATCTGCTACAGAGTTTTTACTAATGTGAAATGGTGCCCTTTTATCTAAGCCACGCTGAACTGCGGCTACTTTAGATCGTTCACTAATACTGATTTTTTTTGCTGATTCGATGAGCTTCTCAACCCTGTGAATGGTCACGTAGTTGGCATCAGTTAACAGTGGCAAACGCGCATTGATGTCATTTAATACGTCTATTGTTTCCGCTTGTTTATCGTCTGCAAATTCACTTACTACTGCTTTGACTTGTTTAAATTCTTGGGACAGCCTTTTGGCAGTTTTGTTTGCTACATCTTCCTTGTTCCTCTCGTACTCTTCGACAACTAGGTCGGTGAGCACAAGTGTAATCACACCCGATGTAACCAACTCTTCCAGTGCAGAAACCAAAGGAAGGTCATGCTTTTTTGTTGAAATGTCTAGAAGAACACAGGTATCAAGAAAAATATAAAACATAGCACCTCAAATATTATGAATTTTTGCTAATAAAGTATCGTGTTACACAACGAGATCACTGATCTCAATGTTTCCATAAATATTGTGTTTGGCTACGCGTAACTTTAGATGAGACAAGTTTTCATTTTTCCTTACCAGTTCCGTGATAGTAGATTTGTCAAATTCGCTCATACTGTAACCAAAAATGATAGATTCAAATGCCTCAAATGGTATTCGTTTGAGGTTGATTTTATGGCCGCTCTCAAGCACAGGGGAGAGTTCATCAGGTAATTCAACTCCAAAGTCTGGTTGTACTAATGGCCCTTTTTTCTTTTCACAAAACATAAGAGGGCATACAATTCGAGTTTCATTTTCAGAAGACCATTGTTTGGCTTTCGAATATAGCAGCCGTTCCGAGAATTCAATTACATCAATACCATTGCCATTAAGAGATTGCATAACTCCTAATGGATTACCTAAATCCGCAACATGGAAATTTTTTAACGGAGCACCATTCATTCTCATCATACCTTTATAATATGTAAGAGAGGCTCTTTTATCTGGAGTATAACTAACATCTTTCGGGGGAAATTGGTTGAAAAACGCATGATTCTCATTGAAAGTAACAGCTAGTCCCTTACCCTCACTAGCATAATGTGTCCACATAAGTTCAATTGTGTCAGACTTCGACAGGGATAAAACCCCTAACTGGCAGCTTAATGCCTCAACTAAAAATGAGTTAACTCTTTCAGCCGTTTGAGTCAGTTGCTCCCGATCATAATCTTCCATTGAGCTGAAGCCTTCTTGAGCTAGCATATGCGGGAAATGGTCTCCATATCGAGAGCCACACGGTTTTAGGAAGAGGTTTTCTAGTTCTTCATTTGATGGGACATAGGAAGGATCGGTTTGCATTTTATCATGTTCTTTTTTTGCCCATGCATAATCCGCTGGTGAAAACTCATTAAAATATGGCCATAATCTCGCCTCACTTCCTTTATCATTAAGGTACTTGGGCTGAGTCATGCGAAATAAACCGTTTGATATAAATTCTACTCTGGGTGACCAACTATTAGTTCTATCATCGAAATCCAAACCGTAATATTTTACAAGCATTTATACTCTCCAGTCGTGTAAGCCTACCTATGTAGCGCTGAGCCACCTTACACACATAATGCGCTATCTTTCATATGCTTGCAATTTACAATCGGTTCATCACTTGAATCAAAAATTCATGTATTAGAATGCAGTAAAGCTATTTAGTGCAATAGAAACCCAATACACACCTTCAGATAACCTCGTATAAGGCAAAGTCACACTAGTAGGTGACAAATGAGTATTTACTCTAAATGATTTTGGGGCAAAACCTTGCTAGTGATGATCACAAACTTCCCTCATGTCACCAGAATCGTTGTTGGACAGTTCCGAGTCAGTGGCTTTGCTAAATTAGCACTTAACGGATTACCAGTGGTATTACAAAACTCCAATCTAGTGGCCAAACTCCCTCATCCACAGCCCCCTCCAGTGGCCAGTTATCCTGGCCCTCAATATGGCTAATCACCACGCGAGACAATACGTTCAGCGTCCCTATCATAACTATCAGCTAATTCCCTTAATGTTAAAGCTAACCGTTGGTATCCAGCATTTTCAATTTCATCGGCTTGTTGCCTGTATTTGTCTGCAAGCGCTCTTTCAGGCTTAGCTTCTGGATCAACTGTATGAACCCCTCGTGAATTGAAAACTCCTGTACGATAACCATCTCTGAGACTAGAGCGCTCTCTACTATTCATTGCATTCGCTATCACTGGATGTATCCATAAACCATTGACTCCGGTAGGAGAATTGACCAGTACATCACCAAGCTGAATCAGTGCGACATCATAATGCCCAGATGCTTTTACGATCTCCTCCATTGTCGTTAGCCATTCTGAGAATGCTTCTGGGTTGAATTCCCCGTTTGATTGAGTACCTGGAACAGTGCGCCATGCTGAGAGCAAACGATACGCATTAGTGGCAATATTACGACTCTGTTCGGTTGGCTCTGCTGTATCAGCCTCAATATCCTTAGATCGATATATGAGCTGAATCAGCTCACAGAAGAAATCCGGAGTGGACGCTAACCTGTTTTCCAAGGTCACTGGCGAACCTTCAGAATGCTGATCCAACAACGAAACAAATGCCCACTCAACCTGAAAGAGTTTATCTTCGTCTGTTTCGCTATTATGTTGAAGGAACTTAATAATTTGCGTGATATAGTAACTATCGACTCTTCCTGCCTCATCTTCTGACTGCAAAAGCGCCAGTAGCGCCTCACAAGCTAGTTCAAGGTTTACATCCTTGTTATTAAATATATTTCTCGACAGTCCATTAATTACAGCACTTGGTCGTTCATGTTCAAGAAGCTTTACTAGTGCATACTCTGTGTCATCTTCAGTCTGGTAAGTATTAGCCTCTGTATTTCTCCAGTACTCGTACTCATTCTCGCCAAGTAACTGCGCAGCTCTTTCCCATGCGTTCTGATTAAAGGGCAAAACGCAGAGCAGGTTGGCTATCTGTTTGGGGGGCCATTCTGACTTGTCTATATCATCAAACCATTGCCAGTCACCTATTAATCTACGACGCCATGCGTATGAAGAGACCAAGGACCATTTCTTTTGCTCTTTCATATCGAGCCAGTCCGGCAGTAGCTTTGCATCAAAGTCCGGCCTGTTAAAATCCGCAAGCACCTGCCCGACTAGATAGGAATTTTTCACCATTGACGAAAACTCTAGCACTTTATCGATACCACCTTCAGCTAAAATATCCTCCACAGCAACCTTACGAATTTGGAATAGTTTCTCCTGCTCTTCTTGCCGATCACCATCACCTTCATAGAGGTAGGAATCTGATTCAGAGAACAACCTCCTATGTAACAGACTTGGAGTATTTGGTGCCAACCTAGTAGCAATCTCCTCCAATGGTAAAAGATGTTCATCCCCGAGTGACCATTCAGCCTCAGGGAAACGACGGTGACGTGCAATTAACTTGCGCAATCTGCTCCAGATAGGCAACCGCTCCTGTTCCAGCAAGTTTAAACAAGAGTCCGACAACAACCTGTTTCTCAACTCTTCCGATGCTGGTGATGGCAGATGGTCATAGTTTCCAGCCAGTAATGCGAGCTTTTCAATATCGAACTCTGCTTGCTCGACTATAAGCTCTGCGCAGAATCGAGATTGTTCCCAATACTCACCGTTTGTAACCCCTTTCTCCCAACCTTCAGGAAATATATTTCTCCAAACAGGTTTGTGGGTTCCCGAGGTTGTGGAGTGTTGGTTAGGCAACAAACTTTCTAACAGCTTCCATGCGACTTCCGGCTGTTCGGCACATATTGTTCTCAAAGCGACCTGTCGCTTCTCAATTGAAGCTAGTGTATGAGGCATCCATGGTAGAAAAATATCCGTTAAGGAATTTCCCGGCCTATTTGCCCAATTACCTCCTGGATCATGTGACGCTATCTCCGCTAGAACAACTGCTGCTCGACTAAGATAAACTTCATCCCAAGCAATACCTTCAAGTGCCCATAACAAGCCAGTTATATAATTTCTACCGAAAACGCCTGCGTCTTCTTGCTCGAATAAAGCCTCTAGTGGAGAGGGGCAGATGGCTATAGCATTCTCTACAGCGGAAAGAAATTCACCTGGATCAGCTTCAGAAAGAGTAGGAAGCAAGCTGTTGAGGCTCCCCCACCGCAGCCAATCACTATTTTCAAAGAGTTCACGGATAGATAATACGGCGATACTGTCAGCCTTACCTAGGCTGCAATTTGCGAGTGAAGCGTGTTGATTACCAATTAGTGCTAATGTTTCAACTAACCCCTCACGTAAATTGCTAGAGTATGGAAGCACCTTACCGTGAATGGCAGCCGCATATCGCTCATCACCAGGTAATTCAAACGCTGGATCATTGACACAAAGGACTTCTAATGCCGTACTTTTCAAAGTATCCAAATGGTCATCGAAAAGCCTGCCGCCTAAGTCTTGCCATGACCGTAAACGCTCCTTGAATTTCCACAGACCATTTTTGTAGGTTAAAGGAGTATCGTGAACCTGTAATGTTTCTCTCAAGTCAACTATCCAGTCACTATACTTTTCACCAACCATCTGACTGACCACTTCAAGGTCAGCTTCGTTAGACTCATTCCAACTACCAATTAACATTGCTAGAGCCAATTTAGAGGCTGAAGCATGTTGATTCCAATCTGTAACAATAGGTTCATCGGCTACTTCAGCTTCACCAACAGCGTCTTCCTTGGTAAAGCTCTTCGGGATATGGTTAATCTTAGGCTCTCTAAAATGACCGACCAAATCCTCAGATAGCGTTTCAGTTGTGATTGTTCCAGCATACTGATTGAAATCTTGGACTTCGCTGAGAATTTGATACCAAATTTTATCTGGTATGTCTTTATTAAACTGGGAAATGTGCGACTGTAATAGAGACGAAACAACACTTCCCTTTTTGGCTAGATCGTAGCCAAGCAAGTGGAAGTGCTTTAGAAATTCATATAAGTCGGCGTTGTTAACATCACGCCCTCCATTGGCGGCCTTTAACTGCACTTTAAAAGCTTCAAGCTTAACTCTAACTGTATCCGAGCAGAAATTAGCACGGGCAACTTGAGTGAAAAACTCCTCAGCATCACGGGTGTGGCGAGCCTGTTCCAATAGGCCATTTACTCCATCAGTGTCAGTTGCATTAATCGGCCCAGTGATCAACGCGATGATATCTTTTCCTTTAGTAAAGACATCTGTGGTGTTGAAGTCATTCCATGCAGCCTGAACAACTTCGGCAAAAAGCGAACTTTTAGCGGTGATCGCAATAGAATTTTTAACTTGCCCGAGTAATCGACGTCGTTCGTTATTTGCTGGATTCTCAACAAACACAATCAGGTCATCCGTACCATATCCTGAAACTGCACCTTGTAATTTAATCTCGACAATTGGCCATGCGGGTAAGCAAGGTGCATAGCCACCACTTAACATTAAGGTGACAAATGTGGCCTGAATATTAGCCTCAAACCTTGAACCACCACTACCAGTTGAAAAAGGGTTACTAAGCTGTTTCCCGTCTTGTGCCATTATTATTTATTCCCTCTTTTCCGATGTCCCCTCACTCTGGTAGGCAGTTTACTAACAATAAAAAAGCTAAAGCAATGTAACCGCAAGTAATTATTGTAAAAATTCTAGCTAAAACAGTTTGGGGCAAATCCATCGAAGCGATATGCACTTGCTTATCTTCGATGATTCGCCTTAGTCGTTTCCAGTCTTCTGCTGTCAAACGAGTTAGGCGGCCTACTTGCTCAATGAATAGAACACATCCCTTGTTAGCTTCATCCAATAGACGCGCAAGCTCATTAATATACAACCTTGCACCTATCTAATTTTCGATGAACCAACCTAAAACAGAGTGTTTTATGTTTTTCAAAAAGTCAGTCATAGGCTCTTTAGCACGAGTTGTGTCTTGGCTGTTAGTCGGTGCTCTTAAGCAACGAGTATCTGCATTATTATTTTCTATCACATAACTAGGTCAGCAACTCAAATGATAGAGATATTACGCTAAAGGCTAGGTGATAAAGAAAAGCCCTAACGTATGGCTAGGGCTTTATTATCAATGGTATTAAACAGGCCAATTCCAATCAATGTATTGCTGTAGCTGTTCGGCAAGCTCCTCTGAAGCAGCACCGTCTACGTGATATGCGTGATAGCCGTACGTTTTTCCTGATGGAATTTTGGTAAATGTCGTTGCTTGATAAGGGTCAAATACTGGAGTAACACCGATTGATTGAATATCAGTATTGATGGTCTTTAGCCATGTAACCATGATTGTTTTAGCGCCAGTGCGTTCGACGTACTTACGAGCAGCTTCAAGTGACCAGCCTTTTGTGCAGATATCGTCAACTAGCAAAACTGTTTTATTGCGCTTTAGTGGAGCATTTACGTAAGGGTTTTTGTAGTTCTTTGTTGGTAGCTTGTTCAGCTTAATAGTGTTGAGCTGATTATGGTGGTCAATCACAATGCCAGCATTACGCGCATTCTGGGATTTGGTCGCTGTCGTGTGACGCTCAATCAAATCATGCAAATAGCCCTTGTTGAAGCATTTGCCGAAAGTCATAAGATCATCGTTCATCTTGTCGTTGCCAACTCCTGCTTTATGGCTAGGGTAGGCAGCAATGAAATCAATACGCTGATGAATGCCAGTAAAGTACATACTACTAACTAGCGCGCCTAGCCAGAAGTCAACATCACCTTGACCGAACTTAGCTGCTGCACGTCCATTTTCAGAGTACTTTCTGAACTCTGGCTTGTACGTACTGAACGGAGCTAACGCGTAGTACTCAAAGTCACCGTCTTTGACCTCATGACTCCAGAAGTGCTCACGTAGACAAAGCGTATCAATGAAGCGAGCAAGTTCTTTCGGTTCGCTAAACTCGAAGCCGTAGTCAGTATTATTACTGTACCAAGTCGCACGCAAGAACAGAATCTTGCCATTTACAGCAGTGCGCATATCATCGTCGCTACTGCCGATATAGATAACTTCGTTAGATTCCCACTTCATTTCATCAAGAACGTACTGAGTTGCTGCTGCGCGTGGCTTAGGCGGAATCTTGGAGTCACGCTGTCGAGTAAAGATTGCTAGGTCTTTAAAATGCTTCTCGAACTCGTCGTAAAGGTCTTTTTTGTTGCCGTCGTTATCCGTAAGTGTCCAAGCTCGGTTAGCAAGTAACACAGGCTTAACCCCACGAAGTGTAAAGAAAGCCATTAATTTCTCTACCTCAGCGAACACGTCTGTTTTAATCTTACCGTCGGTGTTAATAAGCGTATCTTCTACGCTGAGAATCACACCTTTTAGCTGTTTAGCAGCCATGCAAACTCCTTACAAATCCATTGAAAGTTGACCTTGTTCGCCTTGTGCTGGTGACGGTTCGCTTTCTTCAGGTTGTTTTAAAAACTCGATTAAATCACTGGATTGGTCAGGGACGCTGAATACTTGCCCGCGTTTATATGCACTGACCGCTTTTATTTCTGCATTTTCTAAATCTGATTGATAGAGATACGGCATTACTAGGAATCGACCGTAGTCTTTTGTGAAGTTCACTGTATGAGCCGTACCACTCTTAATCTTCCACTCGACGGGCACTGTAACTTGAGCAAGGCTTGCTTGAATGCGATTGCGGCGCACAAAGTTATGTGCGCTGTAGCTTTGACCTATCAAATACTCAGTAACAATCGCACCACCATTAGCCACTATTTCAGCTCGTAAGTGTTCAGAACCACGAGGGTAGTTGCTATCAATACCAGTACCGAGAACAGCAATCGTCGGCACACCAAAACGCATTGATTCAACGTGAGCTTTCTGGTCAATACCGTCAGCAAGGCCACTTACTGATGCAAGTCCTTGATTAGCCATAGCTGAAACAATATATTTCGTTAGCCAGAGTCCGTCTTCGGTAGATTTTCTACTGCCAACTATCGCAATAGACGGCTGGTGAAGCGTTCGGTAGTTACCCTCAACGAATAACCACATCGGCGGCTCAGGTGTGTTCTTCAACTGCTGCGGAAAGGTGTCTTGGTCATGGAAGAAAATACGAACGTTCTTTTTGGTGAAATCACGTGCAAGCTCAAGCCCCTTATTCCACAAGTCAAGCTTGAACTGCATCCACGATTCGTCTGACTCTTTAATAGAGTCATCTAGCTTCTTGTGAAGCATCTTTTCGAAGTGCTCAACGTCGTCTGTTTTAATCAGTTTTCTAAAGCTGATTTTTTGAGCCGCGATTTTATACAAGGTTCTAAAGCCGATGCCGTGTATAGACTGTAACGCTAGAAACGCAACGGTTTCAGCTTTCCAGTAATCCTGCTCATTTTCCATTTCAAATACCTTGCTATAGCTGGGCTGCGCCCGATTTTCGTACTGAGAGCGGTGGGTTTAAAGCTGGATTGAATGCCGAAGACAAATCGCTCTTATTGCTTCCATCTTCCTGATTTATATTGCATATAGCAAGTGGCCAACCGACAAAAGCATGAACATTTTGTTCTAGAGAAATAATTTTACAGGTAGGCGTTTCGTGTACGTGATATATTAGTTCGACATGAGTGCGGATGAGTAGCTGGGTTTGGCTTAAGTGACAAGTAGAGTGAGGTGGTGATTTGTTGCCGGGAATAGGTGCTGTCTTAACGTTAGAGTATCCTCCTCATTCACGCCTAAACTGTTACCAGAGTAAACACGTCTTGGGGCAGAAATAATTCACGAAACAGGTTGTTTCGCAATTGTGCAAGGACCTCTTGCACAATTGAGTCCGAGAGTTTGTCCAACAGCCTGTTGGGCAATTGGGAAACAGCTTGTTTCACAAATAAATCTCATGATGGTCTCTTGCGTTCTAAACATGCCTTGGGGCACAGGCTTTTCAGAAGAAAAGCCTGTTTCAGCTCCTGTCAGCAGTCTGTTTTCTCAGACAACCTCAGAGCGTCTTCTAGCTCAACGCCAAGGTATCGAATTGTGTTATCTAGCTTCGAATGTCCAAGTAAAATCTGTACGGCCCTGATATTTTTCGTTCTGGCATAGATTAAAGTGGCTTTGGTGCGGCGCATGGAATGAGTGCCGTAATAGTCAGCATTCAGTCCCAGTTTTGCAGCCCAAACCCTGATAATTGAACGATAGAATGAGTAGCTGATAGGTTGCCCAAAGCGTCGGCTACTCGGGAATAGAAAACTGCTTGCCTCTAGGGATGCTGCAAAAATCCATCGGCTAATACTTTGCTGTGTCCTCGGAGTAATCTCATAGTGGACATCGGTTCCAGTTTTTTGCTGGATGCACTGAACCCTTTCATAGATAACTCCTTGCGAAGAAACATCGTAAACGTGTAGCTTTAGCAAATCACTCGCTCTTAACTTGCTATCTATAGCTAGGTTCAGTAGTGCGAGCTGCATCAGATCATTTTCAATCTCCAGCTTAGTTCTGATCCGCCAGGTTTCTTCAAGCTTAAATGGCCTTTTGATGCCACTGCATTTTCCAGAAGATAACTTTCTCATGATGACCTCCTCTCAGTGTTTTTGGTCAACATGAAGTTTGGCAGTCACATTTCGTAGGGTTTAGGAAGATCTGAAACGTCGGTGGACAATTCTGAGTTACAAAGAGGCGATTGGTGAAAGTTCAAAGTAAGGGTTCATTTACTGATAATTACACATCGTTTACGCTGATTTACATTACATGACTTAGTATATGCGCCAATTATTCAACTAGCTCAACATATTGATTTGCTGAGACTAAAAACTATACTCAAGTTTCATACTTACCACTGGATCTCTATTGATGATTATAAACAATCAAGTATTCGCTCTTTTATCTATCGCCCTGCTTTTGACTGGTTGTTCTCCATCCTCAGACCTAACAGTTAGTGGAAACATCAATGATTACAAGGGTTCAGCTAGCATTACTCAAGGTCTTGCAAAAACAGTAGATACGAATCTTTTTGAGTGTGCAAATGGTCGAAGTCGTGTGGCAGGTATCGGTCAGATTGTTGATGCTGACGGGAAAGTATGGACAGTTCCTGCTCAAAACCATTTCACAACTGCACCAAAAGCTGTCGATCTTTATGAAGAGTGCGCCAATATCACACCTGATAGCATAGCTGATGTGGATGAAGAGTCTGTCCCTGTGGCTGTTATTGACTCAGACGGTGAAGAGATCACAGGTTACATCTTTGCTGACAACTATTTCGAGTTATATATTAATGGTCAGCTTGTTGCAGTAGACACGGTACCTTTCACACCCTTTAACTCTAGTATCGTCAAGTTCAAAGTAAATAAGCCATACACAATTGCTGTAAAAGTAATCGATTGGGAAGAAAGCTTAGGTTTAGGTACAGAAGATAATCGTGGCAAGGCTTTCCATCCAGGTGATGGCGGCTTTATCGCAAGCTTTAGTGACGGCACTGTGACGGGTTCAGACTGGCAAGCACAGACATTCTATACTGCGCCAATCTATGATCTTAGCTGCTTAAGTGAAGTTGATAGTAAGCGCTTATCGGAGAGTTGCACAACTGAAGGCACTGATAACGGTGAAAATGCTTATGCAGCTCATTGGGAAACTCCAAGTGGCTGGATGGCAAAAGACTTCGATGCAGCTTCATGGCCTCAAGCTACTGAGTATTCAGAAGATGAAATTGGTGTAAATAATAAAAAATCTTACATGAATTTTATTGATAAATTCGGCGGTGTTGGAGCAAGCTTCATCTGGTCAACAAATGTTGTTTTGGATAATGAAGTTCTACTAAGATACGAAGTGAAATAGCTTTCGTCTCTAGCCTCTAAAAGCAGTTATGTCAAAATTGATCAGGCATAGCTGCTTACTTTTTTCATTCGTTGATTCTGCTACATCTTTCCTTTCCTGACTCATAATGGGGCAAAAGTTTGTCAGCGGCATTGCTAAATTAGTATTTAACGGATTATTTTGGGTATCGTAAACCCTCTAACCTAGAGGCCAAACTTATGCATCCACTACACTGATGAAACATAGCTTTTATTATCATATGATAGAACGTTTAAGGCTCGATTTCTTCCTGCTTTGTTACGCTTTAGACTCGAGTAGCTCATATATCTCTTGAGCGATTTCATCAATTGTATGAGTTGCAGTGCTACGAGCGACTTTGTCAGCTAAAGATGGACTAAAATCGACAACTTGCTGTTTGGTGATAGTGTGCCAAATAGGCAGAAGAACCTGTTCGCCTGATACTGTTCTTGTGACAATCCCATCGAGTTCGTAGTTAGTCCAACCTTTTTTAATAAAGGATGGAGATAAAACCACTAAACCTACACGGCTATTAGCTAACCCTTTATCAATTTTCTGTCTTAGACTATCACCAATCCTAAGTGTCATTTCATCAAACCAAACATTTAGACCCTTGGCAATTAAAGCGTTTGCCAAAGGGCGAACTAAATCATCTTTATCTTCGGATGCATGAGATATGAATACATCGTGAGTTTCACCACCAGACTCAAGAGAAGGAGGAACATTATCCCTAACTAGACTAGGAACTTCTGATAATGGTCGTTCTTGTATTTCAGGTAACATTCCTGGAAGTGTTCTCACGGATGCTTTTGTTGAGCCTCGAAGTCCTTGCATATCTACAGCAACGTACCATCGACCTGAACTTGTAACTTGAAGGTTTACAGGTGATCGCTTAGCTAGCCCGCCAATAAACCTATGCTTTCTTCCGCTTTTGTAATTATTAAACTCTGAACTAGTCATTAACCTTACATTGGCACCACTTGTTAGTGTCACCTCAACAATCTCACCCCGTTTGAGGTTTCCTAGGTCGAACTGTAAAAAATTCATTGGTATCCTTATTTATACATTGAGCCTTACTAAGCCGTATTCCACAGATGTATGATGCAATCTTTACTTTAAGCATAATATCAACAAGTTAGAATGCGTGCTGAAATATTGCACTGTTCTGTGAGAGGTAATTTATGGGCGTGTTGAATTCGGATAACTTTTAGTATGGCAAAATAACATTAACAGGTTGTGAATGAGTATCGGCTCTGGCTCATAATGGGGCATTTCTGAGTTATCGGCCTTCCTAAATTAGCAATTAATGAATAACCCTTATTTATAGAAAGCAGCTTTGTCTAGTGCTGACTGTGTCGAATAGGTTTGCACATTCCGAATTAGCAGAGCTGACAGTCTCCTTATAATGGAGACGTGTCTCATTAGAATGTAACTCAGCTCGCTTTGGACTGATATGCTTTAATTCGCTGGATGGTTAAGGTTCGCTTATGTTTGTTTTTTATTTGTATATGACATAACTCAAGCGTTAGTCCGAAAACCATAGCAAAGTACACATAGCCTTTATTGATATGAATGGCTAGCCCTTCCGCCATCAACAACCCTCCTAATAAAACCAAAAACAGTAAAGCCAGCGTTTTAAATCCTGGGTAACGAATAACCAAGTTGTTAATTTTTTCCGCTGTTAAAATCATAAAAATCGCGGATGTCAAAATAGCGGCTATCATAACGGGCACTTCAGATGTTAAGCCGACAGCGGTTATAACTGAATCCATTGAAAAAACGGCATCTACCGCTACAATCTGGAGAAGTACGATGGCTAGTCCAGTCCTAGCTTGAGTCGAATATGACGATGGTGTATGTCTTAACCATGACCAAAGTTCTTTCGCACTTTTAGCTAACAAAAAACCACCACCCAATATCATAATAATATCTCGCCCGGTGAACGTTGTATGGGCGAAGCTCAGCAAAGGATTAGTCAGAGACATCACCCACGAAATAGAAAGTACAAGACCTATTCGCGTTAACACCGCCAGACCAATACCTAAATTACGTGCAACTTTGCGTTGCTGTTCGGGAAGCCGCTCACATAGAACAGAAATGAAGACGACATTATCGACACCCAAAACAATTTCAAGAATCAATAAAGTTGCAAATACTACCCAGATTTCGGGTTGTAGAAAGAGCTCTAGCATGTGCTTATCTCCTTAATACAAGAAGACAATGGGATAAAGCGGCACCTAACGGGGTCGTCCATAGAAGTAATTTACCTCTTTGTTTAGAAATGTTGGATTAAGAGTCAGAATTCAATTTAATAACGCTAGTTTTTAATGTGTTATCTATTTTATTGTTGAACTCAATATTTAACATCGGATGTTTATGTGGTAGTGACTGGATGTCGTTGGCAAGTATGCAAAACTGATCAAAGCCAAGGGGGTCTAAATGATTGACCTGTGAAATAGGCCAACCATTGTACTTCTCTTTACTAATCATGTATCGATGATTGCTTGAAGTTAGATTGATAAATCACGAGTTACTTGACTGCATATTTTGATTAAGCGGAAAAGCCACCGTCGATCATCAAATCAGCACCAGTGATGTAACCCGCTTCTGAGCTAGCGACGAATGCTACTAAGCTAGCAATCTCCTCAACTTGACCATAACGACCAAGTGCACCGATAGCTTTTACAGGCTCTGAAGTATCGCCATTGTCTGGGTTTAAGTCGGTATCTACCGGACCAGGTAAAATGTTGTTGACTGTAATACCTCTAGGGCCTAGATCGCGAGAGAGACCTTTGGCCAATCCGGTTAGTGCAGACTTGCTCATTCCATATATAGAACCGCCAGCAAAAGGAATGCGCTGAGCGTTCGTACTACTGATATTGATTATTCTGCCGTTATTATTCATATGCTTCGCGGCTTCATGAATAGACACAAACACACTTCGTACGTTGGTATTGATGGTCTTGTCCCAATCATCCATCGTCAAATTTTCAATACTGTCCCAGATCAGCGTACCTGAGTTGTTTACGACAATATCAATTTGACCAAGTTGTTCTATGGTTTCGCTGATTGCATTTTTGATATCTTCAGGCTTAGTGCTATCCGCCTTTATTGCGATGACTTTGCTACCTTGTGAAGTTAAGTTCTCAGCAAGCGCTTTAGCTTTTTCGTGGGATGACACAAATGTAAAAGCTACGGACGCTCCCTCCAATGCCAATCTCTCAACAATTGCGGCACCAATACCGCGACTGCCACCTTGGATAAAAGCGACCTTACCTTTGAATCTATTGAAGTTATTCATCATGTTTACCTTAATTGAAAATCGATGTAATCATCTCGTTGATGTACACAGAATAATCGATTCACATTCGCTTATTAAGTCCATATAATGACGAACATAAAGTCCTTAGGGGAATCAATTGATGTTAAAAAGCCAGTTTGTGGAAGTTCGTCACTTTGTCACCGTTGCGCAGTTGGGGAGTTTTACCCTTGCGGCTCAAGCTCTTGGAATGACCGGTTCAGCTTTAAGTAAAAGCGTTGCTCGACTAGAAAAACAGCTAGGCACCAAACTCCTTCATCGAACAACTCGACGCATCGCGTTAACCAATGATGGGGATTCCTATTTAGCCGACTGCCTTAAAGCGATGACCATTTTAGAGGAAGCAGAGAAGCGCTTAAGCAATCAACAGTTATTGCCATCAGGGCGTGTGCGTATAGATTTACCCGCAGTTCTCGGTAGAAGAGCAATCCTACCCAAGTTGCTAGAATTAACGTCCAAGTTCGAGCAATTAGATCTATCTATTACCTTTAATGACCGTCCTACGGATTTAGTCAGTGACGGGATTGATCTTGCGATCCGCGTTGGGCACTTAGAAAACTCGGGCGATATTGTTGCACGTAAAATAGGGGAGCAAAAAAGGGTGATATGTGCCTCTCCCTCTTATTTAGCAACGCGAGCACCTATTACCAAAAAAGAAGATATTGCTCAACATGATTGCATCGTCGGTTGGCCTATAGGACAAAGGCATAGTTGGCTGCTGAAAAATGCTAAAGGGGCAACCGAATCTGTTGATATTTCAGCACGTCATGAGATAGCTGACTGTGAAGGTATTTTGCAATCGACTTTATCTGGTGCAGGTTTAGCTCAACTACCAGTATGGTTAGTGAAGCAATACCTTGATGATGGGCAATTATGCCCTGTATTAGAGAAATTCAATGGCGAAGGAGCACCCATCAGTATTGTTTGGCTAAAAACACCTTACATTCTGCCTAAAATAAGAGTCATCATAGATGAAATCATTGCATTATCGAGCCGTCATCCGGATATTTTTGAGGCTTCTTTGTAATGTTGACTAATCGAAGCACGACATTGCAGGTCATTTGGGTGTTATTGTGTTTTAGATAATCCAACGATATTGAGGTCACTATCAAAGTTTGATAGTGGCCTCAATCATCATAAAACCTACATACTAGCTAACAATATTTACATTTGTCTTAGGTATCGCGCAGCAAGCTAGGGCCATTCCTTTCGCCTTATCACTGTCTTCAATTCCTGGGGCATCGGGCTGGTAAACCTCTCCTGATTTCACAGTGACTTTGCAGGCGCCGCAGAAACCAGCTCTGCAGTTATTCGAAATAGAAAGCCCTGCTGATTCAGCTTGCTCCAGAACGGTGCGCTGGTTGCTTCCTTCAAACACGACACCATCAAGGTTGATTTGAACCCTTTTCTCGCTCCCGTCCGCCACTCTTGCAACGCCAAATGTCTCTTGATGGTACTGTTCTTCGGGCAGCCCACTCTCTATCATCAAGCGCTTTACACTCTCCATGAAACCACTAGGACCACATACAAAAACTTGACGTTTGTGAAACTCTGAAATTTGATTTAAATGAGTACGACTAAAATGCCCCTTTTCGCCTAGCCAATCAGTTGATGGCTCGCTAAGGGCTAGAGTCACAGTGACATTGGCGTGTTGTTTTTCTAGCATAAGGAGCTCTTCCATGAATGGAATATCCGCTTTCGTCAAACATTGATGATAAAACGCAATATCACGCGTGTCTCGTTGGTCTGTCAAATACCGAAGCATAGCGATCATGGGCGTCACACCGCTACCGGCAGAAAGCAGCAACAGCGGCTCATTCGATTCTTTAGTAATATGAAAAGTGCCTTTGGGTTGATCCGCAATAATGGTATGGCCAACTTGTAAGTGGTTGAACAACCAGTTGGAAACTTCACCACCATGGACTCGTTTCACTGAAATCGACAAACGTTCTGGCCGAGAGGGGCTAGATGACAGCGTATACATTCGTTTGGTCAGTTTGCCATTGACCGTGATCTCAATAGGGAGGTGTTGTCCCGCTTTATACCCAGGCAGCATGCCGTTTTTAGGCTCAAACCAAAATGTCTCGAAGTTTCTTGCTGTAGGTTCTCTTTCAACACAAATCAACTCTTGTTTTTTGGCGTCGAGATCTTCATAAAACTCCTTGGATTTATACTCAAGCACTTCGATAGCATCATTGATGGAGATAACACCTTCGTTTTTCGCTACAAGGTTTTGCCCGAAAAATATTTTGCCTTGCTCGTTGGCTCTAAAGCGTGAAAAGCTCGTCAATGGCTCTTTACTGGCCCTAAATTCTCCATTTTCCAGATCAAGTGTCGTTAAAATGCACCGCTCACACGGCTCTACAATTTCAAATTCAACGTCACCTATCTTGATACGCTTCCATGAGTCTTCGATAAAAGGTTCGTTTGATTGCACCACGAGGTTAGTACGAAACTGTTCCATGGTGTGGACTTCGCTGCTGCGTCTATTCAGCTCCGCTAATGAGCCAGAGCTAATCAGCAAGATAGGAAAACCGTCGGCAAAGCTCACATTATGACCAAGGTTTTCTCTCATGCGGTTAGATTGCTCGCCAGTAAACAGTAACTCAACTCGCTTCCCTATCACTTGGCTAAACCAGTCATTTGCTTCATCGGTTGTTGTGTAGGCTGAAAAGCGGTCCCTCCAAACACTGGTATCTGTAGCCTGCATTTTAAAATTAGAATAGTGTAGTTTTAGTGGTTCCATCCCGGGGTAAGAAAAAATGATACCGGTTGGCAGTAGACTAGAACTCACTTGAACCATATTTGGATACTGACGCGCCGTCACCATGGTTGGGTATTTAGCCGAAGCGGAGACATCATCACCAGTTAACGCCAACATAAAGCGACGATCAAAAACAAGGCCTTGCTTTTCGAGCCATGAAGAAGAGAGAGAAAGCCCGCCAATGGATTTGACTGGATAGATATTAATTTGGGAAAGTACGGTAGGATTTACCACAATGTTACCCTTTATTATTGTGCTGATTTATTGAACCGCAAGGAACGGTTTTAACGACCTAACAAGGCCGATGGTTTATCTTGTGAGAAGGTAGGTTGTTTCGCGATTTAAGCATGAAGCGCATCAAAGCCAACGCATTCAATGCCACTTTTTCTTAGCCAGAGAGAGAACTCATCGCTGGTTAAAATCTTCCACTCTTCAACACGAGCATGGGTATAACTAGAGATGTCCTCTAGCTCTTCAGTTAGCGTCCTTGCTGGGTGGCACATTAATTCAATCGTACTGTTAGGCATGCTGTATTGATAAGCCAGCAATACTGCTTTGAGGTATTCAATATTGACACCTTCTGCATGAAAGCCCATATCAAACGCATCTGGGGTAGGAACCGACAATAAGTTTTGACCCCGTATAAAGCTATCAATACGCCTGACGGGGAGGCCTATTTCATTGGCTGCTTGTGTAAAACCTATTTTAAGAGGGCGATAGGCACCAGCAAAATGGTGGCTATCGATATGATTAATATTAAATCCCGCGTCTAAAGCCGCTTGATATTGCGCCATACACTCTCTAAAGACTTCATCAGAAGACACATCAGATTTATTAAACAGGGTCTTTCTATCAAAAAAATGACCATTCTCGTCAACCAGTGTTGGAATTAATTTAGGGGACGATATTGATTTACCTGATGTCACTGTAAAATGCAGTCCAACTTCATGAATAAGACCACGTTGATAGAGTTGTGACGCGTGAGAGACACCAGGTTGGTTCATCATTATGGTGGTCGATTTTACGGTTCCGGCACGAAAACAATCCGCAATCCCCAAGTTCACCGACTCCGTCAGCCCGAAATCATCAGCATTTAAAATAAGTTTCATCGTATCTCATCCACGTTATATCTTATCGATTCTCGTAATAGCGTTATCAGCTCCGATTCCCTTCTTGATTGAGTCACCATTAACGTCCTTGTAATGTGACATTACACAAATTAATCTATAATGACTGACAACTTCGGACAAACGAATAATTCCCCCACACGAATTAACTAGAGTAATGCATGAGCTCAATCACCAATCAACAACAGCAGCTTTCTCTGCTTCATACTTTTAGCGTTGCAGCGCGCCACTTGAGTTTTACCAAAGCAGCAGAAGAGCTCTTTCTGACCCAAGGTGGGGTTAGCCAGCGAATTAAAAAACTGGAAATGCAGCTTCAATTCAATCTATTCATTAGAAAAACCCGAAAGTTAGAGCTCACACCGGAGGGACAAAGAGTTCTGAGTGTTCTGAATTCATCATTTGAGTCCATTTTTTCTACCCTTTCTGACATTCAAACCGGAGAGCTGACTGGTAGCTTACATATAGCCACATCACCTTATTTTGCCTCTGCTTGGCTGATCCCGAGACTCCCTTCACTTCGTCAGCAATACCCCAATCTAAGCATCAAGCTGCAAACCAAACAGAATCAATCTGATTTTCAATTTGAACCTTACGATGTGGCGATTTTTTATAGCCAGGGGCGGTATCCCAATCACTTCAGTGAGCGACTATTTTCTGGAAAGAGGACACCTGTGTGCAGTGTTAATTACGCCACCGAGCATGGTCTTCACAATGGGTTGAGCGCTCTATCTGACGTTAATTTTATCCATAGAGGGGATACAAGTGCGTGGCAGTATTGGTTAGATGAAATGCATATCGACATTGATTGTAAAAAACGGTGTGACTTCTATAGTGACAATCGCCTAGCGATGGAAGCGGCGGAATTATCGCTCGGTGTGTTTCTTGCTCGGTATGAATTTGCGCTGCCTTTAATCCAAGCGGGGAGGCTAGTCGCGCCATTTCCGCATATTGAATCAGGAAAGGGCTACGATTTGGTTTGCCCTAAAGGAATGGAAACAAGAGTAAAATTCCAAGCGTTTTCTCGCTGGGTACATTCTGAACTAGACAATGGATAAAGAGTTCTCGTTATATTGCTACATAACCGAGTACGAATTATAAGCAGTTCAAATATAAAAATACCCTAGAGTGGCTCTAGGGTACGAATCAACAACACTCAAACTGAGTTTTATTGATTATTTTTTGTTAAAAAAATCAATAACTAGATCTTCAACCTGGACTGGGCACTCCTCCATCAACCAGTGGCCACATGACTCCAACACATGACTTTGAACGTCGTTGGCATACTCTTTCATTTGATTGATTTGAGTTGTCCCTAAACTACTTTGAGCGTTACCTGATATTGCCAGGATCAGCATTTCCCACAAATTATTTCAAGTACCATTTGCACAATAAAACTTCAAAAAGACATATTAAGTCCCTGTGGGAATATGTATTGGTAATTTTAAGGACTTAATCTTGCGTGTGTTATCCCCTATTATGCAATCCAAGTTGATAATTAAATTCAAACGACTACCAATATCTTTTGGTGAAATTTACGGTTCGATGTGACAACGAATAGACCTAACTGCCGCTTCTGTCATAAGAGTGACAGTGTCATAAAGCATGGTTATGGCCCCAACGGCCATCAACGATTTCGCTGTCTTGCTTGCCGCCGTACCTTTCAAGTGAATTACTGTTACGAGGCCTGCAAACCAGGAATTAGAAATAGGATTATTGAAATGACCACACAAAACCATGGAAAGCGAGAAACCAGTCGTCATTTACACGTTGCCTACAACACAGTTCTAAGCACATGTCATCGGGTAAGAAAAAAAGTCTCCACCCTTTGATAATACGAATTCTGATACGTTGCCGAATTCAATCACATTGAAAACGGCATTTTTATTGGATAAAAAACAACATTTTTGTGCCACTTTTCCAACACTTGGACTTAGGGCTCTAACAACAACCAATATCGACGGTACGTAATTACCGCATATTAATAATTTGAGTTGAAACAATGAAAAAACAAAGCTTGTTTATCTTTGCTCTATCTTTAGCCGTTTTTGGCGTTATCACGACAGAGCTTGGTATTATTGGTCTCCTTCCACAAGTCATGAAAGACTTCAATATTGATGTACAAGAAGCAGGTCTATTAGTCAGTGTCTACGCTATTGTCGTCGCGGTGAGTGGTCCCTTTATTACGTTAATGATGTCTGGGTGGAATAGAAAATACGTTTTAATTGGCATTCTTTCTTTGTTCGTTCTATCGAATCTGGTGTATGCAATGACGCAAGATTACACAACCATGATGATATTTCGCGTACTGCCAGCCTTGATGCATGCTGTTTTCTTTTCAGTTGCATTGGTAGCAGCCACTTCTATGGTATCAGTAGAAGAGCAAAGCAACGCCGCAGCAAAAGTATTCGGTGGTGTCGCTGTTGGTTTGGTCTTCGGTATTCCGATTAGCGCTTTTCTAGCTGAACAGTATTCACTTGCTTATGCCTTTTACTTTGGTTTAGCCGCTTGTGCCATTGCGTTAGTGAGTGTGATGTTCTTGATGGAAAGCGCTCCTGTTGAGGAAAAGATGTCATTCGGCTCTCAAGTAACTATTTTACGCAGCAAATCCATGTGGCTTTCTTTGTCGACCGTAATATTTGTATTTGCAGCAATGTTTTCTTCGTACAGTTTTATTACTCAGTACTTAAGTACTGTAACGAATATGAACGGCACGTGGATTAGTGCAATGCTGATGGTGTTCGGTGTGTTTGGTATCTTTGGTAACTTCATCTTTGGCAAATTACTTGGCAAAAACATGAAAAAGACCGTGATGCTTTACCCTATTACACTTGGCCTTATCTATCTTGTTGTATACTTCATGGGTTTCTCGTTCTCCTTCATGGTAGCAATGGTCGCGTTTTGGGGTGCAGTACACTCTGCTGGCTTGGTTGTGAGCCAAACATGGGTTATGGATAATGCAGGTGATGCGAAAGTATTTGCAAATAGTCTTTACATCTCTTTTTCAAATTTTGGGATCACTATTGGCTCGATAGTCGCTGGGTGGTTTATCGCTCAGTTCGGTGTAGAAAATCTATTCCTATCGAGCTTAGCATTTACGGTATTAGCGTTGATTAGTATCTTACTAAATCAGAAAAAAAGTCCCGCTCTTAAACTTTCAGAAGTGAATTAATTAGCGAAAGTGCTGACTTTCATGAGAGAAGCATAATCACAAAAGTCAGCACTATTTCTATTACTTGCTCACTCCTGATTGGATTAAACATGTTAGTCCAATCTGCCATTCATTTTGCACTAGATTACTTAATTCAAACAGCATATCGCTACTTTGGACTGTCTATTAGTTCTAACAAAGTTTGGGGCACAAACGTGCTAGAAAATGCCACGGGTAAAAATTCAACCTACGAAGGTTCTGGACAATTTCGTTTTAGAAAGAACTCTAATTTAGCGAAGCATGAATTATTAAAAGGATGACAAAAGTTGCTAACGAGAGTGTCTGATATCACTGAAGCAGTCACTCCGAAATGGTCAAAAAATCCGAGATACTGAATTAGACGGGAAAGTTGGACATTTTTGGTTTGACTTTTCATAGTATTGCTACACAAACTCGAAGTTGAGTATAGATGAATTAGGGTTCACTCCACCCAAATCACTGAAGAAGGTCTTTTACTATGAGATGCAATGAATCTAAAGGGCAGAACATTGGAAGCCCATTGGAAAACATTAGAGAGGTTGTTTCTAGCGTTGATACTGAGTTAATTATGGATAGGCTGTGTCATCTAGGTGAAGATTATGTAAGTTGGTATACCTCCTACTTGGTGGCCAGCTACGGACATATAACACCTCAAGACATTACCAACAAATATGGTGCTTCTGCATTACTGCAGTACATTGATATGAAGCTTGAGGGAGGTTACGAATAGTCAGATTTCATTATTCTTGTAGTATTTACAACTTAGACTCTCTCTGGCCATACACATGGCTTCAGCCAATCCCTTTTTATAAGTCAAAGGATTACTTTCTTAAATTCAATATCAATACCAAACCGGAGTGCGATTTTTTCTACATCTGATGGGTAAAAAGCATACTCTTTATCGATAATCCTTACTGTTGTTACTTCTAGCATCCCTTCATCTTTTAAAAATTCGGGATAGAGTGCAGGGTAACTCTCTTGAATGCTGCTCAAAAGCTCGGATGTTAATATGTACGGTGCGTTAACAGAACCAAAATAAACATTTAGTGTAATCATCTATCGCCTCAGCTATCCTTAAAATATAATCACCAAAAATTATCAAAGTGCTCTTTGATTCCATTTATCTCGATTACGTATCAGACGAGCGAGTTGATTTCATCAAGTAAAACCAGTTATATACAAATATCATCATAAGCATAACCAGCATTTTTGATAGGTATTTCTTGATTTTAAGTTAGTTTCAAACTTAATACTGGCGTCTATTACGCTGTTTAATAGAACCCTACACTCTTCAAGTGTTGAGCTTTTACCTTGGTTAAATGTACTTACACCGGACCTAAAACCGACTCCAATCGGATTTTCCCTACCAAACCGAAAAACCGCGTGAAGAACGAATTTAGCTACTATAGTCCATAGAACCAACCAAAAAACGCCTCAACTCCGCGCTTTCCCTACCATAAGTCAAAGGACAAAGGTATTGATGATTGATTCCCGTTTGCATACTAACCTTCAACCAGTGTCAATATTAAGGCTATTAATCTCAATTTGTCACGATTTCGATTGAACTTAGATCTATTACAGCCCTTTAAAAACATATACATAGAATATCTTAGCTCTGACCTGAAAGTACATAACCCAGAGGCAATACTGCTATAGGTTTCTAAGCATTGTTGGTTTCCAGCTCCCGTGGTTTAATAGGCGTTTTTTGGTTGGCCGCACCTTTCACAGTCGGTTAATGGCACCAAACGCCCCGTTTCGAAATGACCTAAAACCGCGAGCACTGCGAATTTAGCTACCACAGTCCATTGGGCTTAACATAAAAACGCCTCAGGCCCCAATTTGCCTACCATTAGGTAACGAACAAAGGTAAACCGTGATTGACTAGCAGCTTACTAGCCTTCGAAGGTACGTCTTAAACCGAAAATTGTCACGATTTCAGCAGGTCATCAGAGCAGCCCTAGTTACTAAGTACCAACTGTATCGAACCTAGTCTGGAGTGAGGTAAACTGTCCTTTTAGCGCCTTTTTGGACAAAAGTAAGTTAGGTAGGTAGGTGACCCTAATTCATGCTGGGTAGATTAGGAAAAGTATCGCGTGATACCGTCTTTCGCGATACTTTCTTATCTGTTAGTTAATAAGAGATACAAACATTGTTCTCATGTTACACATCCCAAAAACCTTTCCTGTTTGCACCTATGAGCGTCCCACCTTCCATAATGATCTGCAGGCCTAGAGCGAAAGCTAACATGTGTCAGCAACAACCTTCGTTTTGCTCTTGAAACCCCGACAAAAAAAGTACATAAATTTTCATCTGGATTTCCCCAATAGCTTTCATTTTCAACACCTAGTAGCACTACAGAGTCAAACTCTAAGCCTTTACTCTTATGAACTGTAAGTATTCTCACTGCTTGATCATCTTCAAAGCGTTTCAAAGACTCCAGAAGAGAGAATCCAGTTGACATTAATTGTTCAACCTTGGAGCAAGTGTCATTGAGTACTTCACGTAAACGTGATTCTGTTTCGTAGTCATGTGACAGAGACATTAGTGATTGAAATCCTACTTTTTCAACAAAACGTTTCAAACAGTCCCATCTGTTGGTATTTTCAAGAGTTATTGGATTCTGATTTATTGCCTTCTTCTCCTCAATGATGAAGCGTTGCCAATTTTGGACTAACTCTCCTCTTTCATCATCTTCTTCAGTGAATGGAACTAGCTTTTCCATCAAGCGAATCCATGCAGAGGGCTCTTGTTTACCAAAAGTGCTTAATAAAAAATCTATGATTAAGCGCGCAGCTGGCTCAACTGATATATCCAGCAACTGTTGTTCATTCCTATATGGAATACCTCGATCGCGCAGCGCAACCATAAGCTTCATTGCATATAAGTCAGGTTGATTTTTGATGAGTATGGCTATCTCAGCAGGAGGGACTTTCTCTTCATTTATCCATATGTCGATTTGCTCAGAAAGATAATCTGCTTCTTCTTGGCAATTTTCGAAAGGGTGAATTTGGATGTGACCTTCGTCTCCCGCGACTTGATCTTCGGGCATAACTGAAGCAGGGTCGAGAATTTTTACTATTTCATTTTGTAACTGAAGAAGCTTAGGCTCTGAACGAAAGTTTCGGTACATATTGAGTGGGGCAGCTTGGAAGTCTTCCTTAAAGGTTTCAAAAATGCCGTCAAGTGCACCGGCCCATCCCATAATTTTTTGCTTTGTGTCACCGACTGCCGTAAGGCGAATATTCGTTCCTTGAAAGGCAACTTTTATAAGCTCATACTGATGATTCGTACAATCCTGGAACTCATCCAAAAAAACATCTGTGTATGTTTGTCTCAATGCATTTCTAGCTAGAGGGGACTCCTCTAATATTTTTATTGCAAGCGGAACTAGATCCGTGAAATCAATTTGCTTATGAAGAACTTTAGGGCCAATTGTAAAGCCCGCTTCTAAGGCGTTATCCCCAGTTAATACTGGACGAAAGCGTTCTATAATTCGCTTAGCAAAAGCATGGAATGTATAGCTATCAAAACGAGATGATAGTTCAATACCACATCTGCGCTTAATTCGTTCCTTTAAATTGCTACTCGCATCTACCTTAAATGAAATAGCAAGAATGCGTCTAGGGTATCGACATGAACCAGTACGAAGTAAAAAATCTGCTCGTTGAGCAAGCATCTCTGTTTTTCCAGCACCTGGGCCAGCCGTCAAGGCTAAGCTAACTTCACGTTCCTTAGCTGCTCGATAGGCGTTGGGTTCCAGAACTAACCCGTCAGCTGGTAGCCAGTTTTCCACTTTAATCATTCAGGAAGCTCCAACAATATTTCTTTTGCAGCTTCAACCAACCGCTCTAAGGATGGGGGAATGTTTACCAAAAGTTGCTCATCAGATAGTTTAGAGAGAGCACTGATATGCTCAGCGGGTTTACTGCCGATTTTGAATAACTTGTGATATGTAATAAATAACTTCCGTTCTTCATCGTCGTATTCGGATGCTTCAGTACGAGACTTGCCTAACACCGCTTTGATCTGTGGAAGTTCTGGTTCAACTTGATCATCAATTTCGATATTGAATGCTGTAGGAAAGGCTCTCAGCATTGCAAAATCTAAGTCCATTGGATAAGAGAAAAACACCCGTCGCTTTTCCATTTCTTCTAAATAATGATGAAAATCTCTGATTTTGTGGTCAGAATCGTCCCATCTTGGGATAACTGTAAACCCATCAGTTAACTGAAGAGCTGGTTTATGTAGTATTAATTGATCATTGGTTGTTTTGATACGCCCCCAACCACCTTGATACCTACCCACGTCAAGGTCTAAAAGTGTAATGTGCGGGATATTTAGTCCTTCAAGGAGCCTCCAAAAGTGGTTCACATGCCGTCCACCAAGAGGGGCTACGGTAATACCAAACGCGTCAACAGGCACTTCTTTAACTTCTAATAATCGTGGTATGACAATTTCTTCACTATCACCTTCCCCAAGAATAACTAAGCGTGAAAAGTATATTTCAGGAAAGGCTTTTACCGCCTGAGTGACAAACTTATGGGCATCGCCGTAATGCTCCTCGTCAGGTATGTTAATACTAGCAATAGTTGTTTCTCTATCCGAGTTCAAACGCATGTAACGTATTTGTTTCGGCTCGATACGTCTAAGCATCGATGGTGCATGAGTTGCGATGAGAGCCTGAGCATCCCCGTGACCGAGCATCTCTTGAAGAGAACTCACAATTCTTCCTAAATAGTGAGGAGATAGACTATTTTCTGGTTCTTCTACTGCAATTAAGGTAAACACTGCAGGACGAAGTTTATCAGGATCAAAAGAGTCGTCTCCTTTTAACACTGAACGACCAATTGCCTGAGATGAAAGGACCAGAGATAAATATAACATCGACTTTTGCCCATCACTTAGCCGTGAAAAGTCAACGTTAGCTTCATCATGTCCTGGAGCAAATGAAATAGATAGGTGGCGAAGTAGCGATTCAATTTCGCTAGCCACAAAAGTAATTTTTGGTTGCGTGAAAAACTGTCCTTTATGTAAACAAGACCATGACTTTTGGATACTTGTGCTTAGAGCATTTACCGATATGTTAGCGTCAAGACTCGAACTAATTTGGTCTGTATGCCCCTTTACAGTCTCTCGCTCTACCTCCCAATTAACAGCTCTTAACATACGTCCTAATAAAGCATTGGATCCAAAGGTGATATGTTCAGCTGGGTCTCGTCTCGCCGGAAGATAATGTATTTGAATCTGATTGCGGTCTATACGAGAAACTTTAGCTGTACTATGTGGTTGCTGATTTTCATCTAGCTCCAAGACATATATCAATGACTCATCGATATCACCGTCAATACCCATAGATGCTTCTAAACGAAATCGCACTCGAGGAATGTCTTCCCCATCGACTAATCTCATATGAGCAAAGTGCGGTGGGACAGTTGTGCTATCTGCCTCTTCATGCAATTCAGGGAATAGAAAATCAGCTTCAATCCAAAGCGTTCGCTCTTCAGGATGCTCCGTTTCGTTACATGGAACATGGAAGTCAGATTTCTTTATTCGTCGTAGAGATGGGTCAAAAGCAAACATTCTACAAAGTGCCTGAAGAGCAGCCGTTTTTCCTGAGCCATTGGGGCCAATTAGAAAAGTTAGATCGTCAAAAGATAATTCTGTAGGTGTTGAACCATAACTCTGAAAATGTGAGATTCGCAATTTATCGAGTTTCACTATGTCTCCTCATTCTATTATTCAATAGATTAACTTAGATATAAAACGCATACTTATGTAATCAAGCTTAAACAGTTTGTTATCTATTTACCTAGATGCTTTCAATTTGCCTATCGCTTCTAAGATTCTTTTTACTGCGCTTATAGCCTTCTGAGGCTCATTACACTCACTAGCCAAAATTCTTTCTACATGTACACCTTCGTGCTGTAACGTTCGTACTCTCGCTTGTGCCTCTGCAGGCGTTTCCTGGTGTACGGTATCACCGTCAATTTCAACGACCATCGTAATTCCATTATGGACTATTACAAAGTCAGGCTCGATTCGGCTATATGTCTGCCCCCCGCGAATAAAAACAGGCAGTGGTGAAAAAGATACGCCCTCTGACTTTAGTGCTCTGTAAAAATGAATTTCTGGTTGTGACCTAAACAACAAACCATCAGTCGATAGAGGTGCAACATTATCTGAACGCACACGACCTTGATTTGTAATTTTGCTACCTGATAACCAAGCTGACGCTTTCTCACGCCATTGAGGATCTTCTTGGACGGCGGGAATGATTTTTACAGTCGACAGAGTATCATTCTCAAAATTTGATAAGAACACACCAGCGTTCTCTAAAATGGCATGCTCAATTTCTGCCAAATCTGACTCTAATTGTGGATACAAATTAATTGGAACATGTAAATACAAAGTGTAATGAGTTGTACCACCGTTCCAGTTATCGTAATAGCTTTCTTTAACCTCCGGAGATGAATAGGTCAATACAGCAACTTCTCGTGCTGCACCCTTTGCAGCAAACAATCTAGCTAATGTCCCCAGAATCGATTCTGGGTCTGCAAAAAAACGTGTTTGCATAAATGTCTCCAATCAAAGTGATTAACGCCTGATTAAGTTGAGCAATGCTTTCAGAGGACTTAAATATTCAAACTCAAACTCAAACTCAAACTCAAACTCAAAACCCAATGATGGAATGAAAAATGCCATGTGTTGGGAATCACTCTTAAATGCTTGTTAACTTTATTTAGCTACGGTATAGCCATAAGGGACTAACAACTTTGATCTTGGGTCACAATCGAAGTCGTAGTTTATTTTTAGTTTATGACTAGGGATCAAAATTTCTTCAGAAATTCTTCTTTCGAATGCAGAAGCCCTTAAACCTTCGTAGGATATTCCTTCTTGATCATCTTCATAATAACTATATTCGTCGTCTGGTCTCAGGATGTTATATCCACTGAAGTAGACTCCTAACACCTTGAATTCACCTTTGTCATTTTCACGGGTTTCTACATCTATACTAACTTCTCGATTCTTCCCGGGAATTGCATAAAAACGATTTTGATATGTTGCTAAGACATCTGAAATAAATGCAAAAGAGTCATTGAATTCAGAAAATTTCTGAAACTCGAAAACACTATTAAACTTGGAAGTTTTAAAGTTATCACGTAACTGGCCTTTGCTATTAAAGAAAACCTCAAATAGCATGCCATCCAATAAAGCTTTTCGTGTTTTAGTATGAACTTCTGTTGTTCTTTCTCTAAAGTACGTGATGTATGTACTTATATCACGCGCACTACCACACGCTGCTTGATAAATATTACGACCTAATACAAATGCAGCATCATCATCGCTGTCATTGAGGGTAGATGCTATAAGGTCTGAAGCTACTGGATTTTGTGTATACCAATTGTGACTTCTAAGGCTACGAATTTCACTATGTAAAATCTTCGATGTGTCAATTTGAAACAACTCATCTGAAATAGCTTCATTGGAATAAATGTCTATTGAAGCACCCAAGCTGAGATTGAAGAAGAAATCACCAGATAATGAAGTATGCTCCCACGATGTTTGACTTCCCTTTGTAAGTACAGCAAGTGAATTGCGTACTCTTTTAAACATATCTTCAATAGGGATATCCGGGACAGCTATATGCTGAAGCAATGCTTCTGTATATGCGCCATTGCGTTTCGCACCATCACTAGCGACTTCCCCTGGAGAAGTGGAAAACGCAATGATCGTTCCCTTTGGAGCATAAACTGGAGCTAAACCATCCAATGAAGGGTCTCGATTCCAAGCCCGGAGGTAAGGGTTATTACGACAAGCATCAAGAATAATGATGTTAGTTTTGTTTTTACTCTTTTCCATGATTTCGATGATCTTATTCAATGGATAAGAGGAGTACTTTGCATCAATTTCTGATCGAAAGTCCGAATCTACAGCCGTAATATAATTTTCACCTTCAATTTGCATTCCATGACCAGCAAAATAGAACAGTCCGATTTCATTACTATTTAAGTTATCACGGAAGGAGTTAACTGATTCATCAATAGATTTTTTAGTCGCATCCGTTAGCTTGATAACCGAAAAGCCAAAATCTGACAGTTTTTGGCTCATATCTTCCGCATCATTTGTGGCATTTTGGAGTTCTTGCTGAGGGTAAGCACCATTACCAACAACCAATGCAGTCATTTTTCTATTCACTTTTGTTCCTCTGAACTTCTAATAAAGTTAACACGCTCTGAAGGTGAGTAACGCAATATCGATACAGCCGTAAACCACCTTAAACACAAAACGCAACGCATAGTAAAAATGCCACGCATTGCGAATCACTCTTAAACAGTTTGTATGGATTTTAGCTTCATATCATCCGCACATTGTGCCGTTTCTTCGTGTTTGTCTCAATAGATAAACTTCATAGTTTCAATCATATAAATTTATTGCATAAACACTTGATTGCTTACTTAGTTCTAATCAAAGTTCCGTTGAAGCATGGTGGAATTTACCCCCGTAATACAACATGGTGATTCACGACAAACAGCATTAGAAGAATGGATAACTTCTAGTAAGAAAAAAACCCATGAACAGGGTATGAATGAGTAAAAGGTCTATCCAACAATGGGGCAAATGCGTGCTAGCTTGACCGTCCTTCTGGGCCTGACACTACCCCAAACAGAACAATCTTTATTGTAAATGATCAGACTTTATTGGAACTGAGCAAACTTTATTGTCCGCTGACATTTTCTTCCCTTGTATTAACCTTTCGACTTAGCGACTTCCACTTACGTTTTGCCTCAAAGTCATTTAAAACAAAAACTAAACAACATCCTGTCCACGTATAATTGCTCATAGACCAGAAACTATTAACTCTACAGATCGGATTATTAACATGACAGAATTGTAACGGCTTTAGCGGAAATTCGTTAGAGACACCCTACAAACGTAAGACTGTGTACTTGGCCTACTTTTCATTATTCTAAATGCCTGAGTTAGACCAGAAGCTCCAACTTAGCCATGTCCCGAGACACCATAATTAAAGATGGCTATAGTGAATAAACCTGTAGCCATTTTTCACCTTTTTCGGTCTTTACGTGCTTTTTGTCGAAGTTAATCATCAATAATAATCACTCAAGCTTTATTATTACTCTCGAGAGTTAATCAATAACGAGTAAACCCTACTTGCCGTTGGCAACATCCATAATAGTTGCCAGCTTTTCAATAGCATCAACAAAAGCCACTTTCGTTGTAGGTCGCCCTTTGGCATCGAGCAGTCGTCCATTTTTGCCTATGCTCCAACCGAAGTCTGCCAATCGTTTCTCGGAGATAAAGTCAGTAAGAGCGCGGAGTTCAACCTCAGTAAGTTGGTTTTCCAAATAGTGTGAGGCTTGCTCCTCACGTGGCTGATTTCGCATATCAACCTCAATGGTTGTTACACTTTTGAGGATGTTCAACTCGTTCTTTAACTTTTTATTCTCAGCTATTAAATCAAGCACTTGATAGCGAACTGGGGCATCTTCGATTTGATTATACCATGTCGATGTATCAGCTTTAGTCTGCTTAGGTATATCTTGCGTATACGCTGTCTCGTAAGCGGAGATAAGTTGTCTAAAGTGTTTACCTGTCTTATTTCGTATCGCCTGTGCTTTTACCCCCCCCATCTCATCAGAAATACGACCTATGGTTGCAATACTGAAATCAGATACCTTACGCCTTACTTGGCTCTCACAGGCCTCTTTGATGATTTCAAGACTTCGCTTGGTTCGGGAACCCGCTTGCTCAAATAAGCATTCGTATATCGTTTGAATAGTGTCGTTACTCATTGATGGCCACCACTCTTTAGTTCAGGCTTTGTAGCACTAAGTCTTAGGTCACTCAGTGAGCGACCATCGAACAGAAGTTTCAAATTTTCTTGAATTTCCGCTTCCTTAATACCAAGGTCTTTTAGTGTTATCACTGACTCCTTATCCATCAATTCCTCTACTTTTTCCCAGCTTCCTGTACGTGCTCTAAGGAGTTGAGTTATCTCATTACCAATTGCGAGTTGTTGTTTCTCAGATAATAAAAACATACTGGGATAAAGACCGTTTTTCTTCGCAAAGAGATCAAGCAATTGTGATCGAGCAAGACTTGCATTTCTTGGTCTTGCCGATTGATGTATCGAAGCAGACTGGCAAATCATATCCAGATGGATGAAATCAGACACCTCGTTCATTTGTGCTTGTATTGCACTTTCATCATCCAGCGTGATAAGGCTCAAACCTTTAGTTTCATTTTCACCTTTTATTTTTCTATTGAGCAGTTCAACACTGTTCATAAACAACCGTATAGCAACAATGAGGTCGAGTGTTAAACCATCAAATTTAGTTACCTCTTGTTCATAATGCGATGCTGTCAAAGAGAGTTGATGCGTTTTCGTGAAGATTTCACCGTTACGTTTAGCGGTGTATTGCTCATCTTCTAAATTGTCGAGTTCATCCCTCAATTGCCCCATGACATTGGCGCTTGCTTTACACTCTAGTGAAATTTCATTACACAACATCTGTAGGCCACCGATAAACGCAGGGCCTGTACGAAAATGGCGGCACGTTAGGCAATTACTATTCCCTAGGTAGCCGGCTCTGACATGCTCATACCGAGTCGTGTTATTGGCTTGTCTCTCACCGCCATCATGACAACGTGTTCGACCATAAGGGCATAAGCCAAAGTCCATTATACTGTTGGCCGCCGCTGGTATATCTGAGGCAGTGGAGGTAATTAGCTCTCCTTTGGCACCGATCAATTCGCTAGTCAGTTTCTCCATCTTACGTTGACGTATCATTATCTCAACCCGCTGTGTTTGATTTTTGATAATGAGTGATTCAGACTCTTGAAGAGCCTTTCTAATCTCTTCATCCTGAACTTTGGTGTAGTAAATCGTCATCACAATACTGGAGTGCCCCACCAACTTCTGCACGATTTCAGGAGCGATTTTAGCGTCACGTATGAATGCGGTAATTAATGACACTCGCATCGAGTGAAGCGTAAAGAGGGCTCGAAAATTTGATAATGAATTGCCTGTTATATTCTTGTCTTTTTTTTCTTTTAAAGTGGCAAGTGGTAGTTCATCAGACTGAATATTATATAGCACCGCTGCGTAAGCGCTCGCCAACTTAGATTGCGATATCGGAATGTGTCGTAACGATTTAGGTTGCGTAGGATCTCTAAAAAGAAAGCAAGAGCGACCTTTGTAACCATATTGTTGTAGTACTTCAACCGATTTACTTCTATAAACATTGTGAATATCCCTAAGTGACGTCCATCTTGTGGGGGTATCAAGCGGATTGTATTTGGTTTGCCAGTCTCTTAGTCGAATAACCCAGGATATCAAACGATCGTCAATCCACGGAATATCATATCCTGTGTAAGCATTTTTGGCTGTCTTATTGGTGTTGACATGACAACCCACACCAGAAAAAGAGTCACGGGGAAGTAATATGCCTTGGTGATGATTGACTTTCACGCGATAGTTTGGAAACAACGAGTTATCTTTCCAAACCCACTTACCACCTTCATTTACTAATAGCTTTTCATCAGCTTCGCCTGAATCTAACCAACATATTTGTTGACCTCTAAATGGCATATAGAGCTGAAACAATACAGCAATTATTCTGACCGGAGACCACATGAAAAACTGATCACCTTCTTTTTTCCATACACAGTCAGGGTCTAAAGTATTGATTACACTTCCTTCCACTTCAAACCACTCAGATTTACTATCAAAAACAGAAGATTTCTCTAACAGTCGCTTGTAAAGCTCCAGAATATTTTCTACCGCTCCTTTTTTGTGGCGAATCAAGAAGTGTCGAGCATCATCAATAAACCGAAAAGGTAAAGCTTGTTTGTTGGATTCCGAACGACTTATCTCACCAGATATGTCGGTAGTAATGTTCTGTTTTTTTATAGGATTTCTATAACCTTCAAGTGTAGTGATTTCGCCTGTCTCTTCGCATGTAATAGAACATCGTTTCTCAATAATATAATCAAAAAAGTCTATAAGTATTTTGAGTGAGCCTGTGTGCCGAAATGAGTCCGACAAAGAAGTTAACCAAACATTAATATCAGGAAATTTAAAATCAATATCACAGGCAGACTGTGGCTTGGCTGGTAAGGTTTGGCGATATGTTTCATAGAAGCCTTTTATTAAGCGCTGCCTGTTTTTGATGCTCACTCCTGTGTCTGTCCACTCTTCAGCAACGGCTACCCAATCATCAAATTTACTGTTACTAAACACATCAAATGGTAATGGACGGAATAACAAATACTGAGTTTTGGTGAAACCCTGTATTTGGTCAGGTTTATAAGCTAAATATGGTTCTGATGAGCTTGCCTTGTCGTATTCTTCTTTTGAAGAAATCTTATGCTCATTACAATACTCTCTGACCTTTTCCGCATTCCACAATTTATCTTTATCGAAAGACAGAAATTCATCAAAGGTATCAAAACCGTAGAATGCCACAGCGTTTTGGGGAAGAGCACGATAGAGTTTTTGAAGCTTCTGATAGGATTCCGTGTCACAAACATGTTGACCTTTATCTCGGAGAAGTCTTATTGCATCCAGCGGGTCACGGTAAGTGATGCCGACATAATTATCCCAATCATAATATTCTTCATAGATAAGTTTGGGGTTCGGTGGCAAGCCTAATTCTTTTAATGGGAGCGATATATATTCTACTCCATTCAAATCCCCGTGTTTTTCCGACAAATATTCAACTGCCTGAGCATACGATAATATACTACCAGCGAAGAATTTCGGCCAGTTTATCCAACCTTTTCCGCGGTATGTCAAATGAGGAGAAGAAGGTAAGCGCGGATCTTCTCTGTAAATTTTTTGATAATCAGCCTGAGTTTTAACGCCAATAACTTCGGTGGCGGCTCTTGCCTCCTCATAGGTTGGATAGAAACCTAAAGATTGCTTTTTTCCTAAGTAATCACTCCAGTTAACCCATTCGTCCTGATAAGCGACCGAAGGAGCAGAAGGCAAGCAAGGATCTTCTTTGTAACGCTCTCTGTATTCATCATAACCTTTAATACCTAGACGTTGTGTAGCGACTTTGGCATCCTCATAGGTTGGAAAGAGCTCTACACGTTGGTCTTTTCCAACAAAATCGTGCCAACTCAACCAATCATGATTGTAATAAAGATGAGGTGAAGAAGGTAAACGAGAGTCTTCTTTGTAGCGTTTGTTGTACTCATTTTTGCTTTTTATTCCAAGACTTTGTACAGCTATCTTCGCTCCAACAAGGGTTGAATAGAATTTGATAGGACGCACTTTACCAAAGAAATCATACCAATCTAACCATTGTTCCTGGTACACCTTGTCAGCGTTAAGAGACAAGCGCGGGTCTTCTTTATAGCGTTTTCTGTATTCACCATGAGTTTTAATCTTGAGGTGTTGGACGGCGGCTTTAGCTTCAGCAAGGGTTGGATATAAATCTACAGGGGGCTCTTTGCTGAGGTAATCGTACATATCCACCCATTCATTTTTATAACACCTTTGAGGATTCGAAGGTAGGTGGGGGTCTTCTTTGTGGCGTTTTTTATACTCTGTGGAAGATACAATACCAAGGGTTTTGATGGCGGCTTTGGCTTCGCCAATTGTTGGATATAAATCTACAGGTCGTTCTCTTCCTGTAAAATCATACCAATCTATCCAGTGTTCACGATACACATGGTAAGGTACACTAGGTAAGCACGGGTCTTCTTTGTAACGTTTTTTGTATTCTCCCTGAGTTTTAATCTTGAGGCGTTGTACTGCGACTTTGGCTTCGAGGAAAGTGGAATATTTTTTTTTCACCATGTGTTGCTTCCTTATTTACCAAAACCAAAAGGTAATTCTTGTGGAACTGACATCTCCTCTGCTTTTGCTAATGACTTTTCCACCTTTTTAATGTCAGGCTCAGTGTAAACCTTTTGACTATCGGCGGATTTATGATGTAACGCTCGCTGAATAATGATTTCATTAATGCTTGGACAGACTTCACGAGCATCAGCTAGTCTCTGAGCATAGGCATGCCTATGACTGTGTGGCGAGCCTCCAGCATTTAAATAATGGGAGATACCAATCTTCTTTACGGCTATTTGATGTGCTCTTTTAAAGCTTTTCATGGTAAGGGGATCGCCATTTCGGTTTGTAAATAGAAAAGGGTGTTCCCGACCAATCAGGGGGGGTACTCGCTGTTGAGTTACATAAATGCGGAACAATCTATAGAAGAGTTCTTTAATACCAGGTAGGCCAAAAAAAACACTGCAAAGTATTTACCTTCTTCATTTACAACAGGATTTTTCCAGCCTGCATGGTATTTATCATTTGCGGTTAGTCTATCATTTAGCCCATATTTCTCTTGTAAAAATTGACCACGAGTACAGAATGGGTTCTTAGTTTTGATTCGATACCATTCTGGTGCAAAACCTTGGGTGGGATGATAGACTCGGATCTGCTCATAGCCAGCATTAGGTATTATGTCATCAATATAAAGGTGAAATACCTCGGAGTTTCTGAGGCCGCCAAAATGCATGAGCATAGTAATTAGAATATTAGCAAGATTGAAACGTTGTTCTATGGGGGCGTTTGGTGATACCCCTTTCCTGTTAAAACCCTCAGTTAACAATTCAAAAATTTTATCTTCTGAAAAAGGTTTTTTTGGTTCATCAATAATTGATGGTAATTGTCTGCGCTGAACTGTTCTCACCCAATTTACACTATCGCTTTTGTGTTGGTTTGAAAATGTATGTTTTAAGAAAGCATTGTTCATGCGGTGATTGTATGCCGCAAGATTTAATATCATCTCAGTCGGTGATGCTTTACGTTGTGGATTCAATAGTGAGCTTGTACCATCACTTTGCTCATATAACCAATCTGAAAACATAGTGACGTGATAAATTATCTCGTTTCCAGTCTTAATTGAGCGAGGTTTCCAACGCAACTGAGTTGTATCCTCACCTGATTCGGCGATAGTTCCACCGAAAATGCGCTCTGCAAAAGACTTGAACAACTCATGAGGGTCATCAAAACAGTCTTTATTTACCATTGTGTAATCAAGCAATAACCTTACTGCATGGATCGACTTATCAATCCAACTGCTCTTAACGCCCTTCCGCATTTTCTGTTCAAGCATGAAACGTAGATGTGAAATAAGAACACCTTCACCATCAACAACTATTGCTCTCATCGGAATAGAAAGATCGTGGTTATCAAGCTTCACATTAACTTTGACAACAGAACTGAACAATATTAAATCCTTTTTAGTATTCACATTATACAGTATGTGGTAATATTTAAAAATCGCAAGTATAAAAAAAGAACTTTTCAGCTCTAATTATTTATTTGTACTCTAAAATGCTTAGTTTTAGTATGCTCATCCATAGGGTAATATACCACCTAATCGCTTGCCGTGTTTTTTCAGGTAATCCCACAGCTCGGTGATACGTTCTGATGGCCAGTCGGCAACCATTTGCGAGAAGGAATCCGCTTCACGCTTGGCATTGTGGATCATCATGGCGTTGGCAGGTATGGTCATTACCTTGGTGAGGTGGCGAATAATGCGCGGGTCTTGCGCTTTCTGTTCCCACATCTCATTCGGCAGCATCAGCATCTTTTCAATATCGAACTCAAAGAATACTTCTTCAAATTGTGGCCACTTCTTTCTCACCACATTCCACGAAATACCACACTGGAAGACCTTTTCGGTAAAAGCGGCCAGCCAACGGTCATCAGTGATTTGTGATAACTCGGCTTGTGAAAGGGGCGCACGGACAATCTTTTCGAGTTCGGCCGCTCCGCCTTTACGGTGAGCCGCACGTTGATAAATGGTGTCGAATTTTTCTTGGGTCATTGAAGGTTCCAAACTAAAGCGATTCTTTATGATATGGGGACTAATTTCTATATGAAAAGGAGCTTAAGCTTCTGTCGCCAATTGAGCGAGAAAACCACGCATGTAGTCGGTGCGCTTGTTGGCTTCTAATTTGGCAGATTCTGTATTCATTGTTTCAGCCAGCTTGAATAGCTTCACGTAAAAGTGGTCGACGCTGTAATGTTTGTCATCCAAGTCACGTTGCTTCGCAAACGGGTCTTGGTGGTTATAGAGTTCTGCGTTAAAGCTCTGGCCCACATACAGGCAGCGAGCAATACCAATCGCACCGAGAGAATCTAGTCGATCGGCATCTTGGACGATTTGAGCTTCCAAGGTTTCTGGAGTGATGTTGGCACTGTAGCTGTGCGTGACAATGGCATGATGGACCTCATCCAAATAGGACGCAGGATAGTCGATAGATTTGAGGAAAGAAATCGCCTTGTCTGCTGCCATTTGCGAGCTTTGGGCTCTGTCCGGGTGGTTCTTAGGAAAGGTGAAGCAATCATGAAGGTAAGCGGCGGGTAGAACGACTTCAAGCTTGGCCTGTTCTTGGACACACAACGCCTTAGCGGTTTTGACTACGCGCTTGATGTGGCTGATGTCGTGAGCTGCATCTTGTGTCATCTCTCGCTGTGCAAAATCAAGCAGTTGGTCTTCAAACTTTTCCTTCACGCGTCTCTTTCTCCATATGTAGATGTTAGCAATCTGGCTTATTACTTAGGATATATTCCACCTCGACTGTAACAGTTTCAAGCGCGAGTTTTTATCTTTTATAAAAGGAGTACCTACAAAAAAACCGACTTTGTGAGTCGGCTTGATAGAGAGGCTTGTCTATGTATTTTAGGACGAGACAGGTAAAAGCGTTATCAACGGTAATCAGAACTTAAGCAGCGGCTTATTGAAGCTGTGCTAACACATGATGCAGGGAAGGGCTGATCGTGTGACCAAGGGCTTTGACTTCTTCGCAAGGCTCAACCAGATCTGGGATCTGGAAACTGATCATGTTTGCAGCCATCGACGCGCGAATACCGTTGTTTGAATCTTCAAACGCTAGGCAGGTTTCAGGTGCAACACCGAGGCGTTCTGCCGCTAGCAGGTAGATCTCTGGATGAGGCTTACCGTGAGTTACTTCGCAGCCTGTGCTTAACGAGGTGAAGTAAGAATCTAGGCCAGCCAACTCAAGCTTCTTTTTTGCAATATCAAGCTGAGTCGAGGTCGCCACCGCGATTGGAATGTCGTTTGATTTGAGCCATTCAAGAAGCTCAATCACGCCGTCTTTTACAGGGATCGCTTGGTTCTTAACAATCGCACTATAACGAGTTCGCCATTCGTTGTTTAACGCAGGATAATCTAAGCCTTCACCGTAACCATTTCTAAAGATCTGTTCGATGGTTTTTGCGTTACAGCCAATAATGCCTAGGTAGACATCTTGCAAAAACGGAACACCTTGCGCGTGACATGCTTCTTCAAAAACCTGCATACAAAGTCGCTCGGTGTCGAGCAGTAGTCCATCCATATCAAAAATAGCAGCTTGAAAATTCATATCCGTGGTTCTTTATCTATTGTCGTCGTGAGAATGAGTATTTTGACATAGTGTCTAAGGATAGGCGAGTCAGCGTTGAGTTAGAATCGGAAGTATTGGGTGTGCAATATGCTTCTGAATGACTTGAAATCTCATTAATTCAAGCTGAAATAATATCGTTCAGTTATGAGCCTAATCTTTTATAGGTCATCGAGATCTAACAGATACAATTATGACTGTTATACATAACAAATCGAGGTCGGGTGTTTGTTTTACTATTACATTTCATAAACTTACAGGCTTGTTAGCGTGACCATAATCTTATAAAAAACAATTTGCGGTAGCCTTCAATGATAGTGTGACCAAGCAATAAGTAAATGGCTGAGCTTAGAGACAAAATATCATTAGTCCATATTTTTAGCAGGGTTGCTTATGTTGTATTTTGAGTTTCTATTTTTATTAGTCGTACTTTATATCGGGTCTCGGTATGGTGGTATTGGCTTAGGTGTTGTTTCTGGTATTGGTTTGGTTATCGAGGTGTTTGTCTTCAAGATGCCACCAACGTCTCCACCTGTCACTGTCATGTTGATCATCCTCGCAGTTGTGACTTGTGCTTCGATTTTAGAAGCGGCGGGAGGCTTGAAATACATGCTGCAAGTTGCGGAAAGGGTACTGAGAAAGAACCCGAAACGCGTCACCTTGATAGCACCGTTCGTGACTTACTCGATGACTTTCTTATTGGGTACTGGCCACGCGGTTTACTCTATTATGCCAATCATCGGCGATGTGGCATTGAAGAACGGTATTCGTCCTGAGCGTCCAATGGCAGCTGCGTCGGTAGCATCTCAGTTGGCGATTACGGCATCACCAATCTCTGCGGCTGTGGTGTACTACCTCGCGCAGCTATCTGATATTCAACACTCTATTACTCTGCTTTCTATTTTGATGGTGACGGTTCCTGCAACATTGTTTGGTACGTTCTTGCTTTCTTTGTATAGCTTAAAACGCGGTAAAGAATTGAGCGACGATCCTGAATACCAAGCACGCCTAAAAGATCCTGAGTGGAAAAAACGCATTGAAAGCACCACCGCGACCTCTTTGGATGAAGTTCTGCCAACTTCGGCTCGTAATGCGGTTTTGATTTTCCTATTGTCGATTGTCGTGATTGTCATCGTGGCAATGGTGCCAGAGATCCGAACCATCGTAGACGGCGACAAGCCAATCAAGATGTCAGTGATCATCCAGATGATGATGCTCTGTTTCGGCGGTATCATTTTGCTGGCAACTAAAACTGATCCGCGTGATGTGCCAAACGGCGTGGTATTCAAATCGGGTATGGTGGCGGCGATTGCTATCTTCGGTATCGCATGGATGTCGGATACTTACTTCCAATATGCAATGCCTCAATTTAAGTCGGGCATCGTGGAAATGGTGACTAACTACCCATGGACGTTTGCACTAGCGCTATTCATTGTATCGGTTGTGGTGAACTCTCAAGCAGCAACTGCACGTATGATGCTACCTGTTGGCCTTGGCTTAGGGCTAGACCCAGCACTGCTTATCGGCTTGATGCCAGCAGTTTACGGCTACTTCTTTATCCCGAACTACCCATCAGACATCGCAACAGTGAACTTCGATGTCTCTGGCACAACCAAGATTGGTAAGTGGTACTTCAACCACTCATTCATGTCGGTTGGTTTAATCGGTGTAGTAGGCGCATGTTGTTTAGGCTACGCATTGGCTCAGATTTTTATCGCTTAATTAAACTAGCGATAACGAGATAAGAAACGAAAAACAGCGCCTATTGAGGCGCTGTTTTTGTTTAATCTGTCTTGGGCATTAGCTTTGATACGAGCTCTAAACCAATATTAACGTGGCTCAAAAGCCAAAGACTGAATCGCTTCTTCAATGGTCAGGAAGTGGATCTTCATCAGACACACTTCTGCCTTCTGGAACTCGTGATTTCGAATAAGTTTAGTCACGCTTTCAACCGAATATTGGTTTGCTCGTTTCGCTAGAGACAGTTGATTTGAGTTTGATTGAAGCGAGTAGCTATCGCCTTCAGAATCAATGAGATAATCATCTTCGCCCAAGATCATGTCTGAGCATTCTGCCTGAAAATCGTTCTCGGATGCGACGTAAATAAGCTCATCGTCACCGTCGAGTTTTACCAAAGATGGCCAACTGATCATTACTGCCTCTAAATCATGGATGTTGAAATTTGAGTACCGACTATAAACACTTTCCGCTGTTGGATCACCTATTCCTCCTAACGATTTAAAACGTTACTTACTTAGAGAACGACCCAACGGCGCGAAATAACCTTGGAGTGCTTGATAAATCTCTTTGCGATGCGTGAGGTCTGGATAGAGAGGGAGCATATCCGTTTTGGTCGTACCATCGACTAAATAAGAGTTTTCGATCTCTGAGCAAGATTCTATGGTAGCTTCAAAGGCGCGCGCCATCATCTCTGTAGGTAGTGAGAAGTAACGGGTAGACATTGCTTTGTCTGCAATAACACTACGTGCAACGTAATCGTGTTTATCCAGGTTGTTGTCGCTTAGCAGGGTAGCATCGAAGAGAGACATCAAATACTCGTTTAATGGATGAGGCCGTACTTTTCTATCGTGCAACCAACAATCGGTGGCAAACAAGATCTGCTTACGAGGACCTGAGGTATCGCCAATCTCAAATGCTTTCTCAGCTATATAGTGATCAAAGGCATGCCAGAACTCATGCGCTAGCGCACCAGCGCCGGCGTTCTTGGCTAGGGCGAGTTCTCTTTGATTTGGGGCGTAGTGTGCTTGTACACCTTTTCTACCACCACTGCCGAATGCTAAACCTAACGTGCCTCGAAGGCCAATTGCTTCAGGTGGTAGAGCCAAGATATAGGCCAAATCTGCTAAAGAATCGAATATCAGATTTGCAGCCAATTCTTTCTCTTCTTTCGTCACCCAAGCTCCGACACGAATGCTGCCCATACCAAAGGTCTGTTTGATGTCCATAAAAGACACCTGATCGCCATGTCGGTAGTCTGGGCCTTTACGAGTCTTGTATTTAAAGTGGGTTAGCTTCAAAGGGGGCCTTGGAAACAGAAATAGGGTTGAATGAGATGCTATTTTGGGGTTGCATGATGTTTAGTTGCACTCTTTTAGAACCACTTTGAGCTGCATCTCTTGTAATTAAAGGAAGTTAGCACTTTTGACTGCAAATTACCGCTCAAAATGAGTTAGATTAAATTCAAAAGCCTCCCATGAGGTTGGGTTACCTTCGCGAGTCAGAGGAAACAAAGACTCGTGTGGTTTTGCATAACTTAAACGATGCAGTCTTTGAGTGACGTGGTAGCTATCCAATCCTGATATTGTGACCAAGTCTAACGCTTCTAAATCGAGGTAGCCATCCGGCATCATGGCGCGCTTTGGTGCGTGAATCGTAATAACTTCACCAATCAACATCTGAGTTTGATTACTTTCTATTGTAATTTTCTCTTTGAAGGTTAAGCCTATTTTCAGTGGGCTTTCTAAGACAAACGGGGCTGGAAATACATCGTCGTAATATGGCGTGAGACCGACCGCATTGAATTCTGAGATTGGTTTAGGATAGCGAGCCGAAGTTTGATGCGCTTTTCTGACAAATTCGGCACCAATGCTATTAATGGTGAAGTGCTTCGTTTCTAGAATATTCTCTAATGTGTGACGTCGACTTTCACAGGGGCGCACGATAAAACCAAACAATGGTGGATTCGATCCTAAATGAACGACCGAGCTGATAACCGCAAGGTTATCTAAGCCTTCTTTATCGCAGGTACCAATAAGGTTAGCGCTTTTGAACCCCGACAGAGAGTTAATCAAGCGAGTCCGATGCCTTTGATCCATTGTTTGCAGATCATGCTTTGCAAGGGTGATGTCCTTCATGTTTTCTCTAGTTTTCATTTTTTATCACAACTTTGCTCACTAACGGATCAATATGTACGCAGCACTACTCTCTATCGATCAACAGGTTTTCATTAAATAGCGATTTAGAGTGACGCTAGTGACAACTACGCGAGGTCATTACTCGTTATGTGGTGTTTCTCTTTCCGCAGCGATAACTCTTTGCATAGATTTACGCACTTTGACTTCTCTTTACATCCCAGAAACTAAAGTAAAGTTATAGTCTATGAGAGTGCAGAAAAATGAAAACAGTTCGTAATGTCATTTGGGTAATGGTTGCCACGATGTCAGTATTTTGGTTTGCGATGGAACCGCAACTCTTCGCTTCAAATAACGTATTTGAATGGCGCTCGGCCATGATTCAGTATTCGGGTATTTTGTCTCTGATGTTGATGTCGATAGCCATGCTGTTAGCGATGCGTTTTCCTATGATCGAGAATTGGCTTAACGGTATGGACAAAGCGTATCGCGTGCATAAGTGGCTTGGTATCGGTGGGGTGTCTCTAGGTGTCGCGCATTGGCTGTGGTACCAAGTCCCTAAGTGGTTGGTTATGTCTGGAGTGCTGGAGAAACCGATTCATCATGACGGTTTAGGCCCTCAAGGTGTTTTGTCTGGTTGGGAAGCTTGGGCCAATGAATTACGTGGTTTTGCTCAGAACATCGGGGAGTGGGGGTTCTATTTATTGCTTGTTTTACTTGTTGCCTCGTTATGGGCGGCAATCAAGTACAAACCATTTAAACTGTCACATCGCCTTATGTCGTTGGCGTATCTATTGCTCGCCTTTCATTCGGTGTTACTTATCAAACGAGCGTATTGGGGTGAGCCTATTTATTACCTAACTTTGGCTTTTGCTGTGATGGGTTCTATTGCGGCGGTATACAGCTTATTAGGTTTTGTTGGGCGTCGTAATCGCCATTCTTCCACTGTAGTTTCGACTCGCTATTTCCCCCAAGCATCAGTAATGGAATTGATATTAAAGCCGAATGTATCTTGGCAAGGCCATAAAGCTGGACAGTTCGCGTATTTATGCTTTGGCAATGAAGACCCGCATCCATTTACCATCGTTTCAGGTAGTGAAGAGTCAGAACTCCGTTTCTTGATCAAAGAGCTAGGCGATTTTACTACAGATTTGTATGGTCGAGTTAATATTGGTGACGGTGTCACAATTGAGGGGCCTTATGGGCGTCTTGAGTTTGACCTAAGTAAGCCACAAATTTGGGTTGCTGGTGGAGTCGGGATCGCTTCATTTTTTGCGACACTAGAAGCTCTCAAAATAAAGACGAGTCATCCTCGGATTGAATTGTTTTATTGCACTCGCGGCGTTGATGAAAACTTAGTCGATGAACTATGGCATCTCGCACATCAAGTAGGCGTGAAGTTGAACGTGATAGATACTGCTCATTCACCACGGTTAAACGCAGAGCAAATTTTGAACCGATGTGGTGATCTAAATGATTACGAACTCTATTTCTGTGGGCCTGAGTTATTCTCAAAATCACTGAAAAAAGAGCTCGATGCGTATCAATTTAATATTGAAAAAAATTACCATGAAGAATTATTTGTGATGCGTTGATCAGATGAAATACGCGTCTTTAATTCGGAGTAAGATAGCTTCTTGGGGCTGAGGCTGATAACAGCAGCCACGCGGAAAGTCTAAAAATGTACGAACTCGCTCAATTTGCTATTGCAGCAGTTTGCTATTGAGCGATACCATATAAGGCTATTTATTTGGTAAAGATTCAATTATGTCAGATGAAAAACTCGCACTAGAGTGGATGCGTCAACAAGCTCATAAAGTTGACCCATATGTTATCAATCCGTCGTTTGATGAATGTGTTGAGCTGCTCGACCCTGCTTTCAAGAAAGGCAAGAGTGTTGCTCAGCTAAAATATCTGCTATCAGAAGCGGATCGCCGAGCAGGTGCTGCCGAGCGTAAACATGCCGCCTTAAAGTATGCCAAAGAGAAAAGTCCAAATGCAGGTCAAATCTTGCGCCTGCAAAGCAAACTTCAACAAGTCCAATTAGCATTAAAGCTAGCGACTGGCGATAACAATATGACTATCTCGCAGTTCTGTTCTGAATACGATGTCTCTAAACGTGACGGTAATACGGCATGGAATGAAAAGCTAGTTGAGCAGGGTAAAAGAAAGTAACGGCTTCAACGAATCTATACCTTTTTCAACCACGGCTAGAAAGGCTAACCTAGCTTCGAAAACATCTCCCACTGTTGGTGAGAATGTTCTGCATTTAAAAAGCCTGAAAATTTCACCTCAGGCTTTGCCTCTGCTTTTCCTAATTGATGTTCACTTAATTGTTACCTTCGCTTCAATGGAAGACTTTAATACGCTTAGGCTCAATCATAGGCTCGTTTTTATTCGTTGAGCTATGTGCGCGATACACTATTTTTCGCCCATTAATCAATTTCACTTGTGACAAAGTTATCAGAATCATGCATTTTCGGTAACGTTCCCGAAATTATCGATCTATCATCCACCCAGATACAAAAGTGAAGTAATCAACACGACTGATTTCTATTTCTTCTTCGATATAGAGCTTATACATCAAAATTATAAGCCGAAATGCGCTTACGAATTATTTTGGGAACGTTTGCAAATAATCCAAAACAATTAACGTGAGAACATAAGAATGAAACTACACACTTTAGCGGTTGCTGTAACAATGGGGCTAATGACTACATCGGTATTAGCAAGTGAAGACGTTGCAGCATTAGAGCAACGTATTAATGAATTAGAACAAAGAGTTGCACAAACGGAGCAGGTTTCTACCGAAGCCAATGAAAAGGCTTCTTCGTTTGAGTTTCACGGCTATGCGCGCTCTGGGTTATTGATCAACGACGACCTAAACGGCGCGACAGGTACTGGTCCTTACATGACAGCGGCGGGTGCGATTGGTGCGCCTATTGGACGACTTGGTGTGGAAGATGATCATTACGTTGAAGCGAACTTGATTCACAAGCGTTTTGCGGATGATGGTTCTAGTGCCTTGTTTCGTATCATGTTAGCCGACAGTACTGAAACAAATAACGAATGGACAGCTAGTGAAAGCCAGTTGAATGTACGACAAGTGTATTCAGAACTGAACCGTCTGAGCATGTTCTCTGAATCCGAAGCGTTTTCTGAAGCAACGTTTTGGGCGGGTAAACGATTCGATCGTGACAATTTTGATATTCACTTTTTCGATTCGGATATTGTCTTCTTATCAGGTACTGGTGCGGGCGTTTACGACGTTCAGATGAGCGAAAACTGGAAAGCGAATTTCTCTATTTATGGCCGAGATTTTGGTGAGATTGATAGTTCATCGACAGATGTAGAAAACTACATTGCAACGATGAATAACCGTATTGGCCAATGGCAAGTTATGTTGAGTGGCATGACTTCAGCAGACAACGATAGTCGCCTAAATGGTGCTGCTGAAAGCGGTGTACATGCAATGTTTACGTACCATGGAGACAACTTCTTTGGTTTGAGCGAAGGCTTCTCTAAAACGGGCATGTTAGTGGGTAGCGGCCTAGGTGCAGAGCTAAAAGGCATCGGTTCCAATGGTGACCTGCTGGATGACGCAAAAGCCGTTCGCCTGTTTAGCTACGGCGTCACTCGTATTGGCGACAACTGGCGTTTAGCGCCTGCATTGATGGCAGAGCATAGCCAAGACCGTCTGAAGAAGAATGACGAGTTCACATGGGCTTCTTTAAACTTTCGATTAGCTCAAGAGCTCTCAGAAAACTTTGAGATGGTTTACGAAGGTTCATTGCAGTACATGGATTTAGACAACTCGACAGAGCAAGCGAGCGGAGGTTTCTACAAAGCGACAGTTGCACCAACACTGAAGCTTTCAACCAGCACTGGTTTTTTTGACCGACCAGAACTACGTTTCGCTGTAAGCTATGTAGATTGGAGTGAAGACCTGAATGGTTACTCGATCAGCACTGAGGCAGATGCAGCAACGATGGGAGAGGGCGGCGAGGTTCTGTTTGCACTGCAGATGGAAACTTGGTTCTAATTGCTTGATATATCGTTGAGATAGAGATCGTCAATCATGATGTGATATTTGCATCATTAAATGCCAACCTTATCATTTTAACTTGTAGGTTGGCATTTTGGCATCTGTGTTTAGATGTTTGACTAGTTAATACTCTGGCTCTTTTTGCTAGCTGTTGAACTGATTAACTAGCAAGATTCTCGGTCAATGGTGGTGAAGGTCAGCACCATTTTACTCATTTCAAAGCCTTTTTTCTCAATACGGTCGAGCAACAGTTTGGCTCCATTTTCTCCCGCTTTATCAAACGCATAGTTAAACGTAGACAGCGTTGGTGTGCATACGGAAGCGAGTTCATCGTCACCCACACCGAGCACCAATACATCTTTCCCTGGAATGAACCCTGCTTCCTGAATCGCTCTGATCGCACCGATTGCGATACGGTCAGTGGCACAGAACAGGCCGTCGAGCTTCTTGTGCTCTTTGAGAGACTGCTTAGCCAGCTGGTAGCCGGAATCTATGGTGAAGTCGCCTCGCGCGTGAAATTGCAGTATGAGGTCGTTGAATTGGAGCGATTGAGTAAATCCTTCCGATCTCATCTTGTCGACCGCGATGTCATCGCCTTGAACGCCAATGAACCCCATATTCTTACAACCTTTCGCGATTAGGCGATTACCCGCTTCGAACCCTACACGTGCATCATCGTGCACAATGCTTGGGATGTTAAACATAGATCCGTCTTGACCAACCAATACCACCGGCACAGCAGAGCTTTGAATGGCTTTAACTAATTGCTTGTCTAGATGAGTCGCGTATAGGATGATGCCTTCTACTCGCTTTTGGTTAAATATCTGAATATATTCAAGTTCTTTGTGGTGTGTTTGGTGTGTGCTCGCTAATAAAACATGCTTGCCCGCTTGCTCTAAGACTGCGGTTAAACCGTCGACACCTTGAGAGGTAGCGTGGGAAGAAACCCTAGGGACAATCACACCAACGAGATTAGTTTTCTGAGATTTCAAGTCTTTAGCGACTTGGTTTGGGAGATAGCCACACTCTTCGACCGCTTTACGCACCTTCACTTTGGTCGCGTCTTTTACACCATATTCATCGTTGATTACTCTAGAAACCGTCGACTTGGAAACTCCAGCGAGACGAGCAACATCATGAAGACTAGCCATTATTCATTATCCATTTGTAATTTTAGTTTTGGGATTGTTTGCAAACCTGGAATAACATTTCCTGTTTGTAAGGCGATTTTAACCTTGTCACTTCATCCTAGGGAGATAATTTAAAGATCATTCTCACATTATGGAGCCATTATCTTTGATCATTTGTTATTTATAGGCAAAAATTTGTTTTGCAAACGTTCCCGAAAATTCAAAAGCTCAAATGATAATCCAATGGGGTATGTAATGAATTATCCAAAAATAGCAAAAGAGCTGCTTTCTCTATTAGGTGGTAAAAGTAATATCACCGCACTTGCACACTGTGCGACTCGTCTGCGTCTTGCGGTTGCAGACCAAGACAAAATTGATGAACAGGCGATTGATAACCTAGAAGGGGTTAAGGGCCAGTTTAAAGTGGCAGGTCAATATCAGATCATCTTTGGCTCAGGCATCGTAAACCAAGTTTATGCTGAGTTGGCTAAGCTGACTGAAATGACGGAAATGTCGACCAACGATGTAGCGTCTGCAGGTGCTGACAACCAAAATATCCTGCAACGCGCAGTGAAAGGTCTGTCTGATATTTTTGTACCAATCATTCCGGCGATTGTTGCTGGTGGTCTTTTGATGGGTATCTACAACTTATTGACGGCTCAAGGCTTGTTCATTGATGGCAAATCTTTAATCGACGCTAATCCGGGTTTGACCGACTTAGCAAACATGATCAATACATTTGCTAATGCTCCTTTTGTCTACCTACCTATTTTATTAGCATTTTCAGCGAGTAAGAAGTTTGGTGGTAACCCATACCTTGGCGCGGCTCTAGGTATGTTGATGGTTCACCCAGACTTGCTTAACGGCTGGGGCTTCGGTGGCGCATCGGTTTCGGGCAGTATTCCAGTTTGGAACATTTTAGGTTTCGAAATCGAGAAAGTGGGCTATCAAGGTTCAGTACTGCCCGTTCTTGTTTCTGCGTTTATTCTAGCGAAAGTTGAGCTTGGCCTACGTAAAGTTATTCCTTCGGTTCTGGATAACTTGCTAACGCCGCTACTGGCTATTTTCGTGACTGGCCTTCTGACATTTACGGTTGTGGGTCCATTTACACGTGATATCGGTTTCTTACTGGGTGACGGTCTTAACTGGCTATACAACAGCGCTGGCTTCATTGGTGGTGCGGTATTTGGTTTAATTTATGCGCCGTTCGTTATTACTGGTATGCACCATAGCTTTATTGCTATTGAAACTCAGCTGCTTGCGGATATCGCAACGACTGGCGGTACGTTCATCTTCCCTATCGCGGCGATGTCTAACGTGTCACAAGGTGCAGCGGCACTGGCGGTTGGTTTCATGAGTAAAGATAAGAAAATGAAAGGTATCGCGATTCCTTCTGGTGTGACCGGTTTGCTTGGTATTACTGAACCTGCAATGTTCGGTGTGAACTTGAAGCTTCGCTATCCATTCATTGCTGCGGTCTGTGCAGCTGCGGTTTCAAGCGCGTTTATCACTATGTTCAATGTGAAAGCACAAGCACTGGGTGCGGCGGGTATTCCGGGCATCATCTCAATATCACCAGAAAAAATTGGCTACTACGTGGTAGGTATGATTATCGCGTTCGTGACTGCCTTTGCTCTGACCGTTGTTTTAGGTCTGCGTGAGCGCAGCAAGCAAAACATTAAAGCAACAGCTTAACGTTTCTCCCTAGAAGTGAAGCCCCCTTTTTCACTTCATTTCCTAAGCTTTGGGGTGCTAGCTAGGTGATTTGGCTTAGCTAGCCTTTTTATATTTTTATATGACAGCGTGAAGTGTCACCTTGCTTTCGGTTGCTACTGCTTTCGATGGCCATCGCTTTCGGTTGTCATGATTTTCAGTTTTAAGGTAAGAAAGATGAATCAAGTTTGGGTAACTGGAGACGCTGTCGTCGACCTCATTCCGGAGACTGACTCGACATTATTGAAATGTCCGGGCGGTGCGCCTGCCAATGTCGCGGTAGCGATTTCTCGCCTTTTAGGCAAAAGCGCATTTTTCGGCCGAGTGGGTAACGACCCGTTTGGCACTTTTATGGAAGTGAATCTGCAAAAGGAAGGTGTGAATACCGAGCGTTTGGTGAAGGACCCTGAACAACGCACATCAACCGTGGTGGTAGATCTTGATGACCAAGGCGAGCGCAGTTTTACGTTTATGGTTAAGCCAAGTGCCGACCAGTTTATGTCTGTTGAAGACATTCCCGAATTTAAGGAAAACGAGTGGTTACACGTCTGCTCAATCTCTTTAGCTAATGAACCAAGCCGAAGCAGTACCTTTGAAGCTATCCGACGCATGAAAGCCGTGGGCGGTTACATCAGTTTCGATCCAAACCTTCGTGATGAAGTATGGCAAAACCCATCTGAAATTAAGTCTGTGGTCATGAAAGCGGTTGAATTGGCTGATGTGGTTAAATTCTCAGAAGAAGAGCTGGATTTCTTAACCGATTCAACTTCTATCGAACAAGGTTTAGCTAACATTGCAGATCTTAACAACAGGCTTGTTTTGGTTACGCAGGGCGCGAAAGGCGTTTGGCGAGTATTTGAAAACCAAGGTGTGTTGATTTCAGGTTGCTCAGTGACGCCTGTGGATACCACGGGTGCAGGCGATGCTTTTGTTGGCGGTTTGCTTGCAAAGCTTTCTCAACATGAAGAGTGGAATAATCAACGAGTCGTTGATTCTGCAATTCAGTGGGCGAATGGTTGCGGTGCATTGGCAATCACGCAAAAAGGCGCGATGACTGCACTTCCCACGCAAGAGGCTCTCACTCAGTTTATTCAAAAAGACTCTTCAAATACGAATGCCGTAGAGGAGAGTGTATGAGTTTGAATTCGAACTGGACAGTAGAGAAAAGGTACTGTCGCGTAGAGCAGATTTCTCAAGACAGTATGGATGCGATGGTAAAACAGCGTAAGCAAGATTCTGGATACCCTAGTTACCATATTGCTCCCAAATTTGGCTTGCTGAATGACCCAAATGGTTTGTGTTACTTCAACGGCGAGCATCATATTTTTTACCAATGGACGCCGGTTGGCCCTGTTCATGGCATGAAGTATTGGTATCACCTGTCTACAAAAGATTTTGTTCACTTCGAAGACCATGGCATTGGACTGCATCCAGATCAAGACTACGATTCTCATGGGGTTTATTCTGGTGGAGCTCTCGTTGAAAACGACGAAGCTATTTTATTCTTCACGGGAAATCATCGTGATGAAAACTGGGAAAGGTCCTCAACTCAGTGTGTTGCAAAGATGTCCGTCAAAGGGCAAATAGAAAAGCATGGTGTGGTTATCGAAAATGAACACTACACAGAACATTTCCGCGACCCAAAAGTGTGGAAGGACGGTGACGATTACTTGATGGTTGTTGGGGCTCAGACCCAAGAAAAACGTGGTTCAATGGCGCTGTACAGAAGTCGTGATCTCATGAACTGGCAGCATAAAGGTTCTATTCAAACTCGTTACAACAATCTTGGCTATATGTGGGAATGCCCTGACTTTTTCGAGATAGATACCCAGTCAGTGATGTTGTTTTCTCCACAAGGTGTCTCTAGCGATAATCCGTACGATTTTAAAAATATTTACTCAGTGGCTTACATTGTTGGTGATTGTTTGAATTTAGATTCGATGGAATTTGAAAACCATCAAGATATCGCGCAGCCTGATTACGGATTTGATTTTTACGCACCTCAGACTTACTTAGACGATTCCGGTCGCCGGATCTTGATTGCTTGGGTAGGCCTTCCTGATATCGACGCTCCATCTGTAGCGCACCAATGGGCGGGTATGTTGTCATTACCTCGTGAGTTGAAAATCCAAGATGGTTATCTTGTTCAATCTGCTTTACCTGAATCGAAAGCGCTGCAGGGTGAGGCTGTGGTGGTTGAGAACACTCTTGAACTGAATACAACCAGCTTCATGATTGAGATCGAAACAGGTGCGGACAAGTTTGAGTTTACGCTTGCCAACGCCGCGGGCGAGAATATCGTGTTCAGTGCCACAGAGACGGAATTCATGCTTGATCGCAGTAAGATGTCTCAACTTTACGCGGAAGAGTTTGGCTGTGTGAGAAAAGCGCCGAGGTTAAGTGTTGAGCAAACTATCGAAGTTTATGTCGATAAATCGGTGATCGAAATTTTTATCAATGGCGGTAAACATACAATGACCAGTCGTTTCTTCATCGATGATTTGAAGTTGTTGTCGATTGCCGGTGACATGGAAGCCGTTTATCACTCGATGAGTTCAATTAAAGGGTTGGATGAATAGTCCTCTTTCATTTCAGTTACAAAAGCCGCTGTTTACCAGCGGCCTTTTTAAGCTTGTGAACTTCATATTTTAAGCGAGTTGACCGGCTTCATCCTCTTCAACCACATCGGTTTCCAAGCTTGCTTCTGCTAACCATTTTTGTATTGAAGGGCTGTTAAGCACGCGTTGTTGATACTGTGATGCCTTTTCGGAAAGTTGTATTCCATAGGTTTCTACACGTAAAGCCACAGGTGCAAACATCGCATCGGCAATCGACCATTCACCAAACAACCATTCCTCTGGGTATTGTTCCATTTGTGCAGACCATATTGCATCGATACGAGCGATGTCTTTCAGTGCATCTTCACTCAAAACGAGCTTTCTTTTAGCTCGGCAGTTCATCGGCATTTCATTTCTGACGGCAAAAAAACCAGAATGCATCTCTGCAGAAATTGCTCGGGCATGGGCGCGATCTGCAACTGAATTAGGCCATGCCGCGCCGTTCAAATGTGCGTCGTTGACGTATTCAAGAATGGCTAACGAATCCCAGACGGCAATATCACCATCGACTAAGGTTGGAACTTTGGCCGTTGGTGTAACGGCAGCCAACGTATCGTAGAAATCAGAGGTAAAAAGTTTAAGCTTGATGATGTCTGTATTCAGGTTGTAGTTATCAAATATCAGCCATGCTCGTAATGACCAAGTTGAGTAATTCTGGTTTCCAATATAAAGCTGCATAGGTGCTTCCTTGCGTTTGGTGAGTATGTTTTGAGCTTAGGGGATTGTATTGCGGAGCACTAACGGATAATTTTGATGGAATACATTAATAAAAGCGATGGGTGGTGAGTTCAATATGGATATTGATGCGTTGCGAGGCTTTCTCGCTTTTGTGGAAACCAGCAGCTTCACGCGAGCCGCGAAACAGATCAACCGCACCCAATCGGCATTCAGTGCTCAGATGCGTAAGTTGGAAGAAGAACTTAATGTAACTCTTTTTCAAAAAGAAGGACGCAATCTTGTGCTCACTGAAGCGGGCTTAGCGCTACGTTCTCACGCGGAGCAATTGGTTGCCCTCCACAATTCGGCCCTGAAACAGGTAAAGCGATATGGGGACAAACAGCCGCTTCGGTTAGGTTGCCCAGAAGATTACAACGACACCATTCTTCCGAAAGTGATTCGACTGTTGCAGCAAGCAGAACCCACCTGTTCTATTCAAGTATTCAGCCTACCAAGTATTACGCTCAGAGAGTGGCTAGATGATGGCCGATTAGATGCAGCGATTGTCACCCGAGCGCCTGACAGCGAAGAGGGATATTGGCTGACTCATGATGTCGGAGTTTGGATTAGTAGCCCTGAGTTTGCGTTTGATGACGTTAGGCCAGTTCCATTGGCGCTGTTTCAGACTGATTGTAAGTATCACGCGGCGGCGGTGAACGGTTTAACCAAGCAAGGTACGTCTTACCAACTGTTGGCATGCAGTAATACTGCTTCGGCGCAGCGTGCAATCGTGAAGGCCGGTTTAGCTATTGGGGCGATGGGTAAGCTCAGTGTTACCCCTGATTTGAAGATCCTTGAAGACATGCCTCCACTGCCTTCGGTGGACATTGTGCTTATTCTTGCGAGTAAGCATCATCCTGTATTAGACAAAGAAGTGCTCAATCAACTTGTCGAGTTGGGAACTAATTAGATTTCTTCTTTGATGGCCTGACATGCCGAGATAAGACCCGACTATTTTCTTGCTTTACCTCAGTCAGTTTTCGCCATGACCATAAACGTACCCGTGCCTCTTTTGCGCTGGTTTCGAGATCTATGACAGGATTGAGGTAAGGAGAGTTAGGTTCAAATTTATGCATCATCATTTCCATCGGCGTCATCTTCCAGGGCTCAAATAATAATGGCGTCGGAACCTCTGAGAGTTCTGGAACCCATTTTCGAATAAAATCACCATCGGGGTCGTGTTCTTGTGCTTGCTTCGTTGGGTTATAAATTCTTATGGTATTGATTCCAGTTACTCCAGCTTGCATTTGAAACTGCGGATAATGAATACCGGGTTCGAAATCGAGGAAGAGTTGCGCTAAATGAGTCACGCCATTTCGCCAGTCCATATTCATGTGGTGAGTGAGAAAGCTCACTAACATCGAACGCATCCGAAAGTTGATATACCCCGTGTGATGCAAACAACGCATGCAGGCATCGACCAATGGCACTCCCGTTAAACCGAGTTTCCATGCTTTTAATCGTGTTGGGTCGTTTACCGTTTCATTGTACAACAGCGCCTCATAGGCGAAATTTACACAGCGAAATTCCATGTCACATTCCGATTCAAACTTCTGTATGAAATGACAGTGCCAATGAAGCCTTGAAGAGAGAGCGATGAGGCTACGACGAAAGCCTGCGACCTGCCAGTGTTCCAACAGATGTTGATAAACTTCACGCAGCGAAATGTTACCCCAAGCCAAATACGGGGACAGGCGAGTGCAAGCATGTCTCGATGCTTCTGGGCTTGAGATACTGCGGTAGTAATCGCGACCTCGTCGCTGAAAGAAGTCATGCAAGGTTGCCCATGCCAACGTACTGCCGCCCGTTTGTATACCATTGCTTTTGGTTAACCAGGCTTCTGGAGGCACTATTGCTAACCCAAGCTCATTAGCATCCAGAGTATGCAATGATTCTGTTGTCAATTTGGTTTGGATTATGGGGGCGCGCATGACACTGTTCCAGTGTTTATCCCAACCGATTCGGTCTTTCGCCCCTCTGACGACAGCGCCCTGAGCAGACTCTTGCCAATAGATGTTGTGTTCTTGAAACCAGTCAGAAATTTGCTTGTCACGATCGAAAGTACAATTTAAGCCTACCTCTTGATGGGAGAATACATTTTGGATGTGGTAACGAGATTGGACCGCTTCGAAGCAGTCGATAGCGTTACCATAGAGTATTGATACTTGATGTCCATGCTCGCTCAATGACAGGTTCATGCATTGGAGCGATTGCCAAATAAATCTCCAGTGCCGTTCTGAATAATGCGCATTGTCTAACAGCATGGGCTCAAAGATGTAAAGTAATACCGTTGGGTGTTGCTCTGATAAAGCCTGCTGCAATGGCTCGTGATCGGTAAGGCGTAAATCTCGTTTTAGCCACACTATGTTAATTGTTTGCATCTGAACCCTCTGTCGTTTTGAAGCATTACGTAGCAGAGGTCAAAATTTCTCACTAGATGTGCAATTTTTTATTGCTAAGAAAAGCCACAAATAAGAGTGTCGGGTACTTATTGTTTATTAATAATCCCTAAGCTCTTCAGTTTTCGATAAATAGTGTTGCGGCTGATGCCGAGTATTCGTGATGTCTTGCTGATATTTCCTTGGTTGGCTTGATAGGTTTGTAGCAAAGTATCTTCAACGGTGCTTTTTAAATCTGACTTTGGCGTACTTTCGATGGTGTTAAGCGCCATGGGCTTATGATGATTATCTTCTGTCAGCGATGTCAGCTGTTGAGCAAGATGGCTCGGTACATGTTCTAGTGTGAGTTGTGCTTCCTCACCGGCGAGTAGGGCAGCGACTTTAAGTAAGTTGTCTAACTCGCGGATATTGCCAGGCCAAGAATAGGCGCATAACAAACTCATCAAATGTGGGCAGATTGCTTGTTGGTTTTCAGCGTATTTATTATGAATGTTTTCGATTAAGGCTTGTTTGTCTTGTCTGTGTTGTAGGCTTGGTAAAGTGAAGGCTAAGCCGTTCAAGCGATAATAAAGATCTTGTCGAAATTCTCCGGTTGTGACTAGCTGCTCTAAGTTTTTATGAGTCGCGGCGATGATCTGACAATCTACTTGATAGCTTTGGTTTGAACCCACAGGCACTACAGATTTGTCTTGCAGAACATGCAGCAATCGACACTGAGCTTCTAAAGGCATGTCGGCAATTTCATCTAGAAACAGGATTCCCTTATCTGCTTGGCGGATCTTACCTTGGAATCCTTTGTGGCTTGCGCCAGTAAACGCGCCTGGTGCGTAACCAAACAGTTCGGATTCGATAAGATCTTTCGGTAGCGCACCGCAATTCACTGCAACTAAGGGCGACGATTTACGCTGGCTTTGCTTGTGTAATGCTTTAACAAATTCGCCTTTTCCAACGCCCGTCTCTCCTAAGATTAGGAGGCTGATCCCTTTGTCGATTACCTTATTGGCTTGCTGCCAAGCATGTTCAATTTGTTGCTCGCCATGGTGCAAATCGCACGATGCCGAAATAGAGCGAGTGCGTTTTGCGGTTGGCTGCTTGAGATGCTGTTTTTCAAATACGAATGGCGTATCTAATGAGGTTCGGTTGAAAAGAGTGTCGATGCATTCACCAACGATCGAGGTTTGATCCAGTAGTTGAGAGGCAACCTGATTGTGCGCTAGTACTTCGCCAGCTTCGTTTGCTATCACAATTCCTTGCCAACCACTGTGCAGCAACGATTTCTCACATGCGAGGTCAATACGAGTCGAGCCTTGTGGGATATGGCTCAAAAGTTGGTTTTCAATAAGCTGAACCATATTTTGTACCAGCAATTGCACCGAACTGTCGTGCTGTTGCTGCTCGCTAGTAATGTCTAATATGCCAACCATTTGCCCTTGATGATCAAACACCGGACTTGCTGAACAACTGATAAATCGATGCTGGTGGATGAAGTGCTGTTCGCCAATGATAGTTACTGGCTTGGCTTCTACAATCGCAGTGCCTATTGCGTTAGTGCCTTTAAGTTGTTCCTGCCAACACGCTCCTGAGCTGAGTGCTATAGAAGTTAGTTTCTCTTTAAACCGCTCTTGTCCCCAGCTCGCCAGAATCACCCCTTCTATATCCGTCAGAATTAAGCGGCTGTCAGTACGAGCAAACATCTGATTGAACAAAGGCAGGGCATTACGTTCGACAATGTGGATCAAGTCAGATGATTGGTGACGTCGCTGCTTAAGAATGGATTGCGGCAGGCGAATGTCTTCGGGAAGTCGTCTCTGTTTTAGGCCTGCTTCTGTGCTGCGATGCCAAGAGGATGAAAGCCAATCTGATGTGTTTGCTTGTTGAAGGTGCATGACTGTTCCATGTCGTAACAGTGAGGGTGTACCAAATTGGAACAGTTGAACACTGGAGTGGTCTCCATACGTCCGTTCAATGCCAACTCACTTTAGGTTGTAAACGTTTGGTAATCATAGTTTTACATTTTGTTAACAACAAGGTTTGAAGTTCTGGCGTGTGATTTGCGTTGTTACTGTTGTAAAGAAAACATGAAGTATCAGTGTTTTAAACAGGAAGTATAAATATGGTGACTCTCTTCTCACGAGAAAGCGCCGTGTATTTTCAACAACACAAGTTCAATAAAACAAATACAACATTGAATAATAAAATCAAAGAAGGATCGAACTATGATTTACGCACAGCCGGGTAGTGATAACGCAGTGGTGAACTTTAAAGCTCAATACGATAACTTTATTGGTGGTGAGTGGGTTAAGCCTGTGAGTGGCGAATATTTTGATAATATTTCTCCTGTTAACGGTCAGGCTTACTGTCAAGTGGCACGTTCAACAGAGGCGGATATTAGCTTAGCATTGGATGCCGCGCATGCTGCTCGTGCAAGTTGGGCTGCGACTAGCGTGACGGAACGCTCAAACATCCTGCTTAAAATTGCCGATCGTATTGAAGCGAACCTAGAAGAAATTGCAGTCGCGGAGACGTGGGAAAACGGCAAGCCAGTTCGTGAAACGCTAGCGGCAGATATTCCTTTGGTTGTTGACCACTTTCGCTACTTTGCAGGTTGTATTCGAGCGCAAGAAGGCAGTGCAGCAGAGTTAGATTCAAACACAGCAAGCTACCACTTCCCAGAACCGATTGGTGTGGTGGGGCAGATTATTCCTTGGAACTTCCCGATTCTAATGGCGGCTTGGAAGCTAGCACCTGCGCTAGCGGCGGGTTGTTGTGTCGTGATGAAGCCAGCTGAGCAAACACCCACATCAATTTTGGTGATGATGGAGAAGATCGCCGATCTTCTACCTGCAGGTGTGGTCAACATTGTTAATGGTTTTGGTAGCGAAGCGGGTCAAGCACTGGCAACCAGTGATCGTTTGGCTAAATTGGCGTTTACTGGCTCAACTGAAGTTGGACATCATATTCTGAAATGTGCGGCTGAAAGCTTGATTCCTTCAACGGTTGAGCTTGGTGGTAAATCTCCAAATATCTATTTCCCAGATATCTTCAATCATGAAGACGATTACCTAGATAAGTGTGTCGAAGGCATGCTGCTTGCGTTCTTCAACCAAGGTGAAGTATGTACGTGTCCGTCGCGTGTTCTTATCCATGAATCGGTGTACGACAAGTTCATCGCCAAGGTGATCGAGCGTGCGCAAACCATCAAGCAAGGTAACCCATTGGATACCGATACTCAGGTGGGTGCGCAAGCTTCAAAAGAGCAGTTTGATAAGATTCTGAGCTATCTTGAGATAGGTCGCCAAGAGGGCGCTAAAGTGCTAACTGGTGGTGAAATTGCGCAACAACCTGATGATTTGGGGGACGGTTATTATATTCAACCAACCATGCTCGAAGGCAACAACAAGATGCGTGTCTTCCAAGAAGAGATCTTCGGCCCTGTTATCGCGGTAACCACTTTTAAAGACGAAGCGGAAGCACTAGAAATTGCCAATGATACCGAATATGGCTTGGGTGCAGGTGTGTGGACTCGAGATGCAAATCTAGCGTATCGCATGGGACGCAACATCGAAGCAGGTCGTATTTGGGTGAACTGCTACCACGCTTACCCAGCACACGCGGCGTTTGGTGGTTACAAGAAGTCGGGTATCGGTCGTGAGACGCACAAGATGATGCTCGATCATTACCAAAATACGAAGAATCTGTTGATTAGCTACGATACTAATCCGTTGGGCTTCTTCTAATACTGGTTTGTTTTAAAAGTATGAGAATGAATCATGGGTACAAAGAATAATTAACAACGCAGTTGGCTTATATTAAGAAAAACAAAAAGTGAAAGCAAAACGCCTAACTCATTTGAGTTGGGCGTTTTTATGCTTGAATCGTTCTAGCTTTGCGAAAAGAAGATCTCTGGCTTGTGGACAGGGCCATAGTTGCCTTCTAACTGAGTGAGCTCCAAACCTTGCTTTCCGATCAGAGTACCGACCAACTGGCGGTTAAACGGGTAGCTGTCGGGGTTGTTAATATATTCTTCAACATCAATCCATTTAGCTTCTGCAATTTCATCAGTGTCTTGAATCGAAATCTCTTGGGTTTGCGCGATAAGGTGACAAATAAAGTAGAGGTTCGATTTACCGAATTGATACGGGTGCCTTGTCGCCATGCCAACCACAGAAACGAATGTGGCTTCGATACCTGTCTCTTCCAATGTTTCTCGAATTACTGATTCTTCAATGCCTTCGCCCAACTCAATATGACCGCCAGGTAACTTGTAGCCAGTCATACCGTGCTCTTTGATCATCAGCACTTGGTTGTGTTCGTTAGTGATCAATGCGCCTGCACCCAAAGTGTGGGTGGGGATGAAAGGCACAAACTCTACAATCTCAGATTTATGGATCAGCGTAATCTCGTCTTCTAGACAGTTGTGAAATACAAAGCCAAGTTCAGTCGCCACCGGAATAAGGTGCGACAATGAAATAGGCAAGCTAATCCAAATGATGCCTTTGTTGTTCTGATTTGAAAATTCGGTGATCTCGCTGAGTTCGGCATTGAATGAATCAGCATCGTGAGGGGCTGTTGCTGGGTCAATGATGATGCCGTTAAATTTGTCGAGCGTAAATTCCACGGGTGATCCTTTATTATTTTTGATTTATTGGGAGTCGAGTATAGGTGGAGCTTATCTTATCTCAAGAGCTTATAAAACCTGCTCTGATTGTAGTATTTTTAAGAACACGGCAGTGGTGGAAAAGTGATGGAGAGTTTAAAGCGGGCGGCTTGAAAAAATTGCGCTAGAAACAAAAACTGCGCTTGGAAGCTAAAGCGCAGTTTTAGAATCGGGTCTATTTGGGTTCGACGCTAACGAATATAGTTTGCATCAATACTCACGTACCAGTGCTGAAGCTTGCCGTCAGATTTTTTGATCCATAAATCGTTGGTGTAGCTCTCGATCTTACCGTTAACCGTTAAATTGAACGTGTTTTCGTCGAATTCGCCAAGCTTCACGAACTGGTCTGTGGTAACTAAAAACGGGTCCATGTCGTCCACGCCAACCACATCTGAAATCACATAGTAGTGGTATGTCAGCGGCTTGCTCGCGTCATTCGGGTTGCTGCGGTACGCCACAAGCTTGAATGGTTCCGTTAATGGAACATCGAGCGTTTGCTTGTCCATGGTCGCTGGAATTGGAATAAACAGCCAAGCGGTAAACAGACCGCTCAATAAAACCATCAGGAAGAAAAGAATCTTAATTGCTTTCATAGCAACCTTCAAAATAGGTGATGTTGAAGGCGCTATGGTAACAGGTTTGATTTGCTGATTGTAAGAGTATGAATGAGTGAAAGTATCACCTGTCTGTTAGGAAGTTTGAATGAATTGACACACTGTTCATAAACCTTGGTTTACATTTATTTGTGCGAGTAATGAACAGTCATAAAAAAGCCCACACCTTACGGTTGCAAGGTGTGGGTTAAATAACGGTGATTACTTGTTTAGGTAAGCAGCATGGAACTCAATATGCTCATCAATAAAGCTAGAGATGAAGTAGTAGCTATGGTCGTAACCTGGCTGCATACGTAGTTCTAAATCGGCATTGGTTGTCTTTGCTGCTTCTACCAATTGCTCAGGCTTTAGCTGCTCAATTAGGAAGTTGTCCGCTTCTCCTTGGTCTACCAACATTGGCAGCTTAGTGCCTTTGGTTTTTAGAAGTTCAGAAGCGTCGTAGTGTTTCCACTCTTCAATATCTAAGCCTAGATATTGGTTGAATGCTTTTTGTCCCCAAGGGCATTGCATTGGGTTGGTGATTGGGCTGAATGCCGAGATAGAACGGTAGCTATCTTCGTTTTTGATACCAATCGTTAGGGCACCGTGTCCGCCCATGCTGTGACCAGAAATCGATTTCACCGAAGTCACAGGGAAGAAAGATTCAATCAATGCTGGAAGCTCTGTTACCACGTAATCGTACATGTGGTAATGGCTGTCCCATGGTGCTTGAGTGGCATTCACATAGAAGCCTGCACCTTGGCCGAGATCGTAGCTTTCATTGTCGGCAACACCTTCGCCACGTGGGCTTGTGTCTGGGGCAACAATGGCAATGCCTTGCTCAGCCGCAGCTTTGAACGCGCCGGCTTTTTGCATGAAGTTTTCATCGGTACAGGTTAAGCCTGATAACCAATACAAAACAGGAACTGGGTTTTCTTTGCTTGCATTAGGCGGCAAGAAAATCGCAAAACGCATGTTGCAGTCAAGCGTTGCAGAAAAGTGGGTGTATTGTTTGTGCCAACCACCAGCAACCTTTGCTTGGCTAATGTTTTCGATTGTCATCTATTGTGCTCCGTTAGGTTGATGGTTTTGGGGAATAACATGTCTATATTATCTAAAGTTTCACCACCCACCGGGCAGGAGGTGGTGAAGACAGTTTCGCTCTGATGGTTAAGTCAGAACTGTGGTCTCGACACCTAAGTGCCGAGACCGAGGGGTGTTACTTATCCATGTGTAGAACAGTACGGATAGATTCACCTTTGTGCATTAGGTCGAATGCTTCGTTTACGTCTTGCAGACCCATTGTGTGAGTGATGAACTCTTGAAGACCAAACTCACCTGCCATGTAACGGTTAACGATTTCTGGAAGCTCAGAGCGGCCTTTAACACCACCGAAAGCAGAACCACGCCATACACGACCAGTTACTAGTTGGAATGGACGAGTTGAGATCTCTTGACCTGCACCCGCAACACCAATGATTACTGATTCGCCCCAACCTTTGTGGCAGCACTCAAGTGCTTGACGCATTACGTTTACGTTACCGATACACTCGAAAGAGTACTCAACACCACCGTCTGTCATCTCAACGATAACGTCTTGGATTGGCTTGTCGAATTTAGTTGGGTTGATGCAGTCGGTCGCGCCAAGCTGTTTAGCTAGCTCGAATTTGCTCTCGTTGATATCAACACCGATGATGCGGTCAGCACCAGCCATGCGAGCACCAATGATTGCAGAAAGACCGATACCGCCAAGGCCGAATACAGCAACGTTGTCGCCTTTTTCAACTTTAGCTGTGTTCAGTACCGCGCCCATACCCGTTGTTACACCACAACCTAGAAGACAAACTTCTTCAAGTGGTGCTTCTTTGCTTACTTTCGCTAGAGAGATTTCTGGAAGTACCGTGTACTCAGAGAAAGTCGAGCAACCCATGTAATGGAAGATTGTTTCGCCATTGATAGAGAAGCGGCTTGTACCGTCTGGCATTAGGCCTTTGCCTTGCGTTTCACGAACCGCTTGGCACAGGTTAGTTTTACCAGATTTACAGAACTTACATTCGCCACATTCAGCTGTGTAAAGTGGGATAACGTGGTCGCCAATCTCAACACTTGTAACGCCTTCGCCGATCATCTCAACGATACCGCCACCTTCGTGACCAAGGATTGAAGGGAAGATACCTTCTGGATCGTCACCTGATAATGTGAATGCGTCAGTGTGACAAACACCAGTAGCAACGATGCGAACTAGAACCTCACCAGCTTTAGGAAGTTGTACATCAACTTCTTCCATTTTTAGTGGCTCGCCAGCTGCCCATGCAACCATTGCTTTTGATTTGATATGAGTTTGACCAGGTTTAATTTCGATTGTCATTGGATGCTTCCTATATATGTCAGTACAGCGGATAACTGTGCAATTAGCTTCAACCCGTTAAGAGTAGTTGAGCTTAATTGTTTCCGCTCTCTCGTTTTGTTGGAGCTAGTATAGGTGTGAGTGCATGTTTTGATAATCCCCTTAAATAGAAAATGATTATTACGTATTTGTAATAGTTAGTATGAAGATCTGCTCTGTGTTCCCAGTAATTACTTTATTCAGATCGAGTCGGGTTTTGATGGAGGGCTACTTATCCAAATAGTCTGAATGCATAGTTATCATTGATGTTTTAGTGGTTGTGTTATGCCAGCTTATATATTAATAACTGATTCCTACGATAGAGTTATCAATACTTATAATCGTTACTAACTAATTGAATTTTAAGGATTGAAGCTAGGTCGCATAAGTGCTCTGTCTGCAACGTTTTGTAAGATATCCGAAACAATAATGTCATTTTTCTCACCTAATCTCCTCGCCAAATTTTTAGTTCTAACTTTTTGGGAAGAGAAAATGAAAAAGAGTACATTGACCGTACTGTCAGGCTTGATAGCCGCCACGCTGGTTGGTTGCAATTCGAATTCGTCAAGTGATAGTTCACCAGGTGATGACAACGGTAATCTAGAGAGCGCAGTACAAGTCGCATTCATGCCAGATATCCACTTCCATGATGTTTACGGTAAATTTGAAGACGGTTCGTTCGCAGGACTCTACAACTCGGATAGTCGTGAGTATGCGACAATTCGAACGATGGAATCTCAAATGAACTCTACTCGTCTTTTCAATGAAAACTACTTTGCGATGATCGCAGCACTGGATGATGTGGTTGCGCGTGGTGTGAAGTATGTGGCCTTGCCGGGTGACTTTAGTGATGACGGGCAGCCAGTCCATATGCGTGGTTTGGTTAGTATTTTTGACCATTACCGTGATACACACGGCCTTGAATTTTTCGCAGCACCTGGTAACCACGATCCAGTGCGTCCATTTACAATTCCCGCAGGTAAATCTGATTACCTAGGAGAAGGTGGTAAAGAGCAACGCATCTTCAGCCTTGGTAAAGAAGAGTGTGTTGGTTATGACGATGAATGGACAACTATTCCAGGCCAAGGTGACAGCCTAGACACGATTTGTACTGAAGAAGTACGCGAGTGGGGCTATGAAGAGATCATGAGTATCCTTGGTACTCACGGCTTCTACCCTCAACAAGATTACCTCTACTTTGAAACCCCTTACAGCACCGACCAAGCTCGAACTAATTACAGCTATGATTTAGCGAAAGAAGAAGCGGCCTTTGATAAACGCATGTATGAGATCTGTTACGAAGGCACAGGTGGCAGTTACAAAGAAAATGGTTACACAAGCTGTTCTGAAGTGCCGGATACCAGTTACTTAGTAGAGCCAGTGAAAGGACTTTGGTTGTTGGCGATCGACGCGAACGTTTATCGCCCGAAAGAAAACTCGTCTGATAATTCTGTCGATGGTGGCACGTTTGACGGTTCAAGCAACGCTGGTTACAACATGATGCTGACTCACAAAGAGCATGTGATCGATTGGATCTCTGATGTGGTAAAGGCGGCGAAAGAGCAGAACAAGACGCTGGTTTCCTTCTCGCACTTCCCGATGACCGATTTCTATAACGGTGCCTCTGAAGAGATTGAAGATCTGTTCGGTGAGGGGAGCCATCAACTTGCTCGTGAACCGGATGACAATACTAGCCGCGCATTAGCAGCGACTGGCTTAAATATCCACGTTGGCGGTCACATGCACTTTAACGATACCGGTAAGAAGAGCTTCAATATTGATGGCGTTCAGCACACCCTTTTTAATATCCAAGCACCATCGCTAGCAGGTTATGTTCCTGCATATAAGCTCTTAAATATTCGCCCAGATAATCAGATCGAAGTTGAGACAGTAATTATCGACCAAGTGGCACGTTACAACGAGTTATTCAGTCACTATGAAGAAGAGCATGAGTACCTTACTCAAGCTGCAGTCGGAGACCCAGAAGCACAAGCGAAAATCTGGAACAAAGACATTTTGGATTCAGAAAACTACTACGAACTGACTGATTGGCACATCCGTGAACTAACGCGTCTGCGTTTCCTTCCGGGTGACTGGCCGCTAGAGATGCGCGCTATGATCATGGAAATGAACGGTGAAGAGATGATGATTATGTCTCAGCTACAAACCAACTTCACGGTCTGTCAGCTAGCGAACAAACTCGGCTACGACGTAGGTACTTGTGTTGAAAATGGTGTGGATGACTACGAGCAATTCCAACGAGATTGGGAGACAGCTAAGGTTGTTGCTCAAAAGCTGGCTTCTTTAGAAGGACTAGAATTAGCTGATTTTGCAGAGTGGAGCGGTGAGCTACTAGCGACAGATTTCTACCGACTACGTAATGCAGACGAACTGGCATTCCGTGATATCGGTGAAACACAACTTCGCCAATACGAGTTGCTAAGCCGAGAGCTTTCAGAATTTGATGGTACGGTGGATTCTGAACTGGGTGACCTTGGCCAATATACCGTGGGAGAGGTATTCCGCTCTCGTTTTGGTAGCTTGTTTGTCATTCTTGAAAAATTCGCAACAGGCCAAGCGAGTGACCACTTCTTGATTGATATCGACCAGCAAACACTGACCGATCTGAAAGGTGAAGTGAAGCGCGATATTCTTAGAGGCTCTACGACAGTAAGCTAAACGTTGCAGCTTTGCTTTTTTAAAGACTAAGTGTCTTGATATCTCGATTAAAAAGAGCCTGTTAGCCATGAGTTAGCGGGTTCTTTTGTTTTTAAATGAATGAGTGGGTTGGGACTTATTCATTGGTTTTCTGGTTAAGCTCTCTTAGGGTATGTCATAATAATTACTTACTGAAAAACACATGAATTAGACATAAAACTACAATATTCTAGCCGCCGAATTTAATGTTGTGGACCTAAACATGCTTTTATCTCTCCCACCGCCAGTGATGCTGTCACTCGCCATCGTGCTTGAAGTTGTCGCGACTTCTCTATTGCCTAAAACGCAACAGTTTACTTATTTACCGGCTACTGCCGCAGTATTGGCTAGCTACGGCTGTGCCTTTTATCTGTTGTCTTTAACAGTGCAAACCATGTCTTTGGGTGTGGCGTATGCGATTTGGTGTGGGGCAGGGATCGTGCTGGTCGCAGCTCTGTCTTGGCTGGTCTACGGACAAAAACTCGATATCTTCGCGATCATTGGCATCGCTTTGATTTTATCTGGCGTAGTGATTATCAACCTGTTTTCATCGTCTGTGAGCCACTGAGCAAGGTCTAGCTCGCGTTTCTTGTGTTTTGAGCATGGATCGAACCATTTGGTGGAGCGTTGCATACCTCTCCCTTTCTAAGGTAAATAGTACTCGATTACATGTCAGTGGATTCCTGTATCAGCGTCAGCTTTTTGGGGTTAAAATGCCTTTTGGTATATGCGATAAAGTTGTAAATACTTCCGGCCTTGCTGCAGTGACTCCCCAACTTAAACTAAAAGACTTACTATGAATTTTGATATCAATGCACTGAAACACCACCAACTGGTCGAAGATGGTCAACTAGAGGGGTGTTACATTCATCAGCCTGTTAAAGGCAGTCAACAAGATGACAAAGCCGTGTTAGCAGAGCGTGTAGCGCTGGAAAATATGGGATATAAGGTGGTGCAAGTTCAAGCGAAAGGCGGGACAACAACGTTTGCCGAGGCGATGCAAAAGTTTGCGAAGAAGACGGGGCACCAGACCAAAGAGTAAGCGAATGGGGTAGGGGGTTATAAAACTCGCTTACCCCTATCGAACCTCTCAATCGGTGTTATTCATGTTGACAAAGCTCTGTCCAACAATGGTTTAGGTCAAAAATCAAACCGATACTGCTTATCCACGATGGCACCCCCTCCAAGCATGCATCGAAAAGAGTCGATAATCATGATGAGGAGCACACCATGCTTGTTGTGCTCAGAGCAGGCTTTCAGTGGGGTGCGTCTAGTGCTAATGCTATTTGTAGCTCTGTGCATCATCATCTTCAAGATTGGTGTTACAGCTTATCAACCGTCATATGCGCTCGCATGGGAATTGTTCTAGATAATGGTTCTATTGCGTGAATATCTAAATTTGCCACAGATGCGTATTTTTCTTTTATCTTCCTGACATTAAAAGGAGTACATAGCTGATCTTCATAGCGAGTTGGACGTATAGGCCAACTAAAAAGGAAGAAAATAATATGGCTACAGTCTATGTAAGCATCGGAAGCAACATTAACCGCGAACATCACATCACAGAATCTCTTAAGGCATTAAGTCACCTCTTTGCACCCCTACACATTTCTAATTTCTACGATTGCGAGCCTGTTGGTTTTGAAGGGGATAATTTCCTAAATCTAGTCGTTGGATTCGAATGTGACTTCTCTGTCGCAGAACTGGTTAAGGTTCTACATCAAATTGAAATAGAGAATGATCGTAAGCGTCAGACTAAAGCGTATGCTTCACGTACGATGGATATCGATATACTTCTTTATGGCAATCAAGTGGGCATGATCGACGGGGTAGAACTGCCTAGAGGCGAAATCACCGAATACGCTTTTGTGCTCAGGCCGTTAGTCGATATTGCCGCGCAAACACTTCACCCCACTCTAGACATTTCGTTTCAACAGATCTGGAAAAATTTTGACCAGTTAAGTCAGAAAACTAAACCCATCCCTTTTGATCTCAGTTTCATTAAGCCCTTGCAACGACTGCAAAATGAATGACTGAAATTGTAATCGCTCGCGTTCTAATGATCTTTTCTTAAAACATGCACGTAACTGACTTCACTTTCTAAGGATTGGACACTGTTATGAATCACAACGCTATCATTACCATCACAAATCTCAGATTAAGAACCTTCATCGGCTTTAACGAAGAAGAAAAAACCAAGCAGCAAGACATCGTCATCAATGCAGAAATCCATTACCCCGCTAATAAACTTTGTCTCTCTGATGATGTGGACAATGCTCTCAACTACAAAAATATCTGCAAAAAAATTATTCAACACGTCGAATCAGGAAGATTTCTGCTTCTTGAAAAGTTAACAAGCGACGTACTCGGCATTTGTATCGACCATCCATGGGTTCAATACGCTCAAGTGAGAATTGACAAGCCTCATGCTCTGCGTTTTGCCGACTCTGTTTCGCTCACCCTGAGCTATGAAGCAGATAACGACAATAATTCATAAGGAGTGAGTCATGTTAAATACGGAAGCCGAAAAAGTAAGAGAAGCTTTGCTCGAAAAAGGACTTGAAACCCCGATGATACCGAGCGAAATGAATCCTGATCAGAAGTACAACCGCATTAAAGGACTTTTAACGGAAGTTGTCAGTACGCTTGGGTTGGATCTAACCGATGACAGTCTCGCTGAAACACCCCATCGCATTGCAAAGATGTACGTTCATGAGATATTTTCAGGTCTAGATTATGATAACTTTCCAAAAATCAGTGTGATAGACAACAAAATGTCGGTTGATGAAATGGTCAAGGTATCGAATATAGATTTAACTTCGACGTGCGAACATCACTTCATTACCATCGATGGTTTAGCAGAAGTGGCCTATATCCCTGAAAACAAGATTCTTGGGCTGTCTAAAATAAACCGCATTGTACGATTCTTTGCTCAGCGCCCTCAGGTCCAAGAGCGCCTTACCCAGCAAATTTTGGTCGCGATACAGACTCTAGTTGAAACAGAAAACGTGGCCGTGACGATTAAAGCAACCCATTATTGCGTTAAATCTAGAGGTGTCATGGACGCCAACTCTGAAACTTCAACAACCGCTCTCGGTGGTATCTTCAAAACTAACCCTCAAACCAGAGCTGAGTTTTTACGATGAGTGAAACCATACTAATAACTGGCGTTGGAAAACGTCTAGGCTTCGCTTTGGCGCAGCAACTTCTAGCGGAAGGGTACAAAGTGGTTGGCACCTACCGCAGCCACTATCCCCAATTACAGCTATTGCGAGACAACGGGGCAGACTTGCAACAGGTAGACTTTTATCAACAAAGTAGCTTAGAGGGCTTTCTTGACTACGTTAGTCAAGAATACAAGGTAATTCGAGCCATCATACACAACGCTTCCGACTGGAAGCCTGAGAACAAGAAAGATCCAAGTGAAAATGCATCACAAATCATGCACCAGATGATGACGATTCACGCCACCGTGCCTTATCTGATCAACTTAACACTCAAAGACCAACTGATGTCTGACGATCACACTTCAGACATCATTCACATCAGTGATTACGTTGCGGAAAAAGGCAGTAAAAAACACATTGCCTACGCTGCTAGTAAAGCAGCGCTCAACAACCTGACGCTATCGTTTTCTGCAATGCTGGCTCCCAAGGTGAAAGTAAATACCGTTTCTCCAGCTATGATTAAGTTTAATGAAAATGACGATGAGGCGTACAAAACCAAAGCTCTGAAAAAAGCTCTGATTCCGGCCGAGGCAGGCTTTGAAGAAGTGATAGATGGTATTAAGTTTGTTCTGGCTAGTCATTATATGACAGGAAGGACTTTGCACCTTGATGGCGGCAGGCATTTGAAGTGACCCCTTTGTAGTAAGAGCTTGTGGAAGCACAGTCAATGGAACTATCTAAACCGCTTCTGATCCAATTATTGTTAGTGCTAATTTTTATTTATAGGCTGTTAATTCAGGCATTCAATCCCAGAGCTAATATGAAGATGAATAGGGTACTACGCTCACTTTATCCTTATACGGTGTATTCGAATAATTAGGATAATTATAAGCGAGCGTATGACTACTCATCTTCGTTCTTAACAAGAACCACATGTTTGGGCAGGTGACTTTTGTATTGCTAGTGGCTACATCCCATAGCGGAACTTTTTACCTATATTGATCATATCGCGATGCACTGGAGCTAGTGCATTAGCGTAGGCAGCTAGTAGCTTCATGGTATATTCGCTGCGGTCATGCAGATTCAGGTCGGTACATTCGTGTTCAGTTGTCAGAATATCTTCGCAGTTACGAAACATCAGATGATCAGGCAGAAAACACACATGATTGTTTTTATTACCCGTCATCCGTAATTCACTGATCGGGTAGACACCATTTACGCTCGCTGAAACGCTCACCAGCAGCGCTGCTTTATGAGCCAGTTCCTCGTCAGTGGTCAGCATCAAAAAGTTCTTTAATGCCGGCGTTGCCATTCCATGCCATTCTGGGGTAATAAAAATGAACGCGTCCGATTTCTTAAGGATTTGAGCGACAGGTTTCCATTGTTTCCACTCCTCACTGTCTTGCCATACTCCTTCATTCCAAAACGGTAGATTCAGTTGGTGTAAATCGAGAACGGTTGCCTTGTCAAAATGAGGCTCAGCCAGTGTTTGTAGGTAATAGGCAACATTTAGGCTCTGAGAATGCGCTCTTTGACTTCCTGATACGATTGTAATATTCATATTAATTCCTTTTTACGGTCTGAAATTGTGTTAGTTGATTGGTTTGATGGTGAGCGAGGCGTAGCCAGCACAATTGAAAATAGAATTACAGAGGCACCAAGTAATTGGGGCCAGGTCAGTGTTTGATTTAGGATTAGATATCCAAGAAAACAGGCAGAAACACTGCTTAGAAATCCGAGAAAAGAGACGGTCACCGGAGGCAGTTTCTCGATACCGCGAAACCACAGAAAGTAACCCAAAACGGCACCAATCAGGCTTAGGTATCCATAGCCTAGGTAGTTGATTGACGTAAGTTGGTTTGGAACGCCTTCTAGCCAAAGCGAGACTGGTAGCAAAATGATGCCGCCAAATAACAATTGCCAACCTGTAAACCCAAGCATCGTCATGCCCGTAGGACGTCCCCATTTTTTTGTCAGCACCACGCCTAAAGCCATGCTCAGCGTTCCAAGTATGGCGGTAGCCACACCTTCAATATTGATTTCGGCTGAGCTGTTAAGCACTAGCAGGCCTACGCCGAGAATTCCCAACACACTAGCGGTCAGTTGTTGTGAAGAGAAGTTGGCACTCAATAGGTACCAACTCATGATCATTACAATCACCGGCTGAATAGACATCACCATCGATGCCATGCCACCCGGTAGGTAGGTTGCCGCGAAAAATAAGCAATAGAAAAATAGCCCGATGTTCAGAAAACCTAGCACTGCCATACGGAGCCACCACAATCCAGTTAGCCCCGTTCGGCTAATAAGCACAAGCAATATACCAGCAGGAAGCGAACGGATTGTTGAAGCAATAAGCGGACTTTCTGGAGGTAGCGCTTCCGTTGTGACTATATAGGTACTGCCCCAGATAATAGGTGCAATTGCGGTTAACGCTATTGTCTTAACTTGTTGAATCCTGTTCATAACTCTCCTTAACTGACTAGTTATTACTTTAATAAAAGTATCTTTTACAAAAGATACTTTTATTAAAGTAATGGAAGCCTAATCTTTAATCAAGTATATTTTTGAAAAGATATTTACTTGAGAGATAAAAATGACATCAGATAAAGTTGATAAAATTCTTGCTCAATGGCTTGCAGTCAGGCCGGATCTGGATTGCTCAGCAATGGGTGTTGTCGGGCGATTACGTCGAACCAGTGGTATATGGAAGAAGAATTTGGAGTCGGTTTTTCAAGAACATGGGCTGAGTAGTATTGAGTTTGATATTTTGGCTACTATGCGCCGCAGCGATACTGTGGTCACTCCTACTGAGCTGTATCAAACTCTGATGCTTTCGTCTGGTGCGGTCAGTACACGTATTGAACAGTTGGTAAAACGTGGTTTTGTCCAACGTATTGCCAGTGAAGAAGACAGACGCAGCTGTAAAGTTACCCTGACTCAAAAGGGAGTTGAGTTGGTGGACACAGCATTAAATGCACATGTTGCTAATATGGATAACATGCTGAGCGTACTTAGTAGCCAAGAACAAGATCAGTTGGCAAGTTTGTTGAGAAAGATACTGTTGGAAAGGCAATAACGAACAGTCGCTTTTTAGGTTTTCAATATTCCTTTACTCGTTTACTGGCTGTTAATGATGGCTTGCGATACTAAAAATTAACCGGAACGCTGTAATTAGAGCTGAAGAGCTAGCAAGTTTCTGTCCAGAATCTTCTCAGGTTGAACTTTTACCGTGGCACTTTCTAGCTCAAAAGTGCCCAACTCTGCGTTACGTTGTCTACTCCCACTTATTCCAGATAGTGGAGTCTGACTTACAAATAGTAACCTCATTAAGTGGATATATTCCCCAAGATTACCTCCGACTAAGCAACCAACTTCAGCCCGCTACTGCGAAGTTAGTAAGTATAAATTCTGTTTATAGTAAATGTAATCACCACCAACTATTTAGACCAAAACCGAACCTATAGAATAGTGGAACACACTTATATGGACCGTTTTCATTAATGGCCAAGTCGACGGGTTCTGTTTGTCATTTTGGTTGCAACTCCCTTTTCTATTTCGAAACACACCAACTCTGTCCTGGACACCTAATCAATTGTTAAATGAGTGATGACACGTTAAATGCGGATATGAATCGGGGCATCGAAAATCTACAAGTGAAATTGGTCTAAGTTAAACGAAATCCAAGACAATATTGAGTTTTGTGGCTGAGTTGAATGACAAGAAAGGTTCGGGCGCCACTTAATTACTAATTACGTGAACGCTCTAGCTTTTATTGCGGATGGTTCAAGTGTGGGCTTGTTGCATGTGTGCAATACGCCGAAAAATTCTCTCGAAACATCCTAAGGAATCTATAAAATGAAGATGACGCAAGTCGCTCTCAATGTTGTGGTTGCATGTGCCACTCTCTCCCCCTTTTGGGTCAATAGTGCTGGCTTAAGCATGTCTCAAATAGCGACAACCAAAAGCGTTGCAACAGCAGGGGCCGCCAACGTTACAAATAGTTCTGACTCTTCTGCAACAATCTCAAACGCCGCTGCACTTTCTGGCATTGAAGATCGCTCGTATGTTTCGGGCGCTCAGTATATCAATGTATTCAACCAGTTCACTCGTGATGATTCAGGAGAAAGCACTGAAGCCTCAAAGGGATTAATCGCACCTCACGCCTCTTATGCTAAAAGAGTGAATAAGAAAGCGGTACTTGGAATTAGTCTTCATTCCGCGGGTGGCTTAGGTGCTGAATATAGCAATGGTGTCGGCGCTAATCCAATCAATGCCATTTCAGAGAATGCTATTGCTGTCGTCGATATTACAACTGGTGTTTCATATCAAGTTACAGACAAGCTCTCCCTTGGCGGTTCTTTGATTCTTCAATACATGAAGATAGACGTCGTTGGTGGCGTGAACACTCAATTGGAAGAACTTGCTACCGGTGACAGTGTTGCTCCTTCTTTTGCTCTGAGCTCTTACTACACGTTGAGCGACAATACACACTTGGGTCTGCAATATCGCCATAAAACAGACCATGAAATTGATATTGAAACGTCGCTAGATGTGAATCCAACCGCGAATTTGTCTTGGGTTACTAGTATCGACTTGGGGCTTAAGCATGCTCTTTCCAAACAAACCGATGTAATGGTTAACGCTAAGTTTGAAAACTGGGAAGATTATGACGACAAATATACATGGACCTATTCTGTAGGCGTTGGCGCAGCGCATAAGATGGATAAGTTTACGATTTATGGTGGCGCTAGCTACGACTCTTCTCCAGTGAACGAGAATGAGCGAGACGTACTACTGCCCGTTGACCAGCAATGGCGCATTGGGTTTGGTAGTGAGTATGAGCTTGAATCTGGCAACAAGTTAGGTTTAGCGTATCAATATCAAAATAATGGAACCGCGGATATCACAGCCGACAACGTGACACTCCAGCCAACAGGAAGTTATGAAGATAACCGTATTCACTTTGTGACCCTTTCTTATCGTCACTGATTCGTTTAACAAGCCTAGATGTCGAGTTATACACTTTAAACTCACCCAGAACCAAAGCAGAAGAATATAAGAGTAGAGAGCAGAAGAAGGCTTTGGTTAATCACTAAAATGTGTCGATATTTGTCGGTGGTCGTGGATTTGAGCTATTCAGAGGTATGAACTATAAATCCTGTTTATAGTAAATGTAACCACCACCGACTATTTAGCCAGAAACTGAACCTATAGAATGGTGATACACACTTATGGACGCTTCTCACTAATTAGCCACAATGGATGGGCTGACTATAAGGTTCACTCATGCAAGCACCTCACAATTGTCACGTAATGGCTAAGCCGACCGGCTCTGTCTGTAATCTTGATTGCAGTTACTGTTTCTATCTTGAAAAACACCAACTCTATCCTGAACGTCAAACAAACTGGCGAATGAGTGATGACACGCTAAGTTCCTATATAAAGCAGACCATTGAAGCTCAAAGCAACAACCATGTTCAATTTACTTGGCAGGGCGGTGAACCAACAATGATGGGGCTCGCGTTTTTTGAAAAAGCCATGCAGTTATGTGAACAGTACGGAAAGGGAAAAAAACTTGAACACACCTTTCAAACCAACGGTATTTTGCTTAACGATGCTTGGTGTGAGTTTTTCAAAAAACATCACTTTTTAGTCGGTGTGTCCATTGATGGGCCACAAGATCTACACGATGCTTACCGAGTCACCCGCTCGGGTAAACAAACACATGCTCAAGTTATGCAAGGTATCGAATTGTTAAAAAAGCATGGTGTTGAGTTTAATACGCTTACCGTCGTCAATAATGAAAATGTAAAGCATCCAAAGCGGGTGTATCAGCATTTGAAAGAGATTGGTTCAACGTATATTCAGTTTATTCCGTTGGTCGAACGAGCGAAGCAAACATGTTCTGAAACGGATTTAAAACTTGTCTTACCCGATGAGCCTTTAGCGGAAGTGACGTCATGGTCGGTGCCTTCGCAAGCCTATGGCGAATTTCTTTGTGATATTTTTGATGTATGGGTACGCAAAGATGTGGGCTCCATTTTTGTGAATATGTTTGATAGTACGTTGAGTGCTTGGTGCGGACAGCAGTCTGGAATGTGTCATTTTACTGAACGTTGTGGTCATGCTTTTGCTCTTGAGGCGAACGGGGACTTATACAATTGCGACCATTATGTATACCCTGAACATCGTTTGGGCAATATTCATCATAAATCGATTTCTGAATGCAATAACAGCCAGCAAGCCATTGAATTCGGTCTACAAAAACAAACAACATTGACTCCCGACTGTAAAAAATGCCCATTTCAGTTTGCCTGCAATGGAGGGTGTCCAAAACATCGTTTTGAACGCAGTTCAAGCGGACATCCAGGGCATAACTATTTTTGCCAAGGCTATAAAAAATTCTTCGAGTACAGTGCTCAATACATGAAAGAAATGCGTAGGCTATTATCTGTTGGTCGTTTTGCAGATGAAATCATGTGGGCATTGGCTTATCAAGATGTGAAGCTGACAGCAGTTGTAAGCAAAAGCTCGGTGACCATTGGTCGTAATCAATCCTGTTCTTGTGGAAGTGGTATAAAATACAAACATTGCTGCGGAGTAAGAAGGTAAACCATGGATTTTGATCTGAATTTGATAAAAGTATTCTTAGAAGTTTACCAGTATCACTCTTATACCAAAGCCTCTGAAACCATAGGTATCACGCAACCAGCGGTGAGTGCATCTATAAAGCGAATGGAACAAGAGATTGGTGAGCCCCTGTTTTATCGAGAGGGGCGGACGATGAAACCGACCGCGATGGCCATTCGTTTAGCCACTCGATTTCGCGTTGGGTTTGATGAAATACAAAATGCCTTGAGTGAGCGTTTTACTTATTCGGTTTATGTGAACGAGGCGCTGGCATTGGATTTGCCCGTTCTACCGTCAATGATGATAGAACATACTCCATTAGATCAGGAAATACTGCTGCACCAACTTAAATCGTTATCTGTCGATTTAGCCGTGGGTATATTTATGGTCAAAGACCACTCCATTGTCACTGAGCCGTTATTCAGCGAATCGACCGTTATTGTGTGCCGTCGTGACCATCCAAGAATTCATGGTCATATTTCACGGAATCAATTCTATGAAGAGGGGCATGTCGCATTAGCTACCCAATGGAAAGGAATGGATGGATTCGAACATATCCGCTTGGAGAGTCCAAAAAGTAGGAATATCCAATGCAAGACCCATTCAATTTCAGCGATGCTGCTTGATGTCACCATCAGCGATAGAGTTGCGATCGTACCTCGACATCTTGCACTCAATTGGCAAGAGCGTTTAAATTTTCAAGTACTGGAAAACCCGATAGAGCATAAGCCATTGGAATACTGTCTGGCTTACCATCGACGCTATCAAAAAACAGAAAACCACATAAAAGTTAGAGAAACTATTCGAGCACACCTAGGATGCGCGGATTAGTACTATAAACCCCACTTATTGCTGATATAAACGCCACGCTCTACCTGCATATCCCCCTTTTGAATAACCTTAGCACTGAAAAACTACATTGGTGCTGAGGCTATTTTCTTTGACCCCTCGCCATTGAGTTTTACATCTCTGATCTATTTTGCTTCGCTAAATGACGGTATACGGATGTCTTTAGCACAACAGGTAGACCGGAGTTAATTCCTGTTCTCAAAGGTGTCCGAATGAAAAAGCTTAGTGCCATCATGATGTCTTGTTTTGCTGCGGGTTCTGTCGCACAAGAGGTCTTACCGTTTCCTAGTCAGCCATCGACCTCGGTGGCCAAACATACTCTTGCTGAATCTACTCATAACAAGCGTCCTATTTCCAACCATTTACCTGAAGATGCTCCTAATATCGTCATCGTGATGATCGATGATGTAGGTCCTGGCCAAACGTCGACTTACGGCGGTCCAATCGATACGCCTACATTAGATGAAATCTCTGGTGAAGGTATTTCCTACAACCGTTTCCACTCGACAGCGATGTGTTCGCCTACACGAGCTTCATTGCTTACTGGTCGAAACCATCACCGTGTTGGCGCGGGTGTTATTGCGGAATATGCTAACGATTGGGATGGTTATGCAGGGGTGATCCCGAAAACCAGTGCGACCTTTCCTGAAGTACTTAAAAACTACGGTTATTCAACCTCTGCTTTTGGTAAATGGCACAACACTCACCCGTTAGATTCCACAGCTGCGGGGCCTTTTGATAATTGGCCTACGGGTTATGGTTTTGAATATTTCTATGGGTTTGTTGGTGCTGGTGCATCTCAATATGAACCGACTATGGTGGAAAACACCACGTTTGTTGATCCAGAAAAAATCCACCGCGAAGGCTATCACATGAGTGAAGATCTTGCGGATCAAGCGATAAAGTGGATGCGTCAGCACAAGTCTCTGCAGCCTGACAAACCTTTCATGATGTATTGATCTAGTGGTGCGGCACACGGCCCTCACCATGTAACTAAAGAATGGGCTGATAAGTACAAGGGCAAATTTGACGCAGGTTGGGATGAATACAGAAAAGACGTATACGAAAAAGCCAAGAAAATGGGTTGGATTCCTGAAAACGCGCAGCTAACACCAAGGCCTGAAAGTATGCCTGCGTGGGACGATGTACCTGAAGATGAAAAAGCATTCCAAGCACGTTTAATGGAAGTGTACGCCGGCTTCATTGAGCATACCGACGCTCAGGTTGGTCGTTTGGTCGATGAAATCGATGAGCTTGGCTACAAAGACAACACTGTCTTCTTCTACTTGTGGGGTGACAATGGCGCGTCATCGGAAGGGCAAAACGGCACGCTTGCTGAATTGCTCGCTCAAAACGCCATTCCAACCACGACAAAGCAACAAATTGAAGCGATGAATAAGGTCGGTTCAATTGATGAGCTAGGCGGTCCTAAATTTGAGAACATGGCGCATGCAGCATGGGCTTGGGCAGGCAGCTCCCCTTATAAATCAACCAAGTTAGTTGCGGTTCATTTTGGTGGAACACGTCAACCTCTTGCGGTGCGTTGGCCAGCGAAAATTGAACCCGATGCGACGCCACGCTCGCAATTCCATCACGTTAACGACATCGCGCCTACTATCTACGACATCTTAGACATTACACCACCTAAAGTGGTCAACGGTCATGTTCAAGATGAAATCGATGGTAAAAGCATGACTTATTCGTTTGACGATGCGGATGTGAAAGGGCAGAAGAAAACCCAATACTTTGAGATCTTAGGCAGTCGCGGTATCTATCATGATGGTTGGTTTGCGAGTGCGTTTGGGCCAAGAGCACCTTGGGTTCAAGGTATGCCCGAAGGTTTTAGAGAGTGGAGCCCTGAAACTGATAAATGGGAGCTATACCACATTGATGAGGACTGGTCTCAAGCGGTTGATCTGGCTGATAAGTACCCTGAAAAACTGGAAGAAATGAAGGCGATTTTCAGGCAAGAAGCGCAGGATAACAAAGCATTCCCGATTGGTGGATCATTATGGTCTACTGCAGCACACAGCCCGCAAGATGCGCCAGAGAGTAAATATACGCAATGGACGTATCCTGATGAAATCACCAGAATCCCTGAAATTGCAGCACCAAAAGTCGGCAACCGTTCTACGCTCGTCGAGTTTGATGCGGTGGTTACTCCTGATACGAATGGTGTGCTCTACGCGGTCGGTGCATTCTCAGGTGGTATGACGGTGTACGTGAAAGACGGAAAACTTAACTATGAGTACAACCTGTTTTTGATGGAACACACACATATCCAATCTGAGAAAGTGTTACCAGAAGGTGAAGTGACGATAGAAGTTGAATCTAAAGCGACTAAGCCGGGGCCGTTTACGCCTTTCGATATCACCATCAAGGTGAATGGTGAAACGTTCGCCTCTGGTGTGGTTCCAAAAACAGCGCCTTCGTTCTTCTCATTCAATGATGGGTTTGATATTGGCTCTGATTTAGGCTCGCCAGTATCACAAGCTTATTATGATGATATGCCGTTCAAATTTGACGGCAAAATCAAAGAAGTTCGTGTTAAGTACCTAGAACAATAAAGTGTATGCCGTCTATTGATACCGATGACAATGGGTATTGATAGACGGCTTTTTTCGTTCATTCCGGGCTCAGCGCTTAAGTGCGTAAACACATAAGTACATAAGTACATAAGTGCTTAAGTGATTGGAATAGTCCCAATGGCTTTGCCTTAGAGACGGGATGATAATTTAGGAAATCGTATGAAGATTCATCCAACTACCTTGGTTTACGATGCGTATCCTTCGGTCTACAACATTCTAGAATCGACGTTGTTCATGTGGTTCATTGTGGCAGTCACATTGGGCATCCTTGTATGGACATTGAGCAAGCTATGGTATGTCCATTCTATTCCCAAACACCTTGCTAAAGAGCGTGGTTTGGCTCAGGCCAAGTTGATTTTTTGGCTGTGCATATTGGGCATGTTTTACAAACCGCTCTGGATTATTGCGGTGCTCGCGATTGTGACGGACTGGGATAAATTACAACAGTGGATTAGAGGCGCTTCGTAATGAAAGAGATTATGCTCCCCTACATATTAGTGGTTTGGTTGTTATTCAAATTTAATGTAATCAAACGAACCCCAAAGAATTACTTTGTGTCTGTTGTGATTGGCTTGCTGTTACTGGTGAGTTTGTTTGTCGGCCATCGTTTTTATTCGCCGATTGATTTGACCAATTCAACCACCGTCAAAGCCCCCCATGCTGTGATGTCTCCAACACTTGGTCAACACATCGACAAAATATACGTTGATCACAATAGCGATGTGAAAAAAGGCGAAGTGCTTTACACTCTCAAAGATGATCTGATCTCTGCGTCGATTTCTGAGGTTGATTCTGGTCTGATTGAAATTGATAGAACCATTGAAGCTCAAGAAGTGAAAGTGGCCCAAGCTAAGCGAAACCTATCGCGTAACCAGAACTTAGAGCAACATGTTAGCCTTAAAGAGTTAGAAGAAACTCAAGACAACGTTGAGTTTTTTATGGCTGAGTTGAACGTGTTGCACGCCAAGAAAGATGGCTTGCTCGCTAAGAAACAAAGCTTGATGTTTGACCTTGACCGCCTTACGGTTCGAGCGCCATTTAATGGCATGATCACCCATGTTTTTATTGCTGATGGATCTCGAGTTGGTTCTCTGCATGTGTGGGATACATCGAAGAAATTTGTCGAAATGCGTATCCCTGATCAAGCGTTTGCCAATATCGAAAAAGGTCAGTTTAGTGAGTTCTTTATTGATACATTTCCGGGGCAAATTTTCCGCTCTCGAGTTCACAGCAAAGTAAAAGCAACCGGTGAGGCTCAAGGAAATTTACTCCCACAAGAGCAGCGAGTTTCGGCACACATTCAAAGGGGCTCTCCAGCAATTGGTCGAACCGTTATTTTAGAAATTGATGAAGAAACGATGAAAAAAATACCGATTGGCGCGACAGGCTCAGCATGGATCAGTGCGTCTAAGCCTTACCCTATACTCGGTTTTATAGACATCATTGGTGGGGCCACTTTACGTCTTGCGTCTGTTAAATCGTATCTATTGGCGATTTAGTGTTTTTTATTAGCTAGCTCTAAATTAATCTACAAAAAGGCGTAAAAAATATGAAACTCTTTTACGCCTCTCTCTAACTCAGAAATATCCCAAACGTGTTTCTCTAAACAATACCCTCACACCCCAACACCACCACAAACGCATCCAAATACTGTTCGATAGTCAAATCCGCAGAAACGGGTGGTAATTCTACGGTAATACACGGTAGGTTTCTTTCTTGGCACCAAGTGCCGAATGAGCCTGGGGTTTCGTAATCAACGTCTTCGACGATTGGTAGGTTGAACTGTTTGCCTAGCCAAGAGGCGAGTTCTGATTGAGTTGGGTCGTCGACCATGGCGAGAGGTTCGTGGAAAGAGATGACGAACTTGGGTTTGCGTTGCTCAATGAGGTTGATGAGTGACTGCACTTCTGGTTCGAGCTGGTTGGCTTGGCCGGTTTTCACTTTGACATCTCTGACAGGTGTGTGGGAACTCCAGCGATAGACGGTGCCGTTTTCAGTCCAGTTTTGAGTCGGAAAGGCGCGGTTCAAATCGACTTGGTTAGCATTAGCGCGGGTACCTAGCTGATTGCCATCTGGGTTCATCGACAGAATCACATCGTGTCGTAAGTTGGCGGCAGGCAAGCTTCTTAGGGCGCAAGACAAACCCGCGATAGAAGCGGTTTCATCGCCGTGTGTGCCTGCTAAAATCAGCCCGCGAGATTCGCTTTCTATTTGTGCGGGGAAGTAGAGCAAAGGCGCACCTAACACCGATTTTCCATATGACAGCGGCTTTATCGAAAACGCAGCTCTTTCCGTTCTTGGAATTAAACTCACCTTAATCTCCTGATTGATCAAGTACTATCAAATAGTAAAACCAATCGTAGTAAATAACTGTTCACCTTAGCTTGTTAAAAATCTCGATAACGTCGTTAGATTTTTTGATTGTAGAATAACTACTTATCGAAAAAAGCCGCCTTGTTCTCAAGCTTTTTTCCTGCGCTATTTTTGAACACTTACTTACTGTGATTGCTATAATTACTATTTAGATGACCTCTATTTAATAAACCATAGCGTCAAAACTCGTCAACCGTCACATTGTTAATTTTATTACTTGCTTCAAAGATAGGCTAGGAGAGCAAACAAACATGGATTTTAAAAAACATTCAACGGCTTTACTCATTTCATCTCTATTGACCCCTTTTATCGCAGTGACAGCCGTTGCTGAAACCTTACCTGCTGGTGTTTCATTGGCAAAAGACCAACACTTAGTTCGTGCCAATGATGCAGAAGCGGCGACACTCGATCCTGCGAAAGCTGAAGGCCTGCCTGAAATGCACATTTTACGAGACCTATTTGAAGGTTTAGTGATTCAAGATCGCGATGGCAACATTACTCCTGGTGTTGCGGAATCTTGGGAAACCGAAGACAACCAGACGTTTGTATTCCACCTACGTAAAGATGCTAAATGGTCGAATGGCGATCCGGTGACAGCCGATGATTTCGTGTATGCGATAAGACGTGCGGTAGACCCGAAACTTGCTTCGCCGAATGTTTGGTATCTCAAGCTTACCAAAATCAACAATATTGCTGACGTAGCAGAAGGTAAAAAGCCCGTCGAAGAGCTCGGTATCTCTGCTGTCGATAAACACACGGTGAAGTTCGATCTTGATAGCAAAGTGCCGTACTTTGTTGCGATGACGGGTCACACATCTATGATGCCCGTTCATAAGGCAACGCTAGAAAACAGCGATAAGCCGTGGAGCGACCCTAAGCAGTTTGTGGGGAATGGCGCTTTTGTTTTAGATGAGTGGGTGGTTAACGAACGGATTGAACTGAAGAAGAATTCTAACTACTGGGATAGCTCAGATACCAATCTAACCCAAGTGACTTACATTCCGTTCGAAAACCAAAACGCTTCGATTAACCGTTATGCGGTGGGCGAGGTCGATATCACGTCTGACGTACCAACACACATGGCGCAGCAGCTTAAAACCAAATACCAAGATGCGTTTACCGCGGTACCTTTGTTGTGTACCTACTACTACGCGTTCAATACCACGCGTCCACCGTTTGACGATTCACGAGTGCGTAAAGCGGTATCGTATTCAATGATGCGTGATGTGATCACCAATGGTGTCACTCAGGTGGGTAACCTACCTGCTTATACTTTTGCCCATGAGTACACGGCAGGTTTTGATGCGACTCAGCCTGAATACAGCACATGGACTCAAAAGGAACGTGACCAAAAAGCAAAAGAGCTACTGAAAGAAGCGGGGTACGATGCAGCTAATCCATTGGATTTCAAATTGCTCTACAACACCAGTGAGTCGAACAAGTCGATTGCAGTGGCCATCGCTTCAATGCTGAAAGGCAACCTAGGCGCGCAAGTTGAGCTGGAAAACCAAGAGTGGAAGTCTTACCTAGTATCACGTCGCCAAGGTGATTTTGATGTAATGCGAGCGTCTTGGTGTGGTGACTACAATGAAGCGTCGACCTTCTTGAGCCTATTGCGCTCTGAGTCATCGGGTAATTTTGCTCGTTACAACAACGACAAGTACGACTCTGCGATGGACAGCGCATTAGCCGCAACCAATGAGCAAGATCGCCAAAGTTTCTATGATCAAGCCGAGCAGTTACTGGCTGAAGATACGCCTATCGCGCCAATCTATTACTACATGCAGGCCCGCCTAGTGCGACCAAGTGTCGGTGGTTTTGCTAAGAACAACGTTGAAGGGCGCATCTATTCTAAGGATCTTTATATCAAAGAATAGATAATCCTGATGCGAGCTCTGATATGACGAAGCGAAGGCATTGAGTATAAAAATAGAAATAAGAAATAGAAGAAAAGGGACGTTGGTCATAAATATCTGATCAATGTCCTGCTGATGTTCTTATTCTGAAAATACCTGTTTAACCCTATTTCAGGTAGTGACATATTTCAACTGTTACCCACTTTATTTATAATGGATTAACTAAGAAAGGCAGTAACTTAAAGAACTGGATTATCGCTTATGGAGCTATTTGATTTTTTACTAACCCTTATATCAGTTCGTTCCATAGAACAAAATCTCTCAAGGTAGGAGAAATGGTTCAGAGATGTGATTTGTATTAAAAATTGCTATACTCGGCCGCCTGTATTGTTGCGGTGCTATGCAGTTTAGTGCATTTTAATTTGCTTGATGAAAAATTGAAATGAGAGAAGGAAGGTAGAAAACAACATGTCATGTTTAATAAAAGCAATATGATATGATTTTCTATCCTATTTAAGGAAAAATATGGATAATTTCCCGTTAGATATAAGAACTCTAAGTATAATTTTCATTATATTCTCACTTATCTTTAGTATTGGCTTGTTATTATTCCAGTCAGCTCAGAAACAAGTCCTGGGGCTTTCCCTTTTTTCATCATCTATGTTCGTGATTGGCAGTGGTACCATACTATTAAGCTTGAGAGGCTCTATCTCGGACTTTATGAGTATTATTGTTGGAAATTTAACCATTGCTTATGGTTTTCATTTGGTACTACATAGTTTGACTGTTTTTCGTCGTCATTCACGTCAGATTGTTCAATATAGTCGCATTGCACTGTTTTTGGTTTTAGTAAGTTTTGTTCAATTTACTTATTACGAACAGTCTATTCAAAACCGCATTATTGTTATGAGTCTCTACTTAGCATTCGTAACCGCAAGTTCGGCTATAGTGATACTGAACGGGAAAAGGAATGATCTTTCGTTGGCTGTAAATATGATGGCTTTGCCTTTTATTATTTATAGCTTTTTTATGACTTTTCGAGCTATAAAAACGCATTTTTCATTGAACGAGATGAATAGCCTTATCAGCGCGAACTACTTAAATGAATATACGTATATTTTAAGTATTATTCTTATTGTATCTATGTCCTTCTCAATGCTTTGGTTGATAAACTCGAGGCTCGTACATTCACTTCAATGCCTTTCACAACAGGATCCTCTTACGGCACTAAAGAACCGTCGAGCTCTGGATCAGGCAGTAAAAAAACATCAAGTACAGGTGAATTATAAGCCGGTTTGCATTGTATTACTGGATATCGATAACTTTAAACAAGTGAACGATCAGTTTGGGCATCTTGTAGGTGACGATGCGATTAAAGCTTTAGCGACAACGGTATTGATGTTAATCGATTTACCTAATACGGTCTTCCGGCTTGGAGGAGATGAAATTCTTATCTGGTTACCCAATTCGAACCTGGAACGAGCCGCTGCGCTTTCAGAAAAGCTACGCTCGGCGATTCAGAAGATCAGACTTGAGCAACAACCATCCCTGAAAATTACGTCAAGTTTTGGTATTAGCTTGCTATCAGAAAATGAAAATTGGAAAGACTGTGTCGCGCGCGCGGACAGAGCTCTTTATCAAGCAAAGCTCAAAGGACGAAATACCATTGTGATTGAAGAGTCACATAACAATTACTCGATACCAACAAAAGCGGTAAGCAACTCCTAGTTTGACTAAGAGTTAGTTCAGTGGATACCTAGCATTCTCACAAATTGTTTTTGTAATGTTTTAACCTTAAAATGTTTTTTTTGCTTAGAGCTGTGATGAAAATTGCCAAACTAAGGTTAAAAAATAAAAGCTCGAACGGTAGATTGTGACTTATGTTAGTGCTACGTTATGGACAATTTATAACATATGAGTCATGACACATTAGATTGAGAGACAGCAGCTAACGATGAATAAGATAAAACGATATCCGGTAAATATAGTACTCAGCTACTTAATACTGTCATCATTATGGGTTTTTTTCTCTGATCTTGCGGTTGAATCACTATCAAATGACTTACAAGAACATGCTTTAGCACAGACAATCAAAGGTCTGATCTTTATCGTTCTGACGTCTACTTTATTGTGGATAATGGTTCGGAAAAATAATCGTGATTTAGAGAGCGCCAACGACCTTGATAGTGTAACTGGACTTCATAGCCCATCAGTTTTTTATCGATATTTAAACAAAAGACTGAAAAAATCCCAGGTCACTGACCATTATGTCCTCTTCTTACTCGACATTGATAACTTCAAATCTGTCGCTGACCAGATTGGGTTTGAAAACACTAATTCATTTTTAAAAGATATCGCACGATCTATTGAACTTCCTATTGAGCATCTACCGCTTTCGTCTCGGGTACACTCCGATGGTTTTGCGTGTTTAGTCAAACTCAATGATAAAGAAGATATTGAATCCTACATTGCTCTCGTACATCGTAGATTTAACCAATGTGCTTATCGTTATAATACCAACGCAACTTGCTGTATCGGTGCCGCCCTATTTCCTTCGGATGGTCATAATGCCAAACAACTTATGGCGTCAGCGACCCATGCTTTAACGGAAGCAAAAAAAAGCAAAAATTCGATTGAATTTCATGACCCCAAACTCACAGAGCTTGAACGCCAGCGTCAAGAAATGGTGCAAGAGTTACGTAAAGCGATTGATGACAAAGCGATTGATATTGTTTTTCAGCCGAAATACAACATTGAAAATAGACTCGTCTCAGGTGTGGAAGTGTTATCCCGTTGGACGCATGAACGCTATGGTGTTGTTTCACCTGATATCTTTGTCGCGCTAGCAGAAGAGAATCATTTTTGTCGAGATTTGACCACGTTAGTTCTAGAGAAAACTGCGGTACAACTAAGAGCTTGTGGTTTGCTTGGGAGTGTCCTTAATAGTGTCTCGGTCAATATTTCAGCGGTAGAGCTAAATAGCGTGGATGACATGGACCATCTGGATAATTATCTACGAAAGGACCCCGAATTTGCTCGCTTACTTTGTCTTGAAATCACTGAAACCGCTATTTTAAAAGATATAGATCAGTGTGCAATCGCTGTTCAAAAATTAAAAAAGCATGGGGTATCTTTTTCGATAGATGACTTTGGTGTTGGTTACACTTCTTTTGGTATATTCAGTAAGTTGGATGTTGATGAGATTAAAGTTGATCGCAGTTATATCAATGGGTTAGAAGATGATTATCGTTCTAGAGCCATAACGTCTGGGATCATTGATATAGCTCGAGGATTTGGCATTCATGTGGTGGCTGAAGGGGTTGAAAATGCCCAACAGTTGTCAATTTTAAAAACGTTAAATTGCGAACAAGCCCAAGGTTATTATCTTGGCTATCCGGTGCCGTCCAAACAGTTAAAAGAAAGTATCACTTCTGAAACAGAACCATGTTCAGCAACATAACGAGTTTCTTTTCATATTATATGACAGACACTCAGATGACTGATTATCGAGAAGGATTTGTCGGTCTACCAATAAAAAATCCCCATTCGCTGACAAAACGAATGGGGATTTTAGCTACTAGGGGGTAGTAATTTTATCTTCTAACTTGTTTCAGGTTTTAGATAGCCACCATAGTCGCAGCTTTCTTCATTGCTTCCTTCGTTGAACACTCAATCACGTTCGCATTCGCAAAGCGGTGAGCGTCTTTCACTTGAATATCGTGAGCCAAGATAACCAGTCTCGCGTTAGCTACATCTAGGTCGCTGATGCGGTTCTGAATGCCGTTTTGACCTTGTGTTTCTACCTTAATCTTAAGGCCAGCTGCTAAGCCTGCTTTTTCTAGTGCTTTCGCTGCCATGAAGGTGTGTGCAACACCAGAAGGGCAACATGTTACGGCTACGATGTCGTACTCGCCTTCGCCTGCTACAGGAGCTGTTTGAGCTTGTACTGGTGCTTCAACCATGTCTTCTTCGGTTTCAACCGCGACTGGTTTCCAGAAACCAACGATAACCGCTGTTGTCAGTGAACCTAGCGCAATACCGACGACGTACATTGGAATGTTGCTTGATACTGGCGCAGTGATTAGACCGCCCCATGGTGCGTGCAGTAGAACGTCTGTCATGAAGCCAAACACACAACCAACGATACCACCGGCTACGATTGAAGGAAGTACACGCATTGGGTCGTTTGCTGCGAATGGGATAGCACCTTCCGAGATACCGATAGAACCCATAATTGCTGCTGCTTTACCTGCTTCTTGCTCTTGTTTAGAGAACTTGTTTTTGAATAGGAACGTAGCCAGTGCCATGCCTAGAGGTGGTGTACAAATTGCGATGCCTACGCCGCCCATTAGCCAAGGTTGCGTGTCTACTTGAGTTTGAGCAAATAGGGTCGCTACTTTGTTGATAGGGCCGCCCATATCAAACGCCGTCATACCACCAAGGATCGTGCCCAGAACCATCTTAGATGCGCCAGCCATTGAAGCTAGGAACTCGTTCATTGAAGACATGAACAGTTTGATTGGCTCACCGATGCCCCATAGTACGATACCTGCAGAGATTAACGTGCCTAGAAGCGGGTAGATGAAGTAAGCACCCAGCGCTGTCATGTTCGCAGAAAGCGGGATCTTCTTAAGTTGGAACACCACGCCACCGGCGATAAAGCCTGCCACGATACAACCAAGGAAGCCGCCGCCCATGTCAGCCATGATGCCAGAAGAGATCATCGCAGGTGCAAGTGCTGGTTTGTCTGCAATAGAGTAACCAATAAAGCCGCCAAGAATGATTGGGAAAAGAACAAGGCCTTTGATACCGATATTAGAGATGTCTGCCAGCAAACCGTCTGCTGGAACCGCACCTTTGCCTGATGCCATTACCGCTAAAGCCAATAGAACACCACCGGCTACGATGAAAGGCAGCATGTGTGATGTACCGAAAAGCAGATGGCCTTTCATGGTACTAAGGATTTTTTTATAGTCGCTACTACTATTTTTATTGCTAGTATTGGTAGCTTGATTTGCTAGGGTACTCATAATTTTCTACGCCTTATGAATTAATTAAAATATTAAGGATTTGATGTTCATCTTTTGCGTTATGGATATCTTGAATAAATTCATCGCTGAATTTTCCAAACAGTTCTTGTAGTACATAAATATGATGGTCAGCACCGTTGTCTGGTGATGCGATCATAAAAAACACGGTTGGATTGATGCCGTCTTCATCGCCATACTCAATGCCTTCACGCTTAACACCGACAGCGATTGCTGGCTCAGTGACAGCCTTGCTTTTTGAGTGCGGATAAGCGATGCCGTCCATTGAGGTAATGCTTTGAGATTCGCGAATTTCAATGTCTGCCAAGAAGGCTTCTTTATTACTGATTCGGTTGTTTTTAAATAACATGCTTGCCAATTCTTCAAACAGTTCTTTTTTATTATTCGCTTGAAGGTTGTTATTAATTAAGTTGACGTTAGTTAGCTGTGTGACCATTTATTAACTCATTCACTATTGAAGTTCTTGAATTAAAATTAATGGATTAACGGCATTCGCGAAATAGCAAATAAAAGCCCTTCACTGTACATTTGTACCAAGCAAAATTAAGTGTGATTTGCATCATTCATCCAGTGTGAGATGGGTCATATTTGATGGTGTTTTTGATTATGTTTTTGATACGCCGAGCGGCCTCATCAGAAACAAAAATGCCCCGCATGAGCAGGGCAGTAAGACTTTGTACTGAGTTCTAAGGGAGCTAGCTGTAAGCACGCGCTACTCGGCCAACGCAGTCCAGTTTGTAGCTCTCAGCATAAGCAGGAATGAATACCGATTGGCCTTTCTCTATCACGCAGGTTTCGCCGCACTGGTGAGTAAGCACCATAGATTCGTCGAGAGGTAGTAGGATCTCGGCACCTTCGGTAGTGATCCGTCGCTGATGTGAGTTTTGCACGATAGAGAACTTAAAATCCTCCACTGGAATTTCGTATTCCATCACATCACCTTGTTCAATAGGGCTGAGCAGTAATCTATCCGCAGGCTTTTCATTAAATCGAGTACAAGAAACCAGCTCATTCACGTCCATGTATTTAGGCGTCAACCCAGCGCGCAACACATTGTCTGAGTTCGCCATGATCTCTAAGCCTGTCCCTTTGATGTAAGCGTGGGGCGTTTCGGCATCCAGATACATGGCTTGCCCCGGCTTTAGGGTGATCACGTTCAATAGCAGTGGTGCGAATAGGCCGACATCACCTGGGTATTGATCTTCCAGTTCTGAAATCAACTGAAACACCGGTGTATCTGAAAGCTTCGCCTTCACCAGCAACATGGTCAGCGCCATGCCTTTTTGTTCACCTTGCAAAGACAATAAGCTCGCGAAGAAGCTCGCTAATCCATTAGGCGTTTGGTCGCCCGCGAGGTCATTGACCATCGAATGCAGTTCGGGAATATCAAGGTAATGGAAGTGCTCAAGAATCTCGTTGATCGACCTAAAGCCATTCATCGCGGTGTAGTCGGTTAGGGCATACACCAGCTCTGGTTTGTGGTTGGGATCCTTGTAGTTACGGTTACCCGCTGTCATCGGAATGCCTTGCTGCTCTTCAAGAGCATATCCAGATTCCGCTTGTTGCTTGTTCGGGTGAACTTGAACAGACAGCGCTTTCTCTGCTGCTAACACCTTGAATAGATATGGCAGCTCACCAAAACGACTTGCTACTTTCTCGCTTAAGAACAGGTTGAGGTTCTTAGAAATCAAGCTCGATAATGTGGTCTGCTGCCCGTTATCAGTGACCATTGAGCAACCATTCGGGTGAGCACCCATCCAGATCTCCGCTTGCGGCTCACCAGACTGGTTATCAATACCAAACAGTTGGCTAAACGAAGAAGGGCTACCCCATGCGTAGTTTTGAATCACGTTGGTCATAGGGTAGAAAAAGCGTTGTACGAACGAATCGTTCGCTAAAGAAAAATCAGACATCGAAATCACCATGAAGGGAAACATGGCTTGAGTTCTATTCGACCTATTTGTAACTAAAGTATTAGCGACTAAAAAAGGAGAGTAGAAGGGCTCAAGCCATTGGAGTTGAAATGGCTTAAGCCGCTGCTGTCGTTAGCTTGGCTTTGCGTAGATTTTTAAGCGCGATACAAGTAACCGCAGTCACACCCGCACCTGATGCCATGCACAGAAGTGCCAGCATTGGGTAGTTCATTGCGCCTAGTAGAGCAACAACCGGACCACCGTGAGCAACGCTGTTGGTGATACCAAATGAGAACGCCATTACCGCGGCCGTCATTGAACCAAGCACGTTGGCTGGGATAACCGACATCGGATCTTGAGCCGCGAAAGGAATCGCACCTTCAGAGATACCCACTAAGCCCATTGCACCTGCAGCTTTACCTGCTTCAATTTCAGAAGATTCGAACAGGTCGAACTTACGGCCCAATCTGGTTGCGATAGCCATGCCTAATGGAGCGACAGGAATTGCACACGCCATTGCACCCATGAACTGAGTTTGACCGCTGGCAATCATGCCGACTGAGAATAGGAACGCCACCTTGTTGAACGGACCGCCCATATCGAAACCGGCCATGCCACCAAGGACGATGCCAAGCAGAACCACGTTGCCTGTGCTCATGCTCGTTAGTAGTGCAGTAAGAGCATCCATCAGCCCAGCGATAGGTGCGCCGATAACAAAAATGAACAGGCCTGCGATGAACAAAGAGCCAGTGATCGGAGCGATCATGATAGGCACAAGCGGTTGCACGAATTTGTGGTAGTTAAACGAGGTGATCCATTTAACGAAGTAACCCACTAATAGGCCTGCGATGATTGCGCCAATGAAGCCAGTACCAGCGTCAGCGCCATAGAAAGAGCCGTTGTTAGCAATCCAACCACCGATAAGGCCAGGGGTTAGGGCAGGGCGGTCAGCAATCGCGTAAGCAATGTAGCCAGCCAAGATTGGGATCATCAATGTGAAGGCAACCACGCCCACTTCTAGGATTTGGTTCCACATGCTGCCAGCAGGAATCGCCATGCCAGATTCACTTGGCTCGCCGCCAATCGCCAGTGCAAGGGCAATCAATAGGCCGCCAGTCACCACGAATGGGATCATGTGTGATACGCCATTCATCAAGTAACGATAAAGGTCTGAACGCGCTTGTGAGGCTTTCTCTGCAACAGATTGGTTGGTCGGCGTTTGTTCAGCTTGGTAACTAGGTGCATCGAGAGCTTGCTTAATCAAGCCTTGCGCGTCTTTGATTGGTGCTTTTACGTTGGTGCTAATGACACGTTTTCCGGCAAAGCGAGCCATGTCGACCTGTTTATCACAAGCCACGACAATCGCGTCTGCACGTTCGATCTCTTCTTGAGTCGGGCTGTTTTTAACACCAATAGAACCGTTAGTTTCGACCTTGATGTCGTAGCCAAGAGCCGCCGCGCCTTTCTCTAGCGCTTCAGCTGCCAAATAAGTGTGTGCAACGCCAGCTGGGCAGCCTGTCACACCAATGATGAAGCCTTGTTTCTCAACGTTGTTTTCCGTTTCTGAAGGCTCAGGCTTGCTAAGCAGTAGCTCTAATGCTTCTTGTTCAGATTGAGCATTCATAAAGCTTTCGATAAAGCCTTCTTCAATCAGTTTTGAAGAAAGCTCTGCTAGTACTTCGATGTGGTGATTATCACCGCCATCAGGAGAGGCAATCATGAAGAACAGTTTTGATGGCTGACCGTCATCGGCGCCGTACTCGATGCCCTGTTGATGGACGCCGATAACAACCGCGGGTTTGATCACCGCAGCGCTTTTCGCATGTGGCAGGGCGATGCCTTCTTCAAACCCTGTGTTGCCTTGTTCTTCACGCGCCTTAATGTCGGCAAGAAACTGTGCTTTGTCTGAAATTCGACCTTGCGCATAAAGTATGTCTATCAGCTCTTTAAATACGTCTTCTTTTGAATCAGCGCTAAGCGAAAGCTTAATCAAATCTTGATTGATCAATGTTGTGATCATAATGAACCCCTACTCTGTTTTTATTTTGTTAGGGGTATTCTGGAATTGATCACTCACCTTCTGTAGTGAAGAAAAAATGCATTTACTGGATGATTGTTGCGTTATAAATGGAGTGTGATTTTGATCGGTCGAGTGGTCGTTTTTAGGCTTGTGTTGACAAGACTTATCATGCTTTGGTGCTTTTATTTATAAGGGATTCGGCGTGTTTTGTTATCTGGGAAATAACGTGATTCATCAGTTTTTGTACTGGAGATTTATTTCTAAAACTGGATTTTTGTAACCTAGATCTCAAATTGTGATTTTGCTCAATAGCACTATGTTTCACTAAGGAGTATATCTATTCCCATAGCTTTATTGCTGCCCATAAGAGTTTTAAAAATGATATTTCATGACTTAATCTCCTCTGTATTAAATGAGCGAGAACCGTTTCACAACATCTGGTTTGCTGGAGATTTTCATACGCCTCCAGCGTGCAGTTACCAGGTGAACTTTCCACGTTTAGAGTTGGTGCTAGACGGAGAGTACGTTAATGAAATGGAGAGTCATGATCGCAAAATAACCAACGTTATTGCCAAAGCCGGAGACGCAATTTTCATCCCTCCGAACTGTTGGAATAAACCTAACTGGGATACCGACTGTTCGGTGTTGAGCATGCTATTTGGTCGTCGTCAGCTGGGTTTAAGTTTGGTGAGTAAGCGCAAAGGCGAGGAGAGCTTTTACGATATTCAAAAGCACAGTATTCAGACTCGTTCTGGGTTTGCGATTGATAACATTTTGGAGGCGCTAAGTTCGTTAGCGAGAGAGAGTAACAAGCAGCCGATGGATGAGTTATTGTTGCAAGCTCTACTGCAATACAGCAAGACGATGTTGGAAGCGCCCGTAGAAAAATCTCATAGCCGAGTACAGGATGTGTATCAGGGGATCTGTATCTACATTCAAGAGAACTTCCACCGCCAAATAACCCGAGACAGCATTGCCTCTCGCTTTAGCATTTCATCGAACCACTTGTCGCGAATGTTCCATCAACAAGGCCACATGACCCTGGCGGAGTACATTACCCGTGTTCGTGTCGACCGCGCTAAGTTCATGCTTAAGAAGTACAACTTCAAACTCAATGAAGTGTCAGTCCGCTGTGGCTTTAAAGATGTGAACTACTTCTGCCGAGTATTTAAAAACCGAACAGGAAAAACCCCAACCGAATATCGTGGTTCAATCTAATATACTCTAAAGTTCCCTTTTCTGACCTGAGCTTATACGACCGAAATTTGTATGACTAGAGCATCACTGCTGGCTCTGAGCTGTGGTGGTCACTTACTTTGTGTTTTCCTCTAGTGTTTATTCCTACGCTTCATCTCTAAGCTCGTTTTTCTATTTATCCCACTTCACTAAATACCCCTAATTAATAACATTAAGGGTTAGCTTTGCGAGTTGCTTATTATTTCCGCTCTCTATTAATTGAATTAAACGTGTGAGAGTTGATGTATTAACGCGATGCATTTAATGAATGTTAAGTAAATTAAAAACCACTTATCGAGACGACAAAATCTTGTTATTGTTGTCCGAGTTACTGATTGAGGTTCTTTTAAGTGATTGATTTTAAATGTTTACTTCATGTCGGATTATTCTTTGTTTACTAGCGCGTAATTAATGCCTCGAAATCGAATATTCAGGTTTATATGTCCCATCACAATCTTGACTTATAATACTACAAATTAAATTTTCTATGGATAATATGCTCTTCAGATATTAATAATAAAGAAGACTTAATTCATGGAACTCAATACTCTGATCGTAGGAATTTATTTCCTTTTCCTTATCGCAATAGGTTGGATGTTTAGAACGTTCACCAGTACAACCAGTGACTATTTCCGCGGGGGCGGTAACATGCTTTGGTGGATGGTTGGCGCAACTGCGTTTATGACTCAGTTCAGTGCTTGGACTTTCACCGGTGCAGCAGGTAAAGCGTATGCCGATGGTATGGCTGTCGCGGTAATCTTCCTAGCAAACGCATTTGGTTACTTGATGAACTACCTGTACTTTGCTCCGAAATTTCGTCAACTGCGTGTAGTAACGCCAATTGACGCGATACGCATGCGATTTGGTAGCTTCAACGAGCAAGTGTTTACTTGGTCTGGCATGCCGAACAGTATTGTATCTGCAGGTATCTGGCTAAATGGCTTGGCGATTATTGCATCGGGCATCTTTGGCTTCGATATGACGACAACCATCGTTCTAACCGGTCTTGTTGTACTGGTGATGTCGGTTACTGGCGGTTCATGGGCGGTTATCGCGTCTGACTTCATGCAGATGGTTATCATCATGGCGGTAACGGTAACGTGTGCAGCTGTGGCTATCGTGCAGGGTGGTGGCGTTACTGAAATCATCAACGATTTCCCTGTTGCAGAAGGCGCGTCATTTGTTTCTGGTAACAATCTGAACTACGTAAGCATCTTCGGAATCTGGGCATTCTTCATCTTCTTCAAACAGTTCAGTATCACCAACAACATGTTGAACTCTTATCGTTACTTAGCTGCAAAAGATTCAAAGAATGCGAAAAAAGCGGCTCTGTTGGCGTGTATTCTGATGACAATTGGTCCAATCATTTGGTTCATGCCACCTTGGTTCGTGGCAGGGCAAGGCGTTGATCTTGCGGCGCATTACCCAGATGCTGGTTCTAAAGCGGGCGACTTCGCTTACCTATACTTCGTAGAGCAATACATGCCAGCAGGTATGGTGGGGCTTCTCATCGCAGCAATGTTTGCAGCAACTATGTCTTCAATGGACTCAGGTTTAAACCGTAACTCAGGTATCTTTGTTATCAACTTCTACCAACCTATTCTTCGTCCAAACGCGACAGAGAAAGAGTTGATGGTTGTGTCTAAGTTGATGTCTTCGGTTTTCGGTGTCGCTATCATCCTTATCGCACTGTTTATCAACTCGCTGAAAGGTTTGAGCTTGTTCGACACTATGATGTACGTTGGTGCATTAATCGGTTTCCCAATGACGATTCCAGCATTCTGTGGCTTCTTCATTAAGAAGACACCGGACTGGGCTGGTTGGGGCACGCTAGTGGTTGGCGCGATTGTGTCTTACATCGTAGGCTTCGTGATTACCGCTGAAATGCTACAAAACTGGTTCAACCTAGAGCCGCTAACAGGCCGTGAATGGTCTGATTTGAAAGTAGCGGTAGGTCTGATTGCTCACTTAACGTTTACAGGTGGTTTCTTCATTCTGTCGACTTTGTTCTACAAACCATTAGAAGCGTCTCGTCAGAAAGATGTCGATACCTTCTTCAACAACCTTGCGACACCGTTGGTTTCTGAATCAACAGCACAGAAGAAATTGGATAACAAACAACGTCACATGCTGGGCTCACTGATTGCAGTGTCTGGTGTAGCCGTGATGGCGATGTTTGCTCTACCGAACCCATTCTGGGGAAGAATGATGTTCGTACTGTGTGGCGGTATCGTGTTTATCGTTGGTCTGATGCTGGTGAAAGCCGTGGACGACTCGGTGGAAGATGCGAAACAAGAGAACAAAACGGCTTAGGTAACTAAACCTACAAGATAAGCCATTTAGAATAGAACGGCTGAGCGTAATTGCTCAGCCGTTTTTTATTGTGTGAACAATGGAGATTATAACCAATGGAGCGAGTAACTTAGTTAATCAAGGAAATGAATTTAAAAGGGAGAGAAGAATTAAATCAGACGTGAAGAGATGTACATCAACAGGGCTTGTAGGTCGACACTGCTTCGGGTCTTTTGTAGACGTTCATTGACCTGATCATGAAGCAGGTTTCTGGTTAGATTAGTGGCCGCCACAATGTGCTCTCGCTGTGGCTTGGTAGGCAGTACCAAAGCGATGGCAACATGCACTTCACCAATGCGTGATGCCCAATCAATAGGATCATCACTGACAATGACTGCAATCGAGAGATCTTGAGTCGATTCAAACATCACATGCGGCAGTGCGATCCCAGGTGACACACACGTCGAAGAGCGTTCCTCTCGTTTAATAAACGCCAGAATCAGTTCATCCGGATCTTGTGGATACACCAGATGAGCAAGCCCTTTCAAGCATTCAAATTTGGTCAGTTGAGTTTGTGCTTTGGCATGATGCCACTTGATGTCACAAGGTGGGCAAATCTGCGGCATACGCTGGATGAGATCTTTCGAGAACTCATGGTTCACTTGTGAGCCGACCATAGCGTAATGCTCAGCAATCACATCTTTAAGAACGAAGCATGCTAGCTCGGCATCAATACCGATCGCGGTGATCTGACATAAATCGCCACGAACTAGGCCCACTTGCAACATCGCAACAGATTTGGAGAGATCAGCCGTTCGGTTTTGAGTGATGTTGATAATACGGATGGTACTTTTGAATTTCTTTGCCAAGCGGCTAAGTGGCTGCGCGATGTGTGAGTTCGCGGCAGGATCGTCAACGAAGAAGGTGATCTGATACTCGTTCATGAAAGGTTTAAGTTCGACAATGCTTAATAAAGACTTTATCGACACTCAACAACACTTCTTCCATTGGAATGAATAAGGTTTTAGCTGGGTCGAAGCGGCTTGGCTGCTCAATGTCGATATCAGAGACGATCAACACCTTGTCTGCGAGGCTAATGTCCTGTGCAGAGAGTAAGTTTTCAATACCCATAGCGCCTTGTGTTTCAACTTTGATTGAAACGTTGAATTTAGGGGCTGTTTTATTTAAAGCATCAGCTGCCATATAGGTGTGTGCAATGCCTGTAGGGCACGCAGTTACCGCTACAATTCTCATTATTATTCTCGGCTTAATCTCGTCCCAGTTACGTTACATAAGCTACCTTTCACAAGCTATTTTGCAAAAGCTATCTTGCATGGGAAATCCAGTATGGAAAGCTCGCATAGGGAAGGGGCGATATTGTTATGGGTTCTCTGGATTTTATGGATTGGCGTTTTTTATTCCAAGGTGAAAGTCACACTCTGAGTTCTTGGTTACAATAATCCAGTTAATGCACCTTTCGTCCTATATATTGAGTGCCCCCACACCGTTAATCTTTTCATCTTATTAACCTCTTTATCTCATTCACTCAAATTGGTACTCGGACGAGGCGGCACATGGATATCACTGACATTATCGAGCCCGAGATTATCTGCTTGGAACTACAGGCAGACTCAAAACAGGCGGTATTTGAAGAGCTTGTCGAGCTGCTCGACCGTTCTGGTAAGCTCTCCAATAAAAGTGAATTCCTTGATGATATCTGGAAGCGTGAAGCCATAGGTAACACGGGCTTTGACGATGGTATCGCCATTCCACACGCAAAAAGTACCGCAGTTGCTAAGCCTGCCGTTGCGGTTGGGATTAGCCGAACGGGTATTGATTATGGTGCCGATGGCGGTGAACTGTCCGATGTGTTCTTTATGCTTGCTTCGCCCGACAACAATGATGACCATCATATTGAGGTACTGGCTCAGATCTCGACCAAACTGATTGAAGATAACTTTGTTACAAAATTAAAGGCGGTTGAGTCGGTCGAGGAAGCTCAAGAGTTGTTTCTCGAAGCCAATTCTGAATCGTTTGATAGCTACGCCTCAAGCCATCATCAAGTCTACGTCGAACCACTCAGCCCTTGGGCTCAATCTCTCAATCGACTCAAAGAACACCTGTTATACGGCACATCACACATGATCCCATTCGTGGTCGCAGGTGGAGTTCTGTTGTCTTTGTCGGTGATGATGTCGGGTCATGGTGCTGTGCCTGAGAGGGGCGTTCTGGCTGATATCGCACAAATGGGCATAGCGGGGCTAACCCTGTTTACTGCGGTACTCGGTGGTTACATCGCGTATTCGATGGCCGACAAACCGGGTTTAGCGCCCGGAATGATTGGTTCTTGGGTCGCGGTCAATCAATACAACACCGGCTTTCTTGGGGCGATTGTGGTCGGCTTTTTTGCGGGCTTTGTGGTTAATCTACTTAAGAAGATCAAGCTGCCAGACAGCATGATCTCGCTGAGCTCTATCTTCATCTATCCGCTTGTCGGCACGTTTGTTACCTGTGGGGCTGTGATGTGGGTGATTGGTGCCCCCATTGCGCAGGTGATGCTTGAGATGAACCAAATGCTGACTGGCATGGCAGGCTCAGGAAAAATGGTGCTCGGCAGTATTTTAGGCGCGATGACGGCCTTTGATATGGGCGGCCCGATCAACAAGGTCGCTACACTGTTTGCTCAAACGCAAGTGAATACTCAGCCATGGTTGATGGGCGGCGTCGGGATAGCAATTTGTACACCGCCACTTGGCATGGCATTGGCGACTTTCATATCGCCGAAGAAGTTTAAACGAGACGAACGCGAAGCCGGAAAAGCAGCGGGAATCATGGGAATGATCGGCATCAGTGAAGGTGCGATTCCCTTTGCAGCCGCCGACCCTGCTCGTGTTCTGCCTGCTGTTGTGGCTGGTGGTATTGTCGGTAATGTGGTTGGCTTTATGTTTCATGTGGTTAACCATGCGCCATGGGGTGGTTGGATTGTGCTGCCTGTGGTAGATGGCAAGATTGGCTACATCATTGGCACACTCGCGGGAGCACTAACAACAGCTTTAATTGTGATACTGCTGAAAAAGAATGTGGTCGAAGGTGAGGCTCACTCTAACCAGTTTGCGGGTGGTTCGGTGACAGAAGAAGGGCAAGCGGATGTACTTGCGATCACGTCTTGTCCATCTGGTGTTGCCCACACTTTCCTAGCGGCTAAGTCTTTGGAAAAGGCGGCGCATCATCTTGGGGTTCGGATTAAAGTCGAAACACAAGGTGCCAACGGGATAGGTAATCGCATTACACAAAAAGACATTGAAAGGGCAAGGTTGGTGATCTTCGCTCACGATGTGGCGATTAAGGAAGTCGAGCGCTTTGCGAATGTCAAAACGTTAGATGTCAGCACCAAAGAGGCGATGCTTAATGCGCAGGCGTTGATCATGAGAAAGGTGTAACCCTCAAACTGTAAAGTTAACTTAACTAGATCAAAACTAAAAAGACTCCACTCTAGCGCTTTAGGCTAACAGTGGAGTCTTTTTGTATGGCTTCTAAATAAGCTCAGCTTTTAGAAAGGATGATACTTAAATACGTCTTCAACCATTGAGTTAAGCAAATCGATGTCGTCACAGGTTTTCGCGTAGGTACGCAAGCCTGCAATTTGAACCTGAACATGACGAGCAAGTTGAGCGGGTTCTCGCTCTTTGCTTATCTCACCTAGCTCTTGTGCTTCCGCAATCACTTTAGCAAATTCACCTTCCATGATCTTTAGTGATTTCTTTGCTTCTTCCAATAATTCTGAATGTTCATCAGTGAGTTCAGCAACCGTTTTTGCCAGCATACACATGCCGTTAGGTGAACTCTGTTTAGACTCGACAACAACGCGTCTTACAAAGTTTTCGAGTGCTTGAATGGGCGAGTCAGTTTCATTGCGAAAGCGGTTCAGATTGAGGATGCCAAGTTCGGTATAGCGAGCAAGAGTTTCCTTAAACAGTCCTTCTTTGCTGCCAAAAGTCGCGTAGATGCTTCCCGGGCGCATATCAATCACGTCCTGTAGGTTACGCATAGATGTTGCGTGAAAGCCTTTTTCCCAATACAGGTTAGTTGCTTTGTCTACTACATCTTGTCTATCGAACTTTGCCGTTTTAGCCATAACATCTACTTCATTAAACTGAACACATACTCAATATTTTATGCTGAACGCTCGTTCTAGTAAAGCCACACCAGTAAGAAAACAGGCTGCTTAGTCTAGTTATTTGCTAAATGATTGAAACAAAATGGCTAGTGTGTAACTGCAGGCTGCAATTTATGCGTCAACAACTTCTACGGTTTTATGTTGCGCACCGTAATAGGTGCCTTCATCAATGGTATACATTAAAATTTCATCGCATTCTGGGCAGTTGAATTCTTCGTTGGGTTCAATTGCTGCCTCTTCTACCCATTCCCATCCAATGTTTTGTTCGCAAGCAGGACAATCCATAAAAAACCTCTAATTATGCATCTACGTTAATTTTACGAGCTCGGCATTATACATAGTTGATGTTGAATATATAGACGGTCGTGAGGACATAGCTTGATAAGGCTTGTACAGTTAGTGTGGTCTACCACTTTGTGGTTATGTAAAATCTGTCAATTTTCAGTCACTTGCGCCGGAAAAATGTTGAAGATCGTATTTGTTTTCCGCTTAAGTTGCATAGCTAACAGTTTTATAAACAAGTCAATGAGTTCTACAAGGTTAAGTGTTAGGTTTATCGATTGCCGCCGATAGGGAATGGTAATTACTAAAACTGAATAATTATATGATCTCAACAAGGGCACATTGATATATAAGTGTGTCTAATTACAACCAGAAAGAGATTTGTTAGCTGCTAGGGAATAAAAATGAAATTAACCGATATGTCTTTTAAGCAAAAAATCATCGCTTTGCTTATTTTGCCGATCTTAGGCTTTCTATGGCTTAGTGTTTCTGCGATATCAAAAGGCGTAGAGACCACCAGTGAAATGTCATCATTAAACCAACTGACGCGTTTGTCGGTTGTATACAGTGAATTAGTGCACGAGTTACAGAAAGAGCGTGGAATGACTGCCGGTTTTATCGGCTCACAGGGTACTCAGTTTGTCAGTGAACTACGTTCACAAAGAGCAAGTGCGGATACTCGACGTGACCAGAGAAGCGAATATTGGCAGTCGGCTGATATCGATTTACCGCAAATCACAAAGTTGAATACAGAAATCAGCCGAAGCCTCAATCAGATCACTTCTATTCGTAATCGAGTCGACTCTCAATCTATCCCACTTTCTGAGGCTCTAGGTTACTACACTCAACTTAACGCAAAGTTATTGAGCGTATCGGCATTGATTGCAGAGTTGAGTTCGGATGCCACCATTACTACAGAAACCATCGCTTACTACAACTTCTTGCAAGGCAAAGAGCGTGCTGGTATTGAACGTGCTGTACTCAATAATACCTTCTCTAAAAATGAGTTTGGCCCGGGTATGCTTGTGAGGTTTATCTCTTTAATGACTGAGCAAAATACCTATTTCTCTAACTTTAAAGTGCTGAGCACCCCAAGCAATGTGAGTTTTTTTGAGCAACAATTGAATGATCGATCTGTCGCAGAAGTTGAAAAACTTCGACAGCTTGCACAATCGAAAATGAGTGGTTTTGATGTTGACCCTGTTTACTGGTTTGCACAATCAACGGCGCGTATTGTTCAGTTGAAGAAAACAGAGAACCAGTTAGCTGATTCACTGATCGCACTCACGGAACAAAAAACGACAGAAGCGCAGACTGCCATGATGGCGAGTATCGCGATGTTTGTTGTGATTACTTTGTTTGCAACTTTTGTTAGCTTCAAGGCTATAACCGATCTAACCACACGAGTGAAAGACCTTACTTTAGTGCTTTCAAAAGTTCGTGATGATAATGATTTGACAGTTCGTGCGACTTACGTAGGTAGTAGCGAGCTTGGCCAGATATCTTTATCGCTTAACGAAACTTTAGAGAAGTTCTCGCAGGTGATCGACAACTTGTCTCAATCGAGCTTAACACTCGCTTCGGCAGCAGAAGAGACGGCGCAAACTTGCCAATACAACTCCAATACCTTGGTTGAGCAACAAAACCAAATTGGGCTGATTGCAACGGCAACTGAGGAGCTTTCGGCAACCGTGAATGAAGTCGCGGCTAAAACGCAGCAAACGGCGACTTCGGCGAAAATGGTGGATCAACAGTCACAAGAGGGCTTGAGCACGGTCCAACACTCTTATGAATCGATTGAAATCTTAGCGTCTGAGATTAACGGCTTAGCTGAGAAAATTACTCATCTACACGAAAGCAGTAATAATATTAATAGCGTGATCGATGTGATTAAGTCGGTTGCTGATCAAACAAACTTGTTGGCGCTAAACGCTGCGATCGAAGCGGCTCGTGCTGGTGAACAAGGTCGTGGTTTCGCTGTTGTAGCTGATGAAGTCCGTACATTGGCTCAACGCACTCAAGAGTCGACGTTGGAAATTGAAGGCTTCATTAGTTCGCTACAGTCTGATGTACAAACAGCGTTCAATGTGATTGATAACAGTAAAAAAATGTCATCAAGAGCGGTTGAAGATTCGCGAGACGTAGAACAAACGCTACAAGATATTTCTGGTGCTGTGAGCGAGATATTCAGTATGACAGAGCAGATTGCAACGGCAACAGAAGAGCAAGCGGTAGTGACACAAGACATTGCTCAGAACGTAGTGGCGGTAGAGCAGAAGTCGACAGAATCTACGACGGGCGCGACTCAAATTGCGGCGACAGCGAAAGAACAAGCAGAATTGGCAACATCACTAAAAGAACTCTCGAATACGTTTAAGAGTTAATTTTTCCGAGATCATGGCTAATGGCTTAAAGTTAAGAGTTAAGAGTTAAGAGCTATCTTACATAACGAAATGTCCCGCTTAGTGCGGGACATTTTTTAGGGTTGAAGCGACTAATACTGCGCTTTATAAAAACGACAAGTTAAAGCTCAAACAATACGTCAGTACGAATAATGTATTTAGTCCCAGAAAGTATTGGTGCTGAGCCGTGTATACAATGGGCAGGGTGAGTACCGTGAGGAAAACATAGGACACTACCACTAGGTGTTTTAACCGATTCTATATCCGCATTCTCATGCCTTTGACGACGAGCAGGCTTACTCGGGTCGTCACGGTTAACCATGAATTGGGTTTCACCACCGACGAAATCATCACTCAATAGAAGCAAGAAAGTATACATGCTCCAACGGTCGCCAAAAGAGTCATCGATCAGTTCTCCACCGACAACTTGACTACCGGGCCAAGAGCCATCGGTGTGCATTTTAAAGAAATCCCCTTCATCGTAGCGATAAAATCGAAAACGACCGTTGATTCCAAGTGGTTTCACACCAGCAAAATGGTCGTACTTATCAACGAAATGATCTTTGCATCGGTTCCAGATGATTTCGAGTGTTTTAGGATCGGCGATCAGGTTGAGGTTTCGGTTATGGCGTATTTCTCTTGGCAATGAAACTGCGGCATCTTCTGTGAAACCAAGTTGGTTCGCTTCATCAAGTATCCGCTTAACCTCTTCAGGAAGAAGTACATCTCTTAGCTGGAAAGCTCCAGGTACATTGTTTACTTCAATGCGTGATACTGCGCTGACGCTGTCATTAAGTGAAAATGGATTAGCCGATTTTGGTACCCAGACTGGTAGGTCACTGCACTGAGTGCCTGCTTCTCGTCTAACAACGTAGAATTTCTGTTCGTTATTCATTATGAATCCTTATTTTGAAACTACTTTCACTTGAGCAAATTGACGATGACCATCTACTGAACCGTGGTAGCCAAGGCCACTCTGTTTCGCACCAACCCAGGGAGCGTCACCACTACCGCCCTGACCTTGATTGATGCCAACCATGCCAGCGTCAAGTTCATCAGCAACCTCGTTGGCACCTTGGTTGCCGAATACCACAGCTCCCAATCCATACTCGCTGGCATTAGCACGTTCGATTGCATCATCAATGTTGGAGTAGCGAGTGATAGCGACCACTGGTCCAAAAGTCTCTTCTGTTTCTAACTTCATTTCAGGAGTCATTCCAGTGATAACAGTAGGACGGATATAACGATCTGGTTGTTCAATCCCGCCTAGAAGGAAAGTTGCCCCTTTTTGTTGTGCGTCTTTTAATTGTTCAACGATTTTTCCATGCTGCGTGGCATTGATGATCGGTCCTATGTTTACGTTAGGCATATCCCACGGGCCAATCTGGTACATGTTGGCGATCTCGGTGACACGTTGTTCAAATTTTTCAGCGATACGATCATCAACATAGATACGTTCAATCGAAGTACACATTTGTCCTGAGTTCTCAAAGCTGCCTGCGACGGCAAAGCGAGCTGCTTGTTCTAGGTTGGCATCACGCATCACTATCATTGGGTCTTTGCCACCTAGCTCCATGACCAAGCGTTTTACCTTGCTCGCTGCGCGTCGCATGATGTCTTGGCCTGTTGCTTTTGAGCCAGTGAACGCGATCATTTGGATGTCGCCTTCGACTAATGCCTCACCAGTTTCTCGGTCGCCATGCAAAATTGTTAATACGCCTTCGGGTAGGTGTTTTTGCAGCTCACCAAAGAATGCTTCAGCGATGAGAGGCGTTTCTTCTGAAGGTTTTAGAATCACGCTATTGCCCGCGATTAGTGCTGGCACAATGAGGTTGTTTGCCATCATCACAGGGTAGTTCCAAGGAGATATAACTCCGACAACACCTAGTGGGCGGTATTGAAGCTCTGTTGACCCTGACAATTTGCGAGTGTTGAGCGCGCGGTGTGCTTCTTCTGCATAATGCTGCCCCATGTAAATTGCGCCTGTTGCTTCACCAGTGGCGCGTCGGATGTCTTTACCCATTTCGCGAGCAAGTAGTTCTGAGAGGGAATCTGCATACTGATCAAGGTGTTGGTAAGCTCTAATAATGGTTCGCACGCGCTCATTTATCGGGAATTTTCTCCATACCTTTTGTGCTGACTTTGACTGGCGGATCGTTTGAACGACTTCATCTCTAGAGGCGTTATTGACTTCACCAAGCAGTTCTCCATTACTAGGATTAAAAGATTGAATAGACTTGCTCATGTTTACCAACTCCGTTTAATTTTTCGTATATTTTTTCTATTTAATTATATATCTACATAGCTAGATATTGAGAAATTTCGATATCTAATCTTCTAAAAATAGACAAGATTAAAATGGGCGGCGTTATCCACCCAGTCTGTTTTGATTCTGCTTGTTAGAGTGAGTTAGATAACTCTTTTAAAAACTTCTCGATGTATTCGTCATTACGCTTGTAGTACGTCCACGAGCCAATGCGTTTTGAAGTAACCAGCTTTGCACGTTGCAAGTTAGAAAGATAAGACGAGACGGTCGATTGGGATAAGCCACTTTTCTCTTGAATAATGCTGACACATACCCCTTCAACGTCGGTATCAACGAGTTGTTTCTCTAGGTTAAAGTGCTCATGCGGTGACTTTAGCCAGTGTAGAATATCCCTTCGTACTGGGTTGTTGATTGACTTTAAAACTTCATTCATATCTGACATGGCGTTTGGCTGCTGTTTTCGACTAACGTGAAATATACTCTTTAAAGTAAGATATCGCAATATCTCGATATCCTGCTTTCTCTACATTGAGGTAAGAATGGCATTCATGTTTATCGTCGGCGTGTTGATTTACATAGTTAAGCTCTAGGCTCTCGTTCTATGCTTTAAGAACCAAGAACCAAGAACCAAGAACCAAGAACTAAAGCGCTTGTCCGTTAACCGACAATTTCACATCAATGTTGCCACGAACTGCATTTGAATATGGGCAGACTTGGTGAGCCGTTTTCACAAGCGTAACAGCTTGTTCCTGATCTAAATCGAGTTCAACGGCTAGTGAAACGGTTAAAGCAAAGCCACCATTCTCATTTGGACCAATGCCTACCGTTGCGGTTGTTGGCGCTGATGCGATCTTAATCTTCATTTCTTTCGCTACATGAAGTAACGCGTTTGAGAAGCACGCAGAGTAGCCCGCAGCAAATAGCTGTTCTGGGTTGGTCGCTTCACCTGAACCGCCCATCTCTTTAGGGTAGCTCAATGCCACTGCGAGTAGATTGTCATCCGTTGATACTTGGCCATTACGACCTGCCGTTGCTGTTGCAGAAGTTGTGTAGAGTGTTGTCATTGTTTTAGTCCTTAGTTGAATTGTGCAAAATTAAATTGCGCACAATTTGATTTTAAAGCTAGCTTAATTGATAAAACTTGAGCGCGCAAGTATATTGTGCACAATTTAATTTATTGGTGAGGTGATCATGAGCGACCAAGATGACTATCTAAAGCTGGATAATCAGGTGTGTTTTGCGTTGTATAGTGCGTCGAATGCAATGAGTAGGGCGTATCAACCTTTACTGAAAGCGCTTGATCTTACTTACTTGCAGTACATTGTGATGATGGTGCTTTGGGAAGAAAAAGAGATAAATGTCAAAGCGCTAGGCGCAAAAACGCATTTAGATTCTGGTACCTTGACGCCACTACTCAAGCGTTTGGAAGCGAAAGGTTATGTGCTTAGAACTCGCAGTATTGAAGATGAGCGAGTTCGAGTTATCACGTTGACACTTGCAGGGGTAGAGCTCAAAGAGCAAGCGCAGACCGTTCCGGTTGAAATGCTGTGTCTTTCTAAGATGAATGAAGATGAGCTTAAATCGCTAAAAGCCCAGTGTGAGCAATTGCTTGGTAATTTGACTTTTTAATACTGATCTTTTGTTGAGTGAGTACGTAAGATATCGTCTAGGTAAATTATAACTCTTTTCAATTTACGCTTTTAGTTCGTATTTAGTATTCAATTCAATTTAATTTGAATACTAAATCTATAACTATTCTTAATATGCTGAAAGTAATGATGTTTATTCGTTTAGATGTCTTGAAAATAATGGTCTAGAGTTTTTAGGTTCCCATACTTTTTGTACATAAAACAAGCCACACATAAAATTTAGGATTAAAATGTCATTTGAACGAACATTAACTTTTAAGCAAAAAACTTACGTAATTGCCGGACCTTTATCAATTTTGACCTTTGTTTACTTCATGCAATATGGATTTGCAATGGGAGATTTCATTGTTGCGGTATCTTTGATGATTGCGGTGGTTTCTTTTAATTCCCCAAAGTTCTCCTCGATGTTGCCGTACGTAATGTATGGTTTTGTGGCTTTACATATTCATCAAGCTTACGGCGATGTGATGCTGCATTTTGAAGTGTTTATTCTGCTTGGTCTTATGAGTTTATATAACAATTGGGTTATGGTGCTACATACTTATATTGCTGCTGCTATTCACCATGTAGCGTTTTATTTCATTCAAGTATCAGGACTTCCAATATACGCCTACCCTCCTGGCACCGGTTTCTCAATGGTTGTCGAACACTGCTTGTATGCTACGTTCCAAGCTAGTGTTTCTATCTATGGTTCACTAACTCAAGCGCAAAGTGTGCGTAAAATGGAATATGTAACAGCATCTGTAGAGAAGTTGGTGCAAGAAGATAAGTTAGATTTAAATATTGAACTCAAGACTGGTGACGATTTTTATTCTCGCTTCAACAGCTTTATAACCCAACTTCAGGATATGGTTAAAGTTCAGAATCACGTGATTGATGGGCTAAAAAATGTTGCGCAGAACCTTTTAAAAAATACTTCAGACGTCAATAAAGAAATTTCACACAATGCCACTAATGCAGAAGTTGCTACCCATGCAATAGAAGAACTTAGTCATTCCTTTGAGCGTATGTCAGCCATAGCTCAACATTGTAATGAAAGTACTCAAGTTGCGAATAAGCTAAGCTTTAGTGCTGTCGAAAAATCTGCCAATTGTCAAACGACTCTTGAATCATTAAAAATTACGGTAGGTAAAACAAAAGAAAATGTAATGGACGTGACTAGAGATACAAAAAACATTCACCAAATCTTAGAAACAATCACTGGTATTTCCGACCAAACTAACTTGTTAGCACTTAACGCCTCGATAGAAGCTGCGCGAGCAGGAGAGTCTGGTCGTGGTTTTGCGGTTGTGGCTGATGAAGTCCGTCAGTTGGCCATACGTACCAATACTAGCGTGGAACAGATTAATAAATCGCTTTCAGAATTGGATAGGCACATTAATCAGTCGACTCAAAACATCTCAAATGTTTTGCAATACTCGGATGAAGTGTTTGGTTCGGTAAGTAATATTATGGACATTACCCGGACAATCTCGACTACGGTTTCTGATGTGAATGACCAAATGTCATTGGTAACAAACTCAGTTGATGAACAATCCGTGGCATTGAACCAGATAACGAAAACGATGTCCGGTGTTAGTTCTCTTTCTAGTGCTATTACCGAACAATCAGACAATCAAAACCATTCTGTGATTGAACTTTCAGAATCTATTGAAGAGCTTAATCAAGCTAGCAAGCGTTTCGTAATCTAACGTGTTTAAAAATATTATCGTCTTCATTATTGTTATCGGAGTTGGGTATTGGACATCATATATTTTCAACTTTGATAAAAAAATGGAGTTTTCGGATACTCCTTTGGATGCTCAACTACATGAATGTCGCCTGGAAGGCGATTATTGTTTAAGCGAGGAATATGAGCTTCAGTTGATCGATGGAAGTTTTGCAGCCTTGCAAAGAACGGTTTTTACCTTGAACTATCGAGGAAGTCCTGTAACTGGAAAGATCCTTGTAACTTCTGATGATAATCAGTTTGGTACTTTGATAGGTCAAGCCATGGTTAACCAAGTCGATAGAAAGCAAGTGTTAATTCCTTTTTGTGGGAATCCTGTTATGAATATTATGGTGATTGATGCACTGACAAATTCTGGAATTATTATTACGTCTAGGGGAATTCATACTGAAAACTTCAGTAAAAGGGGGCTCGTCAGCATCGAGTAGAGTTGACGAACTTTTTGGTACCGACTGCCGTTTAAATGGCAGTTGGTAGGGCATCCGCTTGGGAGCTAACTCATGAACCAAGATATAAGCGGTCAGCATACATACCAGCAGCGGTAAAGAGTGCATTGATAAAGTGTTTACCTTTGCTGTCCAGAGTTAGGGGACAAATACTAATGATTTTTACCAGTTTGAAGGTGAAAATGTCTAACCTTGTGATGAGATTAAATGTGATTAGATCACCTGAGGGCTTGTGCCGTTAATATTGGAGCGTTGATTTAAGTAATAATTCAGACTTAGAACAAAACCCATCAGGTGTTACCTGGTTGGTTTTTCATTTTAAATCATGCAGTTAGAGTTAGAACTGTTCAAATGAATATAGTTATTCCATAATTGTTGATTCGATAAATTCAGCATATTTGAACGAATGTTCAAAATAAAGCTTGAACGATCGTTCTTGTTTGTTCTATATTGTTTTCACGCCAACGGAGAACAGTCTCATATCACTCCGATTGTGAACCAAATTAAGATAAAGAATCGAAAGGAATAGAACATGAGCAACTTTAAAATTCATTCAGTAGAATCAGCACCAGAACAAAGCAAACCTATTCTTGAGGGTGCAGTAAAACAAATGGGCCGAGTTCCTGGTCTTTTTGGTGTGATGGCTGAATCACCAAATACTCTGAAAGCTTACACACAGCTTCATCAAGCATTTAATGAGTCATCTTTTGATGCCGATGAGCTGACAGTGGTATGGCAAACTATCAACGTTGAACATGAGTGTCACTACTGCGTTCCTGCACATACGGGTATCGCACATTCAATGAATGTAGACCCAGCGATTACCGAAGCACTGCGTAACCGTGCTGCACTGCCAACTGAAAAACTTCAAGCACTGCATGATTTCACGCTAAGTATGGTACGTAATCGTGGCAATGTGCCAGAAAGTGAAATGGCAGCTTTTTTCGCTGCGGGTTACGGTCAACAACAAGTGCTAGAAGTGATTCTTGGCTTGTCGCAGAAAGTGATCAGTAACTACGTAAACCACGTTGCTCAAACACCAGTAGACAAAGTATTTGAACAGTTTGCTTGGGAAGGTTAATCGCTTAAATATCAACTTGCTTAGAGAGTAGGTTGCTTGAAGGCTACGCTAATTAGCCTTTGGCTATGGATATAGTGAAAGCCCCGCTTGGTTGAGTGGGGCTTTTTTGTTGGTGTCAGTTCTAATTGAGGAAAGTGAACGGTTAATGTGTATGTTTAGCGATGATCATAGCCAGTGTCACTATCCCTTCTTTCCAATCTTTGTTCTCTTCAATGTTCGCGACCGTGAAGCGCAAACAGTGTTTGTATTGGTCGTGTGTGCCAAAGACAGTACCAGGTAAAATACCTAATTTATGTTTTAAGCAATCTTGATAGACGGAATAACTGTCGACCGATTCCGGTAGTGTTATCCAGTTTAAAAATGAGCCTTCAGGTTTTGATAGGTGGTAACGCCCGACAAGGTGAGGGTAGCTATCTAATGCATGGATTAATAGGCTTTGGAACTGCTTTTGATTGGTTTGATAGAGTCGTTTCATTTTAGAAAGATGACTGCGGTATTTGCCTGTAGTGAGAAACTGACCTACTGCGGATTGCATCAGGTTTGAGCTCCCCATGTTGTCACAAAGGAGATATTTTTCGACTTGAGCTTGGTAACGCCCCGAGAGCAACCAACCTATACGTAGGCGTGAGTCTAAGGTTTTAGAGAGCGAATTTACGTAGATAACTCGATCTTGGTCATCAAGCTCTTTTAGGCTGGCAATAGGTGCATCAAACGCCAGGCTACCAAACACATCATCCTCGATAATCGGCAAAGTTCCGGTTATCTCCAACAGCGTTTTTCGATTAGATAATGGCATCCGTGAGCCCGTTGGATTGGTAAAGTTTGGTGTTAGCACTAGCGTTTTTACATCCCATTTATCCAGTGCACTTTGTAGAGAAGGGATGTCGATTCCGTGGCTAACACTGCTTGGTATTTCAAGGGCTTTTAAACCTAGCGACTCGAGCAACAACAAATTGCCGAAGTAACACGGTGACTCTACCGCCACGATGTCGCCCGGTTTGGTGAGCGCGCGTAAAGCCAAACTGATCGCCTGTTGTGCGCCATGCGTAATCGCAATCTCTTTCGATCCCGCAGGTACGCCTAGATCGTGGGTGATCTTTAACAATTGTTTTACTAATTGCTCGTCACCAGGAGGCAATTGGTAGTAACCGGGTAACTGAGTTTGCAATCGGCTGTGGCGACCGATCTCAGCGTACAAGCTTCGTATTGCGGGGTTATTGATGTTGGGATGGGCAGAGCCAGCTAGAAGCTTTAAACGACCTTTGGGACGAGAGAGAACTGATTTAGTGACAGATAAGAGGTCAACTTTTTGAGGTTGGCTTGGTGCATCCCAGCTGGTGGTATTGGGCGCTTTCACACGATAGCCTGATTTAGGTACTGAATAAACCCAGCCTGTCGCTTCCAGTTCTTGGTAGGCGCGAATCACGGTATTTTTACTCACACCAAGCTGCTCGCTTAATTGACGAATTGAGGGAAGGCGATCGTCTGGTTGAAAGAGTCCTTTATCGATCTGAGCCTTAATATGTTGTTCGGTAGCAAGGTATTTATTGCCGCTGAGTTCTGCTTCCACGTTTTTCTCCCTCGTTGCCCACTCTCAATCTGTAACCATTTAAAGTGTTATATCTGTATCTTTATTAGTTATCTGTACCCAACTAAGGTAACAGCATTGATGAAGAGTTGACCAGAGGTTTGTAATGCTGATTAAAATGATTCCGTTTGTGTTTGTAATATTGTGGTCGTCAGGCTTTGTCGGTGCACGTCTTGGTGTGGAATACGCGGAACCCGCAACATTACTTTCACTGAGGATGGTAGCCAACGTGGTGCTGTTCTTGGTTTTGATTGCAATCCTTAAGCGTCGTATCCCTCTTGGTCGCGCATTCTTCCATGCTTGTGTGGTCGGCATCTTGATTCATGGTTTCTACCTTGGTGGCACCTATCTGGCGATTGATATGGGTATGCCTGCCGGGTTGAGTTCTCTACTTGTTGGCTTACAACCGATTCTTACCGCATTGATTATGATCAGCTGTAGTTCGCAGCGTTTTAATTTCGCACAATGGCTAGGATTAGCCCTCGGTTTTGCGGGTATTAGTTTGGTGTTGATGGGCAATATTGAATGGCAATCTGATGACCAAAAGGGCATGGCGACGTTGTTGTGTTTGGTTTCGCTGGTGGGTATCACGGTCGGTACATTGTACCAAAAGCGTTTCTGCAAAGGGACAGACATGGTCGGTGGTGCGATGGTGCAATATCTTGCTGCGGCTTCGATATTTTTACCTTTCGCCGTGCGTTACGAAACCATGCATGTGAATTGGACTATTGAATTTACACTAACGTTAGCTTGGTTAGTGATTGTCTTATCGTGCATTGCTATTCTGTTGTTGTTGTACATGGTGGAGCATGGGGCTTCATCGAGTGTAGCATCGGTGTTTTATTTAGTACCACCAACGACGGCAATTCAAGCTTGGCTTATTTTTGGAGAGTCGTTTGATATCTACGGCGCAATGGGATTCGCGTTGTCAGCGACAGCGGTATATTTGGTCGTGAAAAAGCCAGAGTTACTAAAAGTTCGTAGGCAAGCAGCACTTGATCGATAGATATAAAAAGAGCCTGAATCTTCAGGCTCTTTCCGTTTTAATCATTGGTTAGCGTCTATTGATTAGCGCTGCATCAAGCAAGCGTAAGCCGTTGTAAACGGTGCTTCTTGGTATTGCTTAAGGCCAGTCTCTTTGAACTTCATCATAAGAGGGTTGCGCTTTAGGCTCTCTTTGATGTCAGCAGGTGATACAACCGTTACGTCTAGGCCGTCGATCAGTTGAATTGCTGCTTCTAGTTTGAAGCCAAAGCCACCGCCAGCAAATTTGCCTTTTGTTTGGCGTTGACGAATTACAACTTTATCTACTTGGTAATCTTCCATCAACTTTGCAAAAGAGAATTGAAAGTCTTTCATATTCTGCGTGTCGTTTGCGTCGCTAATCGCAACTTTAGAAACTCGGCAATCAGGGATATTAAATACACCATCTGACAGAGAAAGAAGACAGATGACAGCATCGTTACCTTTGATTTCAACACCACAAATTTTCATGTTCATACCTATTTACTTTTGAGCCGTACATTATGGTGCTATTTCTATGACTTCTCCAGTATTTGAGCATGTCTGTGGTAAATAAGTGCAAAAATGTCTTTGGCTCTACTTTTTAATGTTGACCTTTGGTTGAATAATAGACAGTCGATTTAAGGGTAACGTTTGCTATGCGACTAGGTTCACAAACTTTTAGCTAGCTTTTAAATTGATACTGTATATTATGCGCGCGTCCCTATTTATTGTGTGGTTATAAGCCCCCTTATGAGTATCAACAACCTTTCAATTAAGAGTAAAATTGCGATCCCATTAATGGTTATCGTGATCGTTTTTTCTACTGTTACTGTGCTTAATGTTCTTAAATCTAACGCTCAAGCTGCAATCAACCATGAGTTGAATAATGTGGTTCAGCCAGTGTTAGATAATTTGGAAGATGGCTATCGTGATATTTACCAAGTTATCGCTTCTGCTCAAGGTCTATTATTAGCAAAAGACCAAGCGGCGATTGAGTACCAAAATTTTGAATTTAAAGACAATGCTTACAAAGCGGTGCCTCGTTTTCAAAGTGTCAAAACCTTATATCAAGCAGGGGTGTTGGATCCATCTTCTCGTGGTGAATTATCAAAGCTTGTTAACGCGATGAGCAAGTGGGTGGCATTGCACGAACCTATGTTTGCCGACCCTGAGAATGCATACCAATACAACATTGATTACTCTCCTGCGTTAGATGCTGAGTTTGCGATTATTCGAGATCAACTTCGTGACATCAGAACCTTGATCGAATTGAAGCAGAAAGAACTTCGTCAACAAGCCGATGAATCTATTGAATCAAGCAAGGTGATCATTGAAGTCGGCATGGGTGTGGCGATCCTGGCTGCTGCTTTCGCGTTATGGTTGTCGAATCGCTTTATCGTTAAACCGATTCAAAATGTTGAAAAAGCGATGGTTGAAATTGCTTCTGGCGATGGTGATCTTTCTCAACGTATGAGCGTTGAGGGGAGTGATGAAATTGCTCGACTTAGCTCTGCTTTCAACCAGTTTGTTGGCAAGATTCATGTGACCATCGAACAGGTTATTACCACTTCTAACGCTGTACGTTCTGAGATGGAAAACATCAAATCACTGACTCAAGGTGTGGCTCAGTTTTCTTCTAATCAACAGAAAGAGAGTGAAGTAGTTGCTGCTGCAGTTCATGAGATGCAAGCAACCAGCGTTGCCGTAAGTGGTAATGCGTTAGAAGCGGCTTCTGCAAGCAATACGGCAAATAGAGAAGTGGAATCTGCAGATAAAACTTTAGGCTTAACGGTGAGTTCGATTGAGCGCTTGGCGCATGATATCGAAAACGCGAGTGGTGTTGTTCATGAACTAGACAGTGATGTTAAGAACATTGCTTCTATTCTTGGTGTAATTAGAGGCATTGCTGAACAAACTAACCTACTTGCATTGAACGCTGCGATTGAAGCGGCACGTGCTGGTGAACAAGGTCGTGGTTTCGCTGTTGTTGCTGATGAAGTTAGAGCCTTGGCAAGTAAAACTCAAGACAGTACGGGTGAAATTCAGTCGATGATTGAACGCTTAGAAGTTGGCGCTAAACAAGCGGTGAGCGTGATGAACGAAAGTAAAGTTAGTGGCGAGAAAACCATTGTTCAAGCGAGTACAGCTGCGTCGTCATTGAGTGAAATTCGTAACTCTATCGGTATGATGAATGAGATGAACACGCAAATCGCAACTGCGGCTTCTCAGCAATCTCAAGTATCGGAAGAAGTGAACCAGAACGTTCAACGTATAGCTGAAAGCACTATGCAAATGGTGGAAATGGCGAACAGTGCAGAAAACGCATGTATGGCTTTGGCGGAGCAATGTGAAGCGCTAGATGGTTTGGTTTCTCAATTCGAAGTCTAAGAGATGCTGTTCAAGAGAGTTACTGGCTAGACGGTCAATCTATAGTGAGTAGCGACAACTAAAAAGATTTATCGAAAATGAATTATTAAAAAATAGCCAAAATGAACACTAAAAAGCCCGCACTCTATGAGTGCGGGCTTTATTTTTATATACGAGGTTTTATTTTAGGCACGCAGGTGCTTTGCCGATCTAGTCAGTATTAGCTGCTACGACCGTCTTTATATGTGTAACGGTAGTCAACTTTTACGTTAGCTTGATAATGGGTGTCGCCGCTCATGTTGGTGATTTTTTTCACTTCCATATTCGCATCATCAATCTTGAATGAATTGTACTTAGTTGTTTGTTGGAACTGTGGCAGTTCTCTAGAAAGCTCAAAAGATGTCTTTGTGCTTAGCTCATCCATAAGGTTGGTTCCTGCATCGTATGCTTCCGCTTCAGTAACAAAAGTATCAGATTTTAGCGTTGTTTCTTGAATCGTTGTTTTAGTTGCTGCAAACGCTGTCGTGCTGAGTACAAGAGTTGATGCAAGTATGATTAATTTTTTCATATGAGTACCTTACTTTGTTCTTTGTTGAAGTACCTGTGTTGCGGTACAGAACCAACATATCAATGAAATGGTAAGACTAGTGTCAGAAGAAATACTAAATTTGTTAGTGTTCAGTGAGAAATATTTAGAAATGTCAGGGCTTGGTTGAGATCGTTTTGAACGATTGCAGATAGCGAAGGTTTATGTACAGAGCATATCAAGCAAGTGACACTGATTTATAACTTCAATACACTGTATGGGTAACCGTTGTTTAGCATAAGGTAAAGGCATGGCTAATTGGGAAGGGGTAAGTGAGTTTGTTGCAGTAGCAGAGCGTGAAAGCTTTACTGGTGCAGCGCAGAAGCTTGCTACATCAGTGGCTCAAATCAGCCGTAGAGTGGCAAACCTCGAAGAACGTTTGGCAGTAAAACTGCTTAATCGAACGACACGTAAGGTTTCCCTAACAGAGGCTGGGCAACTCTATTATCAACAATGTAAGTTGTTGGTCGAAGGTTTAGAAATTGCTGAACTTGCGGTCACGCAGATGCAGTCGACACCTAAAGGGTTGCTTAAAGTGACCGCGCCTGTGACTTATGGTGAGCGCCAACTCGCGCCTCTGTTACATCAATTTTTAAAGCTTCATCCACAGGTAGAACTTGAATTGATGCTGACTAATCAAAAACTTGATCTTATCGATTCTGGTGTTGATGTAGCGATTCGTCTTGGTCGCTTAGAAGATTCAAGCCTGGTGGCAAAGAAGCTCTCTCAACGCCAACTCTATGTATGTGCCAGCCCAGAGTACATTGAACGGTATGGTGAGCCACATACGCTCTCTGAATTGAACAATCATCAATGTTTAGTCGGTGGTTTCGAACATTGGCGTTTTAAAGAAAATGGCCGACCTTGTTCGGTTCGTGTTAATGGGCGCATTAAGTGCAATAGTGGTTTAGCCTTGTTAGATGCAGCCAAGCAGAGCATTGGCTTGGTACAGTTGCCTGAATACTACGTAAGTGAAGATCTAGAATCAGGAGGGTTGGTTGAAGTACTGTCTGACTATCGAGACGATAAAGAGGGGATCTGGGCGCTTTATCCGCAAAATCGCAACCTATCTTCTAAGGTTCGATTGTTAGTAGACTTTCTTTCTGAACAATTGGATTAGTTTATGATCTAAAGCTACCACCGATAAAAAAAACGGGCTTCAGATTAGAGATTCTGAAGCCCGTTTTTATTTAGTGTGAAAAGTCTTAACGTTAAGTTGCGTTTACTTGCTATTTAATAGACCGTAAATGTCCTAGACCGTGAAGCGATCCACCAAGTGGTAAAGCTCATTCGCGCGGCTGTTTAGGTTTTGGCTACCAGTGCGGTTCTGATTCGCCAGCGATGCTGATTGCGAGCTTTGATCTGAGATTACGACGATACGTTGTGAGATCTCTTGGCCTACAATGTTTTGTTGTTCCGTCGCGGTGGCAATCAGTGAATTCATATCCATGATGGTATCAATCGACGCCTGAATTTTCGCCAGTGCTGCAGCAGCGGCATTCGCTTCTTCCACGGTTTGAGCACTTCGATTTTGGCTCGAATCCATGGCTTTTACGGCAGCATCTGAAGCGGCTTTTAGCTGTTGAATCATCTTGTGAATGTCACCTGTACTTTCTTGGGTTCGACTTGCCAACTTACGAACCTCGTCAGCTACCACCGCAAATCCACGTCCTTGTTCACCGGCACGTGCGGCCTCAATTGCAGCATTCAATGCTAATAAGTTAGTTTGTTCCGCAATGTCTTGAATGACTGTCAATGAAGACGAAATGTTTTGTACATCACCCTCTAGTCTTGATACCACAGTGTTCGCTTCTGATACTTCGCTGGCAAGGCCTGCAACCGAGTTTGCAGCCGCATTGACAATCTGTTGAGCTTCTTTAGCGTTGTTTTCTGCTTGTTTCGCGGAATCCGCAGCTTGACTCGCATTACTCGAGATCTCTTGTGCGGTAGTCGTCATCTCGGTCATTGCCGTCGCGACTTGTTCAGTTTCTTCACGTTGGCCACTGGCAATCTCATCAACCTGTGCGGCACGAGAAGACATACTGCTGGTTTCAGCGACAACTTGCTGGCCAACATCACTTACGCTGCGAATGATGGTTTGTAGGCTAGCAACGAAGGCATTGAAATTTTCGCTAAGCTTGGTGAATTCTGGGGCTTTGAATGCTTCCATTCGGGCCGTGAGATCGGCTTCGCCACTGGCAAAAGCACTAATTGAGCGGTCAAACTGCTCAAGTGGCTGCATGATAGTGCGATTCACCGCGACAGCAAATATCGCGACAATAAGGGCAATAAAGCCACAGAAAATCGCGATAGCCGTTAATGAGCTTTGTAGCGCGGCATTTGAGCTTTCTTTCATTTCGGCAATAACAGCGTCGATGTCATCAGTGTAGAAGCCAGTACCCAACATCAAATCCCACTGCGGCACAAATACTGAGTAGCTGAGTTTAGGTAGCGCGACAGATTGGCCCGGCTTCGGGAAATAGTAAGTCGTGAATTCCCCTAATTTAGCATTCTTGATCAGGTCGCGGATTAAGTAGTTGCCTTGCTTGTCTTGAAGGTCATAGTAGTTTTTACCGATGCCATCGTTACTTTGACCAACCACAACTCGGACACCTTTCGAGTCATAACCAAAAATATAACCAGATTCGCCATATTCTAATGTTCTCAATGTTGGTAAAGCTTCTTCTAGCGTTGCGCCCCTGTCCAAAAATGGACTGATCGCAGAGTAGGCCATTTGCAGGTACGCTTTGAGTTCTTTTTCTTTCATCGCCATCATATTGCTACGCGTCGATTCTACTTGTTGTGCGGTTAGCTCGGTGCTCTTCATATAAGTCACGCTCATCATACCAATCGCCATGAGTAACAAAGGTATGAAAGAGAGAATATAGAGGCGGTTTTTGATGGTTAGGGTCATGTCACGGTTCCTGTGCGATTGTCCAATGCAGTTTTCAACAGATTATTAATGTGATTTAAAAATGTAAATGAACTTGTTGTTTAATTGTTATCCCAAATAGCATTTGTTTGGTAAATATGAAGGTGGTTCTGTTTTCTTGCTCACAGGCCTATGTAATCAAGGGCAGTGCACGTCGTTATTTGGTGCGTTTATGTGCTTTTGCATTCGACATTGCTTTGTTAGAATGCGACGCTTTGTAGCACCCTGCTATGTCTATTCGTTAAGTGAGAAGATTCATGAACAAAAGCCATGTGACTATTGGTTTAACTAACCCAAAGAGTCCTACGAATGTTGGCGCTGTTATGCGTGCGGCTGGTTGTTATCAAGTCGACGAAGTTAAATATACAGGGCAACGCTACGAAAAAGCCGCTAAATTCCATACCGACACTAAAAGCGCAGCGCGTACGATCCCGCTTACTGGTGTTGAGTCATTTTTAGACGACCTTGAGCCTGAAACACAAATTGTGTGTGTGGAACTTGCTGAGGGTGCAACACCACTTCCGCGTTTTAAACACCCAGAAAACGCTATCTATATTTTTGGCCCTGAAGACGGTTCTATTTCTCAAGATGTTGCCGATAGAGCGGATCACGTTGTGTATGTGCCAACGGTTGGTTGCATGAATTTAGCGGCAACCGTGAATGTTTTGCTTTATGACCGCCTTGCTAAGTCAGATGAAATAGATGAGAGCAACGATCTCATTAAGAGAAGCCGTGATAATCGCAATCACTTATTGGTTAAAGAAAAGTAACTCTCTGCTTCTAGTGTTATCTATCCCGTCCGCAATCGGATATTATCTTGAGTTCATCATCAGATAATTGAAGGGTTAGATAACACCATGGAAGATAAGCAATTACTTGCCGCACTGCAACAACATCCTGTCCTCGATTTATATCAGTTATTCCAAGAAGTCGGTCAAAACCAATCTCTATATGCTTTGTTAGAGCGATTATCTTCCCTTAAAGAACAGCATCAACTAAGTACTCGTCTTAGCCCTTTCAAGCCTCACATCGAAGGGTTACTTGCTCAGTTTGATAGTACTACACCAGATAGTGAAATCCTCGAATCGATTGCACTTCAATCTGAGATTCAACAGCGAGGCCACAGCATGAGCCGTTACATAATGACATCAGATAATCATCGCCATTTTTCTCCGAATGCAGACTTAGTCATGTTTGGTGATTCGATTACTGAATGGGCACCGTGGGCGGATATTTTCCGTGATGTATCAATGGTCAACCGTGGCCTTGCAGGCGATACCACAACCGGTATGTTGCGCCGTATTGATACCACGTTGAATGTGAAGCCAAAGCTGGTGTGTTTTATGGCGGGAATTAACGATCTTGCACAAGGTTACAGCGTTGAGCATATCTATCAGAACTATGTTGATATGCTTAAGGTATGGCAAGAAAACGATATTCGAATCTTGGTGCAATCAACGCTTTATGTAGGATCTAAACTGCAAGGGTTGAATCCTCAAGTTTCAGAACTCATCAAAAGACTACAGGCTTATTGCGAACAACATGATATCGAGTTTTTGGATGTAAACCGTGTGCTAGCACCGAATAAATTACTATCCAATGAATACAGTTGTGATGATTTGCATTTGAATGCTAAGGCTTATCAAGTTTGGGCTGAGATACTTCAACCTAAGATAAAAGAGTTATTAAAATAAACTCACGCAAATAGCAGAATGGATAAATGGATAAATGGATAAATGGATAAATGGATAAATAGCTAGCTAATTAAACAGATAGACAACTTAGCCAATACTAGAAAGCCAAGCCTAAACTGGTTTCGTGAACCATAAGGACATCAATTTGAACCTAAGACAGTTGGAAGTCTTTTACGCCATTATGCAGACTGGAACCGTATCTGGAGCCGCGCGCAGTTTGCATGTGTCTCAGCCTAACGTGACCCGTATTCTGGCGCACACCGAGCAACAACTCGGGTTTGGTTTATTCGAACGTGTTAAAGGGCGACTAGTGCCAACGGTAGAGGCAAAAACCTTGTTGCCCGAAGCTGAAAAAGTGTATCAGCAACTGGGTCAGTTTCGATCTTTGACCAACAAAGTGAAGCAAGGCCATCAGCATTTACGTATTGGTGCGCCGCCGATTTTAGCGACTAAATTACTGACTCCGGTAATCGCCCAAATGTCTCGCGAGCAAAATGGCAGTAAGCAAGATCTCTCTTTTGAGTTGCTGACAGCAAACCGTGATGAACTGTGCGCTGGGCTATTAAAGCATGAGCTTGATATTGCTATTGCGTTTGGGGACGAAGCACCGCCTACCATATTAAATGAAACGCTCTTAACCGAATCCCTCAAGGTTTTGGCTCCTTCTAATACGGTTGATCATTTGCCCTTGGAATTAACCCTCGATGATCTGATCAATTATCCTTTGCCAATCATCGGGCTCGATAGCCGTGACCCATTAGGGCTGCTGTTGCATCAAAGCCTTGTGGCGCGAGATGAGCATTATCATTATCCAATATCTGTGCGTGGATATAGCGCGGCTGCTGAACTAGTTAAATACCAAGCCGGGTTTGCGATTGTGGATCCGTGGACGGCAGAGCAGTATCAACATGACGACTCGGTTTGTGTGTTGTCACTACAGCCGGACATACAATTCTCGGTATCGACTCTCTGTGCAGAACATACGCCACAATCTATTGCGACTAAGCAGTTCATTTCCGCACTGCAGGGGGGCTTGTTAGTTAAAAGTTGTTCGTAAAAAGCTGTTATCTAAGAACTGTTCGCTGAGAGCAGTTAGCCGATAGCCGATAGCCGATAGCGTTTAGCTTTGCCTATAATTCCCCCAAGTTTATAACCAAATCTTTCACCCATAACAGCATGTTATAGGCACGCGATAAATAGGTATTCGGCAGCTTCTAAGCTCTTAATTAAAGTAAACCCATACAAGGATTTATTAATTAGGAAAGCTCATGTTTATCGCTCAACCTTATCTTCTTTTTCTTGGGGATGTTACTGACCCGCTCGCCGCAAAAACAGCCCGTGGTATCCACCAATGGCGACCAGAAATCTGCTTAGGCCAACTGCGTTTAACGGGCGATACCGTTTCACTGGGCTTAATGGACATGACCTTGCAAGAGGCGCAAGCGCAGGGGGCGAAAACGCTAGTGATTGGCACCGCAAATCCGGGGGGCGTCATTCCTGATTCTTGGCAGTCAATCCTTTTGGCTGCTGCAGAAATGGGATTTGAGATTGCATCTGGCATGCATCAACGATTGGGTGAATTTTCACCGCTTGCTGACATGGAGCTAAAAGGATTGACTAAGCTTCATGATGTACGCCATTTTGACGGTGTTCTTAATGTTGGTAACGGTAAACCTCGTCAAGGTAAGCGCTTGCTTACTGTCGGAACAGATTGCTCAGTAGGCAAAATGTTCTCGGCATTAGCGATTGAAAAATCGCTTAAACAAGCGGGAACATCCGCTCAGTTTAAAGCGACAGGACAGACAGGTATTTTGATTGAAGGCTGCGGAATTTCGATTGACGCTGTGGTTGCGGATTTTATTTCGGGTGCGGTTGAAGCGATTAGCCCCGATTTTACCGACCACGAGTGGGACATCATTGAAGGGCAGGGTTCTTTGTTCAACCCTTCGTTTGCAGGCGTGAGTTTGGGGTTATTACATGGCGCACAAGCCGATGCTTTGGTGTTGTGCCATGAAGTCGGGCGACCACATATTCGTAACCTTCCTTATGCTCAATTGCCAAGCATAGAACAGACGATTGAAGCCAACTTACAAGCGGCACGACTGACGAATCCAGATGTGAAATTGGTTGGCATCTGCTTGAACACGTCGGCAATTAGCAATGAAGACGCTGAGACATTATGCCAAGAATGGACCACACTCTATCAAGTGCCCGTGACGGACCCTGTTCGTTTTGGTGTACAACACATTACTGATCATTTGCGACATTCACTTTAACGACTTCATCATTTCTACGTTTCCATTTGTTAAAGCGAACATCAACCGAGTGAAATTATGAAGATTACAGCAGAACCCATTACTATCGCGATGCAAACGGCTTTTCGCATCTCTCGTGGCAGCCGAACTGAGTGTCACGTTGTTCGTGTTTACATTGAACATGATGACAAACAAGCTCAGGGAGAGTGCACACCTTACCCAAGGTATGGCGAGTCATCAGAGTCTGTATTGGCGCAAATCCAACAAGCGTCTAGCGCACTTGAAGCAATGTTTGAACGAGGCATTACCGATCCCGCAGAGCTAAGAGATCATCTCCAGTCTTTATTGACTGGAGGTGCTGCGCGTAATGCGGTTGATTGTGCGCTTTGGGAGCTGGAAGCCAAACAACATAACCAGTTATTTCCGAATAGCCTGTTTGAGTTGCCAACTCAAATCGTGACTGCAATGACTGTCTCAATTAGCACTCCAGAAGCGATGGCGACTCAGACTCGAGACTATGTCGCGAACGGTGCGAAACTTCTGAAAGTGAAGCTTGACGGCGAGCAAGTCGTCGAGCGCGTTCGTGCTGTGCGAGAAGCTGCACCTGATGTTCAGATTGTACTGGATGCGAATGAAGCGTGGACAGGGTTGAACCTCGAAGAACTATTTAATCAACTGATTGAATTTGATATTGCGATGATCGAACAGCCTTTACCGCAGCAACAAGATGCGTCATTGGCACATATAGAGCACCCAATTCCACTGTGTGCCGATGAAAGTTGCCATACCACTTCACAGCTTTCATCTTTGTTGGGTAAGTATGAAATGGTCAACATTAAGCTCGATAAAACGGGTGGTTTGACAGAGGCATTGGCGCTTGCAGAGGAAGCTCAAAAGCTCGGATTCACTTTGATGTCGGGTTGTATGCTTGGCACGTCGTTGGCGATGCGTGCAGCGCTTCCGATTGCGGTTCAATCTGAGATTGTCGATCTGGATGGCCCTGTATTACTGGGGCAAGATGTTTCACCAGCCCTGACATATAGAGATGGGATGATCATTCTCTAAGTTTGTTTGTTCCTATTTATTGAGAGCAACGTTATGAATAAAAATCGCATAGGTGAGAGCTTGTGCGATTTTTTGTTTTTGTGGGGTAGGAGAGTTAGAGTGCTAATTGATTAATAGTATTAGAGTTTTTAAGCGCTTGAGTGTGACTTGTTCGTTATTCAAGCTTTTCTATTGTTGGCTTTCTTATTGATAGAGTAATCACGTTTCTGTCGGTGGGGTCACTTTTCATTATCGCAAAACAGACAAACCAAGCTTTATAAAATAATTGTTATGATATCTTATGTGAAATGTTAATGATTACTCTTCGTTTAATAGTTCTACTAAAGCTATCTGATGTGAGGTTGAATAAGGTGTAAGCCTTAACTATCTGAATCATTGACCAATTTCTATTGATTTTTGATGAGAAGAGGGTGGAGCTAGTGAGTCGTCATGTCTCCAAGGTTACAGAAAATAAGGACAGCTTTGAGCGCCCGTTTTCGATTAAAATCCCACACCGCAAGTGGTTTGGTTGGAAAGGTATTGAGCTTCGCTTAGTGCTGGCATTAGCCATGTTATCAATGACTACCATCTTTCTTTCCGTCGTTTCCAGTTTCACTTTTGACGATTTAAACCAGCGTTTAGTTGAGTTGAAAGAGAGTGAAATCCCAGCCTTAGATAATGCTGCACGCCTTAATGATATGGTAAGAGTGATTATTACAACCTCATCCCAACTCAGTGGTGCGGAATCTAATTTAGAGCGTAAACAGGCAATGCTAAAAATTGAAGGTGCTATTTCAGAAATGAATAGCGTCATGATTCAGTTCCCGGATTATCACTCCTATTTCAAAGATCTTATCGCCCAAGTTAATAATAGTCTAAGCCTGTTGTATCAAAGTGAGATTGAGTCAGAACAGCTCAATCAGGAACTTCGCAATTTGCTTGAGGGCTTTTACCCTCTGTTACAACAAGCCAGTGATGAGCTCGACCGCTTACCTGAGTCAGCTAAAGAGCAAATTCAATACACCCAGTTAAAGTCTTTGCTTTATTACCAATTAGGCTTGGTCGAAAAGCTCTATAACGACTCCAGTTTTAATGAACTAGACTACACTAGCTACCGATTAGAGCAGATTGGTGAAGAGTGGTGGAAACTTTGGGTAAGTGGGGACCTGAGAAGTGATTTCCCAAAATTAGATCATCAATTGACCGTTATTTATGACCTTGCTTCCAGTGACAGTAGCTTATATGAACTCAAGAACAAAGCGCTCGATCATCTCTATCAAGAACAGTACTTCCTCCAAAACAGTCGTGAGCACCTGAATCAGCTTACCGTACAGATTGAAAGGAACACCAGCAAAGTGAATGGCAATATTGACGAATCCATTCAACAAGCGCAGCAGTCTTTGCAATCCAACCAACGTCTCTCTCTTTTTCTTTCTTTGTTTAGCGTATTGGCTGCCGCTGCCATTTCATGGTTTTACGTGCGAAAGAGTATTTTAGAAAGGCTGTTACAGTTGAAAGACAACATGTTTGCCATATCTACAGGACATTTAGATACCGAAGTCTCGATTCGTGGAAAAGACGAAGTGACGCAAATGGCCAAGTATCTCAAGGTGTTCCAAACCACTGCCAAAGTTGTAAAACAAACCAACCGTAAACTAGAGGCTGAGGTTGAAGAACGAACTATAGCTGAAGCAAAACTGCGAGTGACTCAAGACGAGTTAATCCAAGCCGGAAAGTTGGCTGCTCTGGGGCAGTTAAGTGTCGGGATTACGCATGAGATCAATCAACCTCTGACGGCGGTGAATAGCCACGTTCGAAGTGCTCAGCTTTGGTTAGGAAAGCAAAGGCCTGATAGGGCAGAAGATAACTTGAAAAAGATCGAGGTCTTGTTAGAAAAAGTGGCTGCGATCACCCGCCATTTGAAGGCTTTCTCGCGTAAGAGCGATGGCAAGATCGATAATGTTGAATTGGAAAATGTGATTGGTGATGCGATTGATCTTTTTGAAACCAGGCAGAGTGCAGTGTCGATTCAGTATTCACCACAAAACAACCTATTTGTGCGAGCCAACAGCATCCGCTTAGAGCAGGTATTGGTTAATTTGATCAGCAATGCTTTGGATGCCGTCGAACATAAAGATCAACCTCAACTCAGAATATCTACACAAGAACTCACACACACAATTCAGATTTCAGTTAATGACAACGGATCAGGCATCTCTGAAGAGGATATACCGCATTTGTTCGACCCCTTTTATAGCCAAAAAACAACAGGCAAAGGGCTTGGGCTCGGCCTGTCTATCGCCTACAACATAATAAAAGACTTTGGTGGTTCGATTCATGTTGAATCAGTGGAATACCAAGGCACAACATTTATCGTCACTTTACCAAAAGGCACAAGATCATGATTTCAGACAAACACATAGTTCTTATCGACGATGAAATCGATGTCGTTGAAGCCGTGAGCGAAATGTTAGAGCTGGAAGGTTTTCGCGTCACCACTTTTACCGACCCCAACCTTGGCCTTAAGTCACTCAAGGCGAACAGCCATTCAGTGGTGTTGTGTGACGTACGTATGCCGAAAGTGGATGGCTTGACGTTATTAAGTTCAATTCAACACCGAGCGGCTGATGTTCCTGTGTTGTTGATGAGTGGCCACGGTGATATTCCGATGGCAATAGAAGCGATGAAGTTAGGTGCTTTCGATTTTTTAGAAAAACCACTAAATGCTAGTGAGCTAGTGGAAAAACTCGATCTCGCGTTGGCACAATGTCAGCACAACAGTCCGAAAATATCCGGTGACGATCAGGAAACAGACTTACCGATTGAGTCGGTGGTCATTGGCCAGTCAAAAGCGATGGAAACCATACGTAACCAAGTGCTTGCCTTATCGCATACCGGTGTCGATACCATTATTAATGGTGAAACCGGAACGGGTAAAGAGGTGATTGCTCGTGCTCTACATCAATTTAGCCGTCGTAAGGCTAGACCGTTTGTTGCGATTAATTGCGGGGGTATGACAGAAAGCATTATTGAGAGTGAGTTGTTTGGCCACGAAGCCGGTTCATTTACCAGTGCTAACAAAAAGCGTATTGGTAAAATAGAGCAAGCCAATGGCGGTACTCTGTTTCTCGATGAAATAGAAAGTATGCCGATTGCGGTGCAGATTAAATTGCTTCGTGTGATTCAAGAGCGAATGATAGAACGCGTTGGTGGCAATGAATTGATCCCTGTCGATATCGTGGTGGTCGCTGCCAGTAAAGCTGATCTGGCAAGTTTAAGTGAAACAGGTGAGTTTAGAGCGGATCTCTTTTATCGCCTTAATATTGCAAGCTTAAACCTCCCTGCGTTACGCCATAGAAAAGAAGATATTCAGGTGCTGTTTCGCCACTTTGTGATTCAGGCAAGCCAAAAATACAAGACGCGCCCTTCAACGATTTATCCGGAGCAGATACAGCAGCTATGTCGACACGAATGGCCTGGAAACGTGCGCGAATTACGTAATGTGGCCGACCGTTTTGTTTTGGGTATTGTAGGCGACGGTTTTGACCTGCAATCGCCGATTTGTGAAGCGCCTGGAGAAGATTTTGCGTTTGAAAAGCAGATGGAACAGTACGAAAGAAACGTGCTGACCGAAGCCCTTATTGAAAGCGCAGGCAATATCAGTGAGGTTTCAAATAAGCTGAACCTACCGCGCAAAACTCTTTATCGAAAAATGAAAAAACATCAACTGGATAAAGAAAGTTTCAAGGCTTAACCCGTTCAGTTGATTGTTAAATGGAAAACCAAAGTCAAAAGGAAATGCACGAGACAACAATGACCCATTTGGTTTTTAGTCGCATGGTTAACCGTTTCAAGTGGTTGTAATAAAAGAGCTTTAACATTTGGCACAAAGCGTGCAACCCCTACATTGTGGCGTCAGCCCACATGAGGTCATTTCAGAGAAAACCTAAATGATCGAATCAAGGAAATTAGAAAAATAATTGCTTGTTGCAAGGAGATACAAACATGAAGCAAATACTGAAGGGTTCTATTGTTCTGATGCTAGGCGTTAGCTCAATGACGGCATGGGCCTCTACTGAGCCTGCAAACTTAGGACCTCGTCCCCTCTTTTTAGTCAACAATATGGATGAGAGCCCTTTGAAAACCAAGCTACTGAGTTGTAGCGAAGGACCTTTTCATCGTAGCGATTTTTCTATTGGGCACCGTGGTGCTGCGATGCAGTTTCCGGAGCACACCAAGGAATCCTACTTAGCCGCGATTCAAATGGGCGCGGGCGTCGTTGAATGTGATGTTACTTTTACTAAAGATAAGGCGCTGGTATGTCGTCATTCCCAAAGTGATCTGCACACCACAACCGATGTTTTAGCGCACCCAGATCTCGCTAATAAGTGTTCAGTGCCATTTACACCTGCTAACCCAGCGACAGGCGAAGATGCTCAAGTTGAGTGTCGTACGTCTGATTTCACGCTGGCTGAGTTTAAGACGTTAAAAGGCAAAATGGATGGGGCGAACCCAAAAGCCACCACGGTGGAAGAGTACATGAACGGCACTCCTGGTTGGAGAACTGATCTTTACAGCCAAAGTGGGACATTGATGACACACGCAGAAAGTGCAGCACTGTTTAAAAAGCATGGAGTGAAGGTCACTCCTGAATTGAAATCAGCAGCGGTTGACATGCCTTTCAATGACTTTAGCCAAGAGATGTATGCGCAGAAGTTGGTGGATGAACTAAAAGAGGCGGGCTTCGAGCCCTCTGAGACCTACCTACAGTCATTCAACTTGGATGATGTGAAGTATTGGATCAAAGAAGCACCGAAGTTTGGCAAACAAGCGGTTTATCTTGATGACCGTGTTTACGAAAAAGCGGACTTTGTCGCGTCTGTTGAGAACATGAAAGAACTGCGCGATGCAGGTGTGAATATCATCGCACCACCTCTGTTCGCTCTGGTTGATTTAGATGAAAACAACGAATTGGTTGCGTCCAACTACGCCAAGCTCGCTAAAGGTGCAGACCTCGACATTATCGCGTGGACACTTGAGCGCTCTGGCCCATTAGCGCAAGGCGGTGGTTGGTATTACAAGAGTGTAAAAGACGGCATCAATAATGATGGCGATATGATGAAAATGCTCGATGTGCTGGCGCAAGACGTCGGTGTAATGGGCGTATTCAGCGATTGGCCAGCAACCGTAACTTACTACGCGAACTGTATGGACAGCGACGCTTAGGCGGTGACAGGCCAACGATTTCGACTGTTGATGGTTAATCGCTTAGCCCAATAATAAGAGAAAAAGCCGTGAACCAAAGAGCCTTCGGGCTCTTTTTTTTCACTAAAACTGTTGGGACAAAAATGACCCAAATTATGAATTTTTAGTTGGACATTAATGACTCAAAATATATTGTCTAGCTTGGGGTTTATTATAACTTATTGAAATTTAATAAATAAAAAATTGGCACAAAGGCTGCAGTGGTCAACGTGACTTTCAACAATAAGTAAAAGTAAGGTTTGAATATGAAAATCAGTGTTAAAGGACTGTTAATCGCTAGCTCATTACTGCTTCCTTCAATGGCTATGGCAAGCGACTGCTCTAGCCGTGGTGTGTTAGACGATCGATACTGTGATGAAAACCAAGATTTAGTGGCCGATTCACCAAAGAACCCAGATGAGTGGAACGACCCAAGTACGCTTGTGTTTACTTACACTCCGGTTGAAGACCCAGCATTATACAAAGACGCGTTCGCCGACTTCCAAGCTCACCTAAGTAAAATTACGGGTAAGCGGGTAATTTACTACACGGTGCACTCGAATTCTGCGCAAGTAGAAGCGATGCGTTCTGGTCGACTGCACGTTGCTGGTTTCTCTACGGGCCCGACAGGCTACGCAGTTAACCTAGCGGGTTATGTTCCTATCGCAGTAAAAGGCGATGAGTCTGGCTTCCAAGGCTATAACCTAATCACGATTGTGCGTAAAGATAGCGGCATTAATAAAATGTCTGATCTGAAAGGCAAAAAGGTTGCACACACTTCTGCATCTTCCAACTCTGGCAACCTAGCTCCACGAGCGCTATTCCCAGCGAAAGGTCTAGTGCCAGATGAAGACTACAAAGTGCTTTATTCCGGTAAGCATGACCAATCTATTTTAGGTGTCTTCAATGGAGACTATGATGCGGCACCTGTGGCATCAGATGTGTACGATCGAATGGTGGCAGCTGGTCGTGTCGACGATTCCGAACTGAAGATCATCTACCGCAGCCCACGCTTCCCAACTTCTGCTTTTGGATACGCTTACAATCTAAAACCAGAGCTAGTTGAGAAGATCAACGAAGCGTTCTTTAGCTACCGCTTTACGCCTGAAATGAGTGCATCATTCAAGGGCGCAGATCGTTTCTCGCCGATTAGCTACAAGGAAGAGTGGGGTGTTATTCGTGATATCGCACACGCAACTGGTACGGCTTACACTAAAGCTGGCCTAAAGAAACTGGCAGAGAAAGACGCAGCGAAACGTGCTAAGAAAAAAGCAGCAGAGCTAGCAAAACAAGCCAATAGCCAGTAATTCCCTCCGTTAATTAGTTAACTATTCAGCTTATTCACTGAGTAAGCTTATTTAAAATCTATGCCCTCATGGGTAGGGCATAGATCATTCTAAAATTCGCACAAGGAAATGCAGTATGGCCGTAGCAAGCTATGAAGGAATAAAGATAAATAACCTTTTTCATGAATACGTGGCAGGCAAGCCAATCCTTAAGGGCATTAACATCGATATCGATGAGCCGGGTATCATTGCCATCATTGGCCCGTCGGGTACTGGTAAAAGTACGCTTCTACGTTGTATCAACCGTCTTAACGATCCAAGTCAAGGCGAGATTATTTTTGATGGCGCCGATTTGACTCAATTAAAAGGACAAGCGTTACGTAGGCAGCGCCGTCATATAGGAATGGTTTTCCAAGAATATAACTTAGTTGAGCGTTTAACCGTTATCGAGAACGTGCTGAGTGGTCGTTTAGGTTACATGACAGCTTGGAATGCATGGCGTCGTAATTACTCTGCCCAAGACTTGGCAAAAGCTTTCGAGCTACTCGAGTTTGTTGGCTTACAAGACTTTGCAAACCAACGTGCCGATAGCTTATCGGGCGGGCAAAGACAGCGTGTTGGTATTGCTCGCGCCGTCATGCAAGACCCATATATCTTATTGGCGGATGAACCAACTTCATCACTCGACCCGAAAACCGCGGTTGAGATTATGGAGCTAATGGAAACCTTCGCCGAGCAGAAAAATATTCCTGTGTTGGTGAATATTCATGATGTGAACTTAGCCAAGCGTTATGCCAAGCGCATCATTGGTATGTGTAATGGTAAGGTGCATTACGATGGTAGCCCTGAAGGTATTTCAGAGGACGATCTTAAAATTATCTACGGGGGTGAATCATGGCTGGATTAAACCCAAGCTCATCAACAAGTGCATCTTCGTCAACGAGTTCATTTTCGAAGCATGAAAATCCGTTCAAAACTTCGTGGACGAACCGAGCAATCATCGCTGCAATTGTTGGGTATCTTTTTTATAGTTTCTCGACATTGGGACTGACCTTTGATCGTTTGATCATTGGGTTTGGTGAAAGTGAGCGGTTACTATCAAGAATGTTTCCACCTGATTTTTCGCGTACTAACCTTTTATTGAGCGGCTTAGCAGAAAGCTTACAGATTGCGATCATCTCTAGCTTTTTCGGTATCGTTATTTCACTGTTCCTTGGCTTACTTGCGGCGAGAAATATGATGCCCTCAATTGTCTCAACGCCAATCCGTTGTTTCATCGCACTGTGTCGTTCTTTTCATCCAGTGATTATTGCCATCTTGTTTGTAAAAGCGGTTGGTTTTGGCGCTCTCGCGGGGATTCTGACATTAGTATTCGCATCCATCGGTTTTATCGCCAAGCTTTTTGCAGAAGCGATTGAAGAGATCTCGTTCAAACCGGTTGAAGCAATTAAAGCAACAGGTGCGAGTTTCATTAGTGTCATCTTGTACGCGGTGATGCCTCAAGTATTCACTCGTTTCATTGGCTTTGCGAGTTACCAACTGGACTCAAATTTACGTAATTCAACCATGGTTGGCATCGTGGGGGCTGGAGGCCTAGGCGGTACGCTTTTCTCTGCATTCCAACGCTTTGATTACGACTTCGTCGCTGCTATTTTGATCACCATTATCGCACTGATTCTCGTTGGTGAATTTCTTTCCAATATTGTTAGGAGAATCTTCTAATGACAACTGCATCTATCGATAAAGAGTGGCAACGCTTTACACCAAATGAACGAGTAGCTCGATTTGCCGTTTACCTTAGCCTTGTGTGCGCAATTGTTTGGTCTTGGCAGACGGTTGAAGTGATACCTGAGTTTCTATACGACGCGCCTGCACAGTTTGCCGATATGTTTGAACGAATGGTCCCAATGGATTACGCGTTTTACCCTGAATCAATTCATGCGGCGATGATCGAAACATTACACATCGCGACGTTAGGTACCTTGTTTACCCTAGTGTTTGCGATTCCACTCGCGCTATTGAATGCACCAAACATTACGCCAAATAAAACGCTGAACTGGATTGCTCAGTTCTTTCTCGTGTCTTCACGTTCGGTGAATTCACTGGTGTGGGCATTGCTGTTTATTGCACTGTTTGGGCCTGGTGTCCTCGCAGGTATCATGGCAATTGCTATTCGTAGTATCGGCTTTGTAGGGAAGCTGTTGGCGGAAGCTATTGCTGAAGTGAACATGGGGCCGATTGAAGCTCTACGTGCAACGGGTGCTTCATGGATGAGTATCTTGCTCAAAGGTTATTGGCCACAAGTGATGCCAGCGTTTTACTCAATCGTATTGTTCCGTTGGGACATCAATGTACGTGAATCTGCGGTATTAGGTTTGGTGGGCGCTGGTGGTATAGGTGTGGTGCTAAATGATGCTCAGAACTTGTTTGAATGGCAAAAAGTGTCGATGGTATTAGTGAGTATCTTTGCGGTGGTTATCATCGCTGAAGCCGTGGTGATTCATATCCGTAACAAACTCATTTAACCCGATAGTTTTATGCGGTGCGCTCTGTGTACTGCATCAAAGTTAAGAGCTTATCTAGCATGTTGAAGCTCAAGCGACCCTAGGTACTTCGGTCTACCTAGCGGTCGTTTTTTTGCATCAAAAGATAAATAGGCTAGAGACATGAGTGTGTTTAGAAAACACAATGCTTAGCAAAGTCACCGGCTTCATTGGCTGTCCAGTCACCTTTAGGCTTCTCTTTCATATCAGTACACCAAGCTTCACTGCCGACTTCTGTACACGCCATTAGTTGTGTTGCTAGAAAAAGTATCAATGCGATTTTCTTCATAATTAACATTCCTTTGTTGTCTAAATTAGGGTTAAAGTTCTATTCTATAATTTCTATTAATACTACTTGTACTTAAATAGCAGCCAATGGCTTAAGCGAGTGAAAACTGTATGAGATCGGGTTAAGTTTGAGGTTAGAACGACAAAGTAGGTCTTGGTCTAAAGATCGAAAAAGCCAGCAAAAGGTGCTGGCTTTGAAATTCTTACTGAGCGTCTATTACTATTAATTAGTACGCTTCAACCACGTGAGTAATTATACCAGTTTCATCTCTTGGATGATGTCTGAAGCAATTTCTGGCTTCGTGCTCGTTGGTTTCTCGTGTAGATCTGCTTTTAATTGTCCCTTACGGTTACTTAGGCCTGCTTCCAGTTTCTTGAGTGCTGAAGCGATTGCTGGGTACATAACGTCATCTGTTGCTTTAGCTGATACACGTACACCTTCGTAGTTGGTGAATACTTCAACCTGATGATGACCGTGTTCTTTTGTAATGATGATGTCACAGCTAATCAGTGATGGGAAATGGCTAGATATCTTCTCGAATTTACTCTCGATGTCTTTACGTGACTCGTCGTTAATTGATACATGATGTGTTTGAACATTTACTTTCATAAATCATACCTTTCCAATGACTGTGTCATTTAAACGTAGCAAACATCGGACAGATTCACCAACTGAGAAAGTACACATGTGTGATTCACTTCAGTGTTATCAAATAATCTCTTGGTCGTCCCTTGAAAGTCAGATTAACTGATCGCATATTATGTTTCGTGTTTTCAATACATGTTCAAAAAAACTCCATCTTTGAATTATTGCTTTACGTCATTCTAGAAAACTAAATTTTATCGCCTTAGCAATCTATCAACCCAAAGACTTATTCTAGCTGGGTATCTATAAATTACTGAATATTTCATAGAGGTTCTCGTGCATTTAGACGTTACCCACACTGAAATAAATAATTGTACTTTGGTTGAATCGAGTACTGAAAAAGGCAACTGAAGTTGCCTTTTTATGGATAGATTGAATTCTATTGTAGGTTAGGATTTATTAAACTCGTAAGACGATGGAACCACGATCACACCTTTTTTTGACATATGAAAGCGCGCAGCATCCGCTCTACTGTCAATACCGATTTGAGTACCATCTGGTACTTTCACATGCTTGTCGATGATACAGTTTTGTATGTGACAGTTTTTCCCGATTTCAACATCTTCAAAAAGAATACTGTCAATCACAATGGCCGCGTTGTTGACTTTTACCTTAGGAAAGAAGATCGAATTCTGCGCTGAACCACCCTCTATCACCACACCATTTGCGATCATTGAGTTAATAAATATACCTTGATTACCTTCTACTGACGCTATGGTTCGCGCGGGCGGCAATTGAGGTTCGTAAGTTCGAATTGCCCAATCAGGTTGATATAAATCGATAGGAGAAACCGGTTTTAGTAAGTCCATATTGGCTTGGTAATAAGAGTCGAGTGTACCGACATCTCTCCAGTATGCATCTTGTGTGACTCTGCCTTCGGTATCTCCAAACTTGTAAGCATAAACGCTTTTCTCACCCACTAATTTAGGTATCACGTCTTTGCCAAAATCGTGGCTGGAGTCTGGATTTTCTGCGTCCGCCAATAGTGCTTGTGTTAACACTTCTTTATCGAAGATATAAATACCCATTGAAGCCATGCTTCGTGTTGGTCTTCCGGGTACGCATGCAGGGTAGCGTGGTTTTTCTGTGAAGTTACTTATTTGATGCGCTTCGTTAATTTCCATAACGCCAAACTCTTTGGCTTCGTCAATCGACACTTCCATACAAGCCACGGTTAAGTCGGCTTCATTCTGTTTATGTTGTTTGAGCATTGGCGCGTAGTCCATACGATATATATGGTCGCCTGACAACACCACCACATGCTTCGCTTCACTGCGAGAGAGCAAATACAAGTTTTGATAAATGGCGTCGGCCGTACCGCTGTACCAGCTATCACCTGTTCGCATTTGTGGGGGGACATTGGTGATGTATTCGCCAAGCTCGGGGTTAAGCACCGACCAACCATCTCGTAAATGTTTTTGTAAAGAGTGAGATTTGTATTGAGTCAGCACTAAAATTTGACGAAGCCCTGAGTGCAGGCAGTTCGCTAGAGTGAAATCGATGATTCGATATTTGCCACCAAATGGTACCGCAGGTTTTGCGCGATTATCGGTGAGGGGGGAAAGCCGAGAGCCAACACCGCCGGCCAGAACGATAGTTAGAGTGTCTTGCATGGTCAGAACCTTAATGTATTTATGATTATGTACATACACTTGCAAGCACCAAGCCAGATGTAACTCATTGAATATTAAGTGCGGTGTGAGAAAATAACATATGGTTGCACTAAATTGAGGCACACGTATGTTGGCTTGCTCTATTTTGATCCAAAAGATCTAAGTAAGGTTGAGACCTTGAATTTAATGGCATGACGCACGGAAAATCTGCATTACAAAATTGTCAATAAAATGAGGAAATAAAGTGATCAGGTCGATATAAATTTACATAAATAGTCACAAGTTTTCACAAATTGATTTCCATCAATAAAGTAGGGTTATTCTGTGCTACCTTGCACGCAAAATAAGAAATGATTACTCATTCACAATTAGAATAAGCCCTCAAAAGGAAATAATAATGAAAAAAACAGTATGTGGTATTGCGGTTATTGCGGCTCTTATGTCAACTAATGTGCTAGCTCATAAAGAAGGTGATTTCATCATCCGTGCAGGTGCTGCAACAGTATCTCCAAATGATAGCAGCGGCGCAGTGCTTAACAATCCAGACCTAGAGTTTTCAGTAGATTCAGATACTCAACTAGGCCTTACTTTCGGCTACATGTTCACTGACAACATCAGTTTTGAAGTGCTAGCGGCGAGCCCTTTCTCTCACAGCATTTCTGTTAATGGCTTAGGTAAAGTTGCTGACACTAAACACCTGCCGCCAACGTTTATGGTGCAGTACTACTTCGGTCAAGCGAACAGTGACTTCCGTCCTTATGTAGGCGCGGGTATCAACTACACGGTATTTTTTGATGAAAGTTTGAATGCCAACGGCAAAAACGCAGGCCTAACGGATGTGTCTTTAGATGACTCTTGGGGCTTGGCGGCAAACATTGGTATTGACTACATGATCAATGAAGACTGGTTCCTGAATGCTTCAGTTTGGTACGCAGATATAGGAACAACAGCAACATACAAGACTGCGACAGATACATTCAAAACTGACGTTGATATCGACCCATGGGTATTCATGATCGGTGGTGGTTACAACTTCTAACCCACCTATTCAGTTTACTAAAGGCGCTCAAGCATCAGCCAGCTTGGGCGTTTTTTTTGTTTATTCGCTAGCTAACTTTATTAATGAAAAATATTCCTCATTCGTAATAGATTGTTAATAAAACAGAAAGCCAACTGTCATATTCGGCTCCTATGATCTCGATTCTAATTATGGAGGATATATGAATCGTAAATTTAATAAGCTGGCTCTATTACTGCCTATCGCGGTAAGTTCTGCTCTGGTTGGGTGTTCTCAGTCAACTTCAACGTTGGTAACACCATCAACGACTGCAACATCATCTCAAACGTCACTTGATACTTTTAGCCTCCAATGCCAATCCATTCAACAACCGAACATGACAGATGCCACTCTTTCTGGAATTAGTTTGGTTGGTCGTGCTATTGCTGACGCCCCGTTTGATACTTCTGCAGCCGAAATCGTCAGCTACGATTCATGTACCGACAAGCTTTATGTGGTTAACGCTCAAGCACAAAAAGTTGATGTGCTATCGATGGACGCTGACAGCGCACCAACTTCTGAGGGCTCTATCGACCTTCAATCAGCCGCTGCGGCTTCTGGTATTAATATCGGTGCTGCGAACAGTGTATCTACTCATCAGGGTTTAGTTGCTGTCGCGATTGAAAACGCCGACAAGCAACAAAATGGCATCATTGCTCTGTATCGCTCAGACACGCTAGAGCTGATCACTACTTATACGGCTGGTGCATTACCGGACATGGTGAGCTTCTCGAAAGATGGTCACTATATTGCCTCTGCAAATGAAGGAGAGCCGAATTCGGATTACAGCATTGATCCTGAAGGCTCAGTGACACTGGTTGATTTAACCAATGGTCCTTTGCAAGCGAAAGTCACGCAGATTGATTTTAAGGCATTTAACCAAGGTCAGCCACGGTATGCAGAACTAACCGACAAGGTTCGAATCTCGGCGCCTAATGCAACCGTTGCTCAAGACCTTGAACCGGAATACCTAACGTTTGCTGATAACGGAAAGCTTTACGTAGCCCTGCAAGAGAACAATGCATTGGCAGCAATTGACGTGGCGAGTGCAGAAGTGGATGCGATTCTGGGATTAGGTGGAAAGCCTTGGGATACTGCTCAGTTGGATGCGTCAAATAAAGACAAAAACATAGGTAACCTACAAAGCTACGCAATGCTAGAAGGCCTTTACATGCCAGACAGCATCACCAGCTACAGTGTTGATGGTAACACCTACATTGTGACTGCAAACGAAGGCGACGGACGTGAATATGGCATCAAGACGACGCAACAATTGTGTGACGACAAAGGCTTTGAGTGGGATGGTGATGACTATCAAGGCACCGAAAACTACACCACAGAAAAAGATTTTTGTATTGCTTATGTCGATGAAGTGCGTGGCAAGAAGCTAGACGTTGACGCGAACCACCCATTGGCTGGGGCACTCAAAGACAATAAGCAACTTGCTCGTCTTAAAGTGATTAAGCCACAAGAGACACTTGCTGCTGACCAAAAGGTTCAAGCATTCGGTAGCCGTTCTTTCTCTATCTGGGATGAGTCAGGCGAGTTAGTGTTTGATAGCGGTGATGATTTCGCTCGAATCGTTCTTGAGCAAGATCCTGCAAACTTCAACAGCACCAACGATAACAACCAAAGTGGTGACGATCGCAGTGATGATAAAGGGGTAGAGCCTGAAGCTATCGAAGTGGCTGAGGTTAACGGCAAGCAGTATGCTTTTATTGGACTTGAGCGCCAAGGTGGCGTCATGGTTTACGACGTAACGCAGCCTAAGAACGCAAGTTTCATCAGCTACTTGAACAACCGCGATTTTACTCAACCTGTATGCACAAAGGTTGATGAAGACGGTGATTGCGACAACGAGACTTACAACTCGAAAGCGGGTGACCTAGGCCCAGAGTCAATCAAGTATTTCACTCGCTCTGGTAACCACTTTATTGCGGTTGGCAACGAAGTGAGTGGTAGCACGTCAGTTTATCGCGTTGAGTTTTAATCACGGTTACTGCTTGTAGCTAGACTCAATAAAAATAAAAGCGCCACTACTGAATCAGTAGTGGCGCTTTTTATTTATGCATCACAAATATATGCGTGATAATTAACTTCTATGGTTGTTGCTTAGTTGGCGCTAGAGCAATTTCACGGATACAAACGTTCTGTGGTTGCTGGTAAGCGAATGATACCGCGCGAGCAATATCGTCAGCTGCCAGTACGCCGCCCATGTCTTCTTTCCAAGAATCGTAACCGTCTTTGATCTCTTGAGAGGTAGTGTGCGACAGAAGCTCAGTCTCTACAGCACCTGGTGCGATAGTCGTAACACGAACATTTGAAGCCGCAACTTCTTCACGAACGTTCTCAGAAATAGCGTGTACCGCGAATTTAGTACCACAGTAAGCTGCGTGGCTTGGGAATGTTTTCTTACCCGCGATAGAGCTGATGTTGATGATAGTACCTGTGTTGCGTTCCATCATCGGAGCAAGTACAGACTGCATGCCGTTTAGAAGACCAATTACGTTCACATCGAACATTGTCTTCCACTCTTGTGCGTCTTGCGTATCGATTTGACCAAGAAGCATTGCACCAGCGTTGTTGATAAGTGCATCTACAGGGCCAAATTTCTCTTCACCTTGTGCGATTGCTGCATCAAAAGACGCTTTGTCTGTTACGTCTACTTTCACTGATAGTGAGTTTGGTAGGTTCAGCGCTTCAAGGCGGTCAACACGACGAGCTAAAAGTAGCAGAGGGTGACCTTCATCGCTTAGACGACGAGCGATTGCTTCACCAATACCAGAGCTTGCACCTGTAATTACGATTAGTTTTTTCATTTTATTTCCTCTGTACTTTTATTGCGTCGGTTGGCTACGACGTGTTGTTTAAGTGCATTCGAATCAAGTGCTTGTTGCCTTGCTTCGTTGCGATGGAGGTATATTAAGAAAAATAGCATTGTTGATATATAGCGCTTTACTTGAAACACTGTTGCTGTGGTGCAACAATAAAGGTGTTCACTTTATAGCGTCATAACTCTATAGCTTCATCACTTTTTAATTTCACAAGTAAACTGGCGGCCATGCTCAATCAAATTAACCTGTCTGATATTCGTTCTTTCGTGCTTATCGCTCGTTTAGGTAACTTCACTAAAGCAGCGGAGGAGCTTGATGTGTCACGCTCCCATGTATCACGCCAAGTGAGTAGCCTGGAAAAACAGATGGGTGTGACACTGTTTATCCGCACCACTCGAACCTTAAGGCTGACTCACGCAGGGCAAGATCTGTACGCGAGATGTGAACAAGCCTTAGATAATATAGACCAAGCTCTGATTGCTGCGGTTGATGATGTCGAAGAAGTGCGTGGCGACATAAAAGTAAACTGTGTCGGCGGTTATCTTGGTGAGGTGATCATCGCGGATCTAGTGAATGAGTTTATGCAGCTTTACCCAGACATCAGTATTAGCCTTGATTTCAGCAGTAACCGAGTCGACCTGATTGAAGACGCTTTCGATATCGCTTTTCGCATGGGGAGCTTAGAAGACGCGGGCTTTATCGCAAGAAAGCTTTTGGACATTGAGATGGGAACACTCGCTAGCCCAGAGTACTTTGCTCGAAAAGGAAAGCCTAGTCACCCTAAAGATCTGATCCATCATGATTGCTTAACGGGCTCGGTGCGTAAGTGGAGCTTTCAAGCGCTAGATGACACCAAGAAAACGGTCGATGTGCATGTGACGGGCAGACTGCAATGTAAAAATGGGCGAGTGTTGGTGCAGGGCGCGAAGTCGGGCAACGGAATTATTCGTGTGCCAACCATCTATTGCTTACAAGAACTGAACGACGGGCAATTGCTGCAAGTGTTTGAAGAATGGGTAGTGCCTAAGGTCGACTTTTCAGCGATCTACCATCGAGACCGCTATCAACCAAGTCGAATTAGAACCTTTATTGATTTTGTGAAAGGCCGTTTTGAGCAAATGCCAGTCAGCTAAATGGCGCGGCCTACCTTCCTCTTTCTTTTAGCAATAGTTGGACAGGCTTGGGCTTACATCTCGTCGATTTCGTTTTGTAGGTTTTCCAGCTGGTCTAGAATCAACAAGAACTTCTCGCCGAACGGCGTCACTTGGTATTCAACTCTTGGTGGCAGTTCGTTGAACATTTGCTTATCTAAAATCCCAAACTCTACATTTCGCTTCAAACATTCATTCAATACCTTGGTCGATAGCCCTTCTACTGAGCGCACCATTTCACCGGGGCGATTAATGCCATTTGCCAGTAATTGGTAAACCGTTAGCGACCATTTACAGCCATAGATGGTTTCCACCATGCGAGCTGAACGCTCTGGTGCTGATTTTCTTGAAAAAAAGTTTTCCTGATTTTTCATAAAGATGTACCAATAAGTACCTACCTAACCGATTTGTACTTACTATTCATAGTGTTAGTTCAAGGCCTAAGATTACCACGTTCACATGACTTAGGAGATAACAAAATGAACTTCACTAAAAATGGTATTGCAGTAGTAATCGGCGGCACGAGTGGCATGGGATTTGAAACAGCGAAGCAATTAGTCGCTCAAAACATTCATGTGTTGGTTGTCGGCAATAACCCAACTAAGTTAGATAAAGCAGTGTCAGAATTGCAATCGTTAGGTCACGCTTCAGGTTGGCAAGCTAACCTTTATGATGATGCGAGTGTGTCTCGCCTTATTGAACACCTTGAGTCGTTAGATGAAGGTATTGGTTACCTTGTTAATGCTGCAGGTTATTTCAACCCTAAAGCGTTTATTGAGCACCAAGAATCTGATTACGAGCAATATATGAAGCTGAATAAAGCAACCTTCTTCATCACTCAAGCGATAAGCAAATTGATGATCAAGAACGGCGGTGGCAATGTGGTTAACGTTGGTTCTATGTGGGGTAAGCAAGCAATCAAAGCGACGCCATCTTCTGCCTATTCAATGGCTAAAGCTGGCCTGCACGCATTAACACAACACATGGCAATGGAACTGGCTGAGCATAACATTCGCGTGAATGCCGTGTCTCCGGCTGTGGTTAAAACGCCAATTTACGAATCATTCATTAAACCAGAAGAAGTGGACCAAGCACTAGAAGGTTTTAATGCGTTCCACCCAATTGGTCGAGTAGGTTTGCCGAAGGACATCGCTAATAGTATCTCTTTCTTACTGTCAGACAGTGCTGATTGGGTAACGGGTGCAGTCTGGGATGTTGATGGCGGTGTGATTGCTGGTCGCAATTAATTAGGATTCTTTTTAGGTGGCTGTCGCGTAGGCAAAATAGCAGCGAGATGGCCTCCTTGATGAGTATTCGCGTAGAATAGAAACTAGAAAGACAACAATAATAATTAAAACGATAACAAGAGTAAGGTCGCCATTATGTTCAACATGGACTTTTCAAAGAAACTGGTTATTGAAACCGAATCATTAGATTGGATTGCAAGCCCTGCCAAAGGGGTATGGCGTAAGCCGCTAGAAAGAGAAGAGAAAGAATCGGGCCACACGACCAGTGTGGTGAAGTACGATCCTGAATCTTCGTTTTCTGAGCATCCGCATCCGCAAGGCGAAGAGATCTTCGTGTTAGACGGTGTATTCTCTGATGAAACAGGAGACTTCCCTGCAGGCACTTATATCCGTAATCCGCCGGGCAGCGCGCACTCCCCATCAAGCAAAAATGGCTGTACGATCTTGGTTAAGCTTAATCAGTTTGATGCGAGAGACTTAACTCAAGTTCGTATCAATACGCTAGAAACGGAATGGCTTGCAGGTATCGGCGGTTTACAAGTGATGCCACTGCATGAATTCGAACACGAGCATGTCGCTTTAGTTAAGTGGCCTGTTGGTGAACGTTTTCAGCCGCATCGTCACTTTGGCGGTGAAGAGATCTTTGTGTTGTCTGGCACCTTTAAAGATGAACATGGCGAGTATCCAAAACACACATGGATGCGCAGCCCTCATATGAGCGAGCATTTTCCATATGTGGAAGAAGAGACCGTTATCCTCGTGAAAACGGGGCACTTGCCATTGGATTAGAGGAATGCTCCATATAAAGATGAAAAAGCCGCATTGCTTTGAGCAATCGGCTTTTTCAATTTTCACATATGGGCAGACTAGTAAGCGACACCAATACGTTGACGCGGGAACTTGCCAGCTTCTAGTTCATCAATCATCGCAATAGCGTAATCGCTGACGGATATTTTGCTGTTGCCATCTTCGTCGGTGAGCAGTTGATCACCACCAGTGCGGTAGGTTGATAGCTTATCGCCCGGGAAGATTTCTGCTGCAGGGCTAATGAACGTCCAGTTAACTTCGTTATCAGATTGTCTGAACACTTCAAGCGCTTCGCCCTGTGCTAGCGCTTCGTTTTTGTAATCCGCAGGGAAGTCAGGAACAGTAACTAACGGAATGTTTGGCGCCACTTCTAATGAGCCTGCACCGCCAACCCAAAGTAGGCGCTCGATACCAATGCTCGGTAATGTTTCCAGCAATTTAGTCGCAGTGTTTTTTACGATGTCGTGATTGCCCAAAGCACGTCCGCCAATCGAAGTGATTACTGCATCAACGCCGGATAGTGCGCTTGCTAGATTTGCGGCTTCATCTTGTAAATCAAATGAACGAACTTCAACACCTTTGGTTTCTACTTTGCTTGCATCTCTTACTACAGCAACTACGTCGTGACCACGAGATTGAGCTTCTTGAGCGATGTGACTACCAATCCAACCTGATGCGCCTAATACTGCAATTTTCATAATGTCTCTCCAATTATCGAATTTATTGAGTCGTTTTCTCGACAGCCATTGCAGTCTAATAGCTTACTGGGTTGCGATAAATATCGTAAAATGATGTAGATTGTATCTATATGGTTATCTAATTGGCTTGTTAGGTGGTACAACTTGAATCAAACCGGATAATCAGTAAAAAGTTGGGAGTGTGTTATGGATAGGTTGACGGCGATGCGTAGTTTTGTCGAAGTGGCAAATTGTGCCAGCTTTACGCAAGCGGCAGAGCATTTGGATATGAGCCGTTTACAGGTATCGCGCCACGTTCAAGAGATAGAAGCGTGGCTAAAGCAAAGACTTTTGCATAGAACAACTCGAAAGGTGAGTTTGACGGCGGCAGGGGAAATCGCATTACAACGCTGTGAAAAAATACTTCATGAGACCGCAGAGCTAGAGGTTACTGCGCTTAATCAAACCGATGATCTTTCCGGGACAATTCGAATCGCAGCGCCTATTGGGCTGACTCAAAACATGTTATTAGATGTGGTCGAGCAGTTCACTGAACGCCACCCTAATATTATGGTCGAACTTTTTGCTTCGGATCGTTTTACTCAGTTGGTAGATGAGCGAATTGATATTGCCCTTCGATATACCGATCAACCTGATGAAAACTTAATTGCCAGAAAGCTGATGGAAATCGACTCGGTTGTGTGTGCATCTGCTGCTTATATAGACAAGCATGGAGAACCTAAAACGATTGAAGAACTTCGACAACATAATTGCTTTCGCCACCTTAGTGTGACTAAATGGGATTTCGTGAAAGATAACCAACATTATTCAGTTGAGGTGTCTGGGACCATTAAAGCCAACGATGTTGAGGTGTTAACCCGAGCCGCACAGCATGGAAAAGGGATCGTACGCCTCCCATGCGATCTAGCGAATCCATTGATTGCTGATGGTAAATTACAAAAGGTGTTAGGGGGTTTTGTTTCACCGAGTAGTATACTTTGGGCGGTGTATCTATCACGCAGCTATCAACTCCCTGTTGTTCGTCAGTTTATTGATTTTGCTGCAGAAGCTTGGTCTAGCGATATTAAATCTGAGGATGTTTGAGGTTATATATCCTAAGTACACAAGGCATAAACATATAAATACAAAAATCCGATATCAAAGGTGATATCGGATTTGAACTCAATAATTCAGAGTTCCAGCACGCTCTCCTCTCACGAAGTCTTTACATGTAATGATGTACGGATAATCGGGTGTCTATCGCCTTTTCGTTGATGTCAGGTAAAGGTCGATACAAGCTTCTGGTTATGTCCGTCAATACTTGGTCGTATACTTTTGAAACGACGGTTGATATATCGCTTGTCAATTCGTACATGGTATCTGCCGGTTGAGTTGCTTCGGTGCTTGATGCGATCTCAGTGAGTGCATGCATCGCACGTGTACAAATCGGTGAGCCGCTACTGATAGGGCAGATCATTGATAATTGATTGAGCTTACGGTGTGTCTGAGATGCATAGAACTTGAATCTCGCATACTCTTCAGGTTTTTCCATATCAGGTATGCACATTCGTAGTTTGGTCAGGATTTCCATGCAATCCAAGATTTGTTGCCAATTCATATGGTATTCACTACTCATGTCTTCTCGTTCAGATTGAATCAGCCATATGATCATGACTTCATCCATCAAGAACATGCTGTGACGAATCGTCTTGCCGTGAATTGATTGGTTACGTACCAAAGTTCGGTTTTGCCAGTCACTGTGCATGGCGATGAGCTTGAGGTGATAGATGCGATACATAGGACGGCTATCGAACGACACATGAGATTGAAGCAGTTCAGATACTTCAAGTATGTTGTCGTAAATCTCATTCACTTTACGAATCGAGTCGCTAGACAACTTATAAGCAAGAGCGTAGTGTGTTGCGGCGCGATGTTTACGTGATAACAACAGTAGCTCTCTGAGTAGAACTAAAGTTTCAAACCTATGTGATAGCGCTGTCTGTCTCTTTTTTGAAAAGTGAAACAGTGCAGCAAGCACTGCAATCGATAAACTCACTGAAATAACTACAAACATATTCAACTCCTAATATTTGCATACCTACTTAGTGGTAGTGCAGACACCGTGCCAAAATAAATAAATCTTATATTTCAATTGCTTATGTTTTATCGGTAATTATGGGTGATCAATATTGGTGCATAAGGTCACCAATTGAGTGAAAACGTTTCAGTTATTGCGGTAATTTTTGAGAGGTTAAACTTATTGATTTGGTGTGTTTTAATACAAGGCTTTGTCATTAATCACACTCAATGCGCAGCATGTTTTAGGACAAGATACAGAAACGAAAAGGCCTCACTCTTTATATGCTTTTAACTAGAAATAGCAATAAGTAGTGAGGCCTTTCAATATTCATTCTGACGTTTGTATCTATTTTGATGATTGCTGACCGTCAGTATTGAGAGTTAACGATTAAACGTTATGCAAGCTTAAGGTCGAACTCGGTGCGGTACATCACCATATCTTCAATGGTCAGTACTGGCATGTTGTGCATTTTACCGAAAGCAACGATCTCTGGCGCTTTTGCCATCGTGCCGTCTGGATTGGTTACTTCACACAGTACGCCTGCTGATTGAAGACCTGCCATTTGCATAAGATCCACAGTGCCCTCTGTGTGACCGCGGCGTGCAAGTACGCCACCTTTACGCGCACGTAACGGAAATACGTGGCCTGGGCGAGCAAGATCAGTAGGCTTAGCTGTTGGGTTTGCAGCCGTTTTGATCGTTGTTACACGGTCAGCGGCAGAAACACCTGTTGTTACACCCACTTTTGCTTCGATAGTTACGGTAAACGCAGTTTGGTTTGCGCTGTTGTTATCAACAACCATAGGTGGAAGTTCAAGTTGATTTGCTTGCTCGTCGGTTAGACACAGGCACACAATGCCGCTGCATTCGCGGATCATAAGCGCCATTTGAGCATTGGTTAGGTGTTCTACTGAGTAGATGATGTCGCCTTCGTTCTCGCGATCTTCATCATCGAGTAAAAGTACGCCACGACCTTCGCGTAGAGCTTGCAGTGCGTTTTCAACGCGAGTGATTGGTTCGCCAAATTCGGAAAGTAGTGAAGACTGATTCATGGTTAAACTCCTAAAATATCACCAGAATCAGGGCTGTATGAGGGATCTCAACCGAGCACAACAAAGCCAACTCATTACAAGTAGGCTTGTACCAATCGTACTATGATTGGCTTTAGCTCATTATGGTTTTATCCAAAACGAAATGCACCCGCCTAAGTTGGAGGTACGAACCCAATTCACGCGGGTGTGCCTTTCCAACTTAAACGAGTGTGTTTTCATTCTCTCTCATCCGGACTATGACCGTCGGCTCTGGCATCTCACCAGATCTGCTGACCTCGACGAATCGAGCGCTCGCGGGCTTATCTTTAGATTTTGCTAAGGACATACCGCCGGTGGGGAATTTCGCCCCGCCCTGAGAATAAAAATTAATAATCTGTTTTGCTTTTGAAAGCAGACCAGATGGTAATCCTTTCAATACTGGATTTAAAGGACTGACAGCAAAGTTTTTAAGATTCTGGTCGTATAACCCGGTAAGTGTTCACTTTATCAGCAGAACGCGTCAGGCCGTCTTTAGTGGTCTTTGCTGTCTCTATGAACATAAGTGGATGTTGAATGTTATTGGTGTTGGCGTGGCTGTTCACCGAATCAATACTCGATAGGTCTATTAATCGAATATCGTTACACCATGACGGTTGACTGACCGTTTTGACATAAAATTGATATTGGTGATGCTAAGCTGCGATAGCATCCGACCACTTCATCTAAAAGATCTTAGCCATGACTTCTCTGTTCTCTAACAAATCCAAAGGCTTATTGCTGCTCGTTCTAAGTTTGTATTCTCTCATACCTTTTTTGATCTTTGGATCGGACTTTGACCTTGGAAGTGCGGTTTTGCCTTTCTATGGCGCCTTCATGACGTTCGTGACGTACTCAGCAGGTAACCAAGGATTCTTGGTAACGCTAGCTGTTTTGTCTCTGGTATTGCTCGCGATGAAATTTTCCAAAGCTAAGATAGCCAGCCTTTGTCTGCAGCTTGGCCTGTTGTTGGTTCTTAGCTTTGCAGCGAAAACCTTCTTAAAGCATTCAACAGAAAGCCCTCGTCCTTATTCTGAGTATTTGGTGACGCAAGAAGTCGTTGAAATGCCCGAAGTGTTTTATGAACAGCCACTAATGGAAAAGAACGCAGCAATTGCATCTGTGCAAGATGAGGTGAGTGAGTGGCGAACGCGTCACTGGCTGGGTGAAACGGACTACTCTTTCCCATCTGGACACATGATTTTCGTCGGTGTGTGTTTGGCGTTCTTCGGTGGATTGTTTTTAGAAGCGAAGCGTTTTTATTTGGTAGGTGGTTTACTGGTTTGGGCTGGTGGTGTCGCTTACAGCCGAGTTTGGCTTGGCATGCATCGCCCAGAAGACTTAGCCGGATCTATTGCCTTTGCAGGTTTGATCTATTTATTGGTGCCGCTTATCTCAGAGCAAAAAATAGAACGCTATTTACCTGTATTTTTGAAATAGACTTCTTAGGGATTCTGCCTCACTGTAAAAGAAGGGCTCAGATTAGCAATACGAAATAAACGTTATTGATTGAGCCCTAGCTCTGCTTGTTTCTTTTTGGTTAGCCCCAATGAGACAACTCGGTGTGATTCAGTGAGGTAATATCTCAGTTCCTCATCCCTTTCTGATGTGCTTTCAAAAAGCTGAATCCACTTCATTCCGCGCGAAGCAAAGTAGGGCGCGGGTTTATATCCCTGCTCTTCTTTGAGAAAATCGAAATTCTGATCGGATGTCTTGAAGATAAACGCAGGCTCATCTTTCGGTCCCCAACCACCAATCGAAAACACCTTGCCACCCACTTTCCAAACGTGCGAGTTATTCCACTGCATCACATAACTGGTTGCAGGTAGTGACTCGCAGAATGCGTTGAATTCATCGTAAGTCATAGAATGTCCTTTTTATCGCTAAGGGGCTTGATCTGTGTTGATTCTCTAAGAATTTTCTTCTTCCCGTCTTTATCGCCACTCACTAGCCCACTAGCCCCTGCCAGATTGCCGTAAAGCCACTGATAGAACATAGCAGCAATGAACCAATGCGTATCTTCTCTTTAGGGATGCTTTGTGTCGTCATCAATGCCACCTTGTAACCCAACCAAGCTGCTGGCAGTAAAGGGATGGTTATGATCAAATGGTGCATGGTGAAGAAGCCAATCGGGATCTGTACCAGTAACGAGATGATCGAACTAAACACGAAAAACGCAGAAAGGTTACCACGAAGCTGATTGGCATCTTGGTGTTGTAGCAGCAGTGCCATCGGTGGACCACCAATACCCGAACTGGTGCCAAAGAACCCAGAAAAGAACCCCGCAATACCCATCTTAGTTGGGGTTGGTTCGAGTCTAAAGGGCAGTAGGCTAACAATCACGGCAAATACGACCAATAAGCCCAACCATAATGACAACACGCTCGTTGAAACCATCACCAACAAAGCTCCGCCTGCCAGTGAACCCGGAATGCGGCCCAGCAATGCGATTTTTAATCCGCCAATAGAAATATTCGCTCGATGTTTAAAAGCGTTAAATATAGAAATGAATAGGCCAACGAGACAGATAGGCGCAGGTACATAGTCTGGAGAGACCAAAAACAGCAGTGGGGCTGCCACTATAGCCAAACCAAAGCCGATTGCGGTTTGCACAAACGAGCCGACAAAAATGAGTGCCATTGCTATAAGGACAGTCTGATCGATGTATTCCATAAGCCTGCGGATTAGTTTTAAAGGATCGGGTGGGTACTATAAATTAAAACGAAAATAATAGTCTTATTATTCAGTGATGTTTATGTAAATATCGACCGTTTTCATCGTTGATATAACGTGCAACGAAAAAGAGAGTGGATACCTCAAGATGTTACCCTTCAATAATCACTCTCTTTATTGGAATGACTGTTAGTTTTTCGCTGATGGGGGTGTCAGCATAAAACGTTAAGCCATTGCCAATTTCAGTCGTTCAATGGGTTTGTCATTGATGGGTAAATGAATAAGTGCTGCTGCAAACGCCAGTACTACCGTTGACCACCAGATTGGCTCGTAAGAACCGTAGTAATCGTAAATACGACCGCCAACCCAAGCGCCTAGGAAGCTACCTACTTGGTGAGTAAAGAACACCAAACCGTACAACGTCGACAGGTAACGAGCACCGAAGATCTGACGAACTAAGCCAGAAGTTAGCGGAACCGTACCCAACCAACAAAAACCAATCGCCGCACCGAAGATAGCCGCGGTTGACTCAGTAACAGGCAAAGTGACAAACGCTCCGATAACCACGGTACGCACTAAGTACAGTGCCGACATTACATGACGCTTGCTGAACTTATCGCCCATTACACCCCAGAAGTAAGACCCGAAGATGTTGAAGATGCCAACGTAAGCCAGTGCCATTGCTGCGCTGCTCGCCGGTAGGTCTTTGTCTGCTAAGTAGCTAGGTAAGTGCGTTGCTATAAACATTACATGGAAACCACACACGAAGAAGCCTGCGTGAATTAACCAGTAACCTTTATGAGCAAATGCTTCAGACATTGCTTCTTTCAGAGTTTGGTTCTCTTCTGCTTGCGCTTGTTTGTTTGAGGCTACTTTAGGCGCTCGCATAAACAGGGCAAAAGCGATCATGAAACAACACAGCACGCCAAACACTTGCATTGCACTCTGCCAATCAAATTCGTTCAGCATGTATTGCGCGCCCGGAATCACCGCGAACATACCAAATGAACCAGCAGCAGTGGTTAAGCCAAACGCTTTAGCCGAATGCTCTGCAGGTACTACTTTGGCTACCGCGCCTAACACGATTACATAACTTGTCGCACTTAACCCAAGGCCAACCAGTGCACCCAGTGAAACGTAAAGCATGCTCGATTCGGTAGAAATTGAGGTAAGAAGTAAACCCAAACCGTAAGCACATGCGCCTGCAATAATGATGCGTCTTGCTCCCCATTTGTCAGCGGCCATACCAACAAAAGGCTGGAACACGCCGAACAAAAGGTTTTGTAGAGCAACCGCGAAGCTGAAAAACTCTCGACCCGTGCCGAAATGCTCTGAAATTGGCATCATGAAAATGCCGAATGATTGTCTGATCCCTAGACTGATAATAAGTGTGCCTATCCCAAGCCATACCAGTAAAGGAAAACGGAAAATGCTCATTCTAATACTCTTAAATTAATGGTGGTGTGAGTGGTCTTGCTCTGACATGGGTTGTTCAGTCATATCATGGTGATGTTCGTGCCCGGAGTGCTCATGCGCTGACTGCTGGTGGCAGCCACTGCTCACGGCATGCTGAGCCAAAAGATCAATCAATGGGTGACTGTGATGCACAATAACCAAACTAATGACGAGAAATAGCATCATCCTGGCCAATTGGGCAAAAAGAGATTGTGAAAACATAAGGTGTTTACATTAGCTCACTGTTGTAAGAGGCCGCGCATCATAATGACGAGTGGTTAATGTATCAAATGACTATTTGTGATTTATTTTATGCGTTTTATGCATAGATTTATTCGTCGTGAGTATTCGAGCGAAATATGACCAGTAAATAGAAAAAACGGATGTTCGCGGGTTAATCTATAAAATCCTGAGATTCAGAATAAAAGATCAAAATAGAGAGTTTAAGTTATTGCTTTATATTGGTTTTCACAAAGCTGTAAAAACTAATATACAAACTAATCACTAACCAACATCGTTAGTTCACTCGACTTATTTGTTAAACATCGTAAATTTGGGCGTAAATCGTTTCAAAACTACTGAAACGCGATGTTAAAAGATTCAGGGAGAGTCATTCACATGGATAAAGATCATAACTTTCGCGAAAACTTACTGGCACTGATCTTAGGTAGCGCACTGGTTTCACTCGGCGTTATCTTTTTCAATCAGGTCGGTTTGCTCACTGGAGGCACGGCTGGTTTAGCAATTTTCATTACCAAAGTAACTGACTTAAGCTTTGGCCAAGTGTTCTTTGCACTCAACTTACCTTTCTATATTTTGTCGGTTGCTCGTATGGGCTGGCGTTTCACCGTCAATACCTTTATTGCCGTTTCGATTGTTTCGTTCGCTGTGGATCACTTGTATCACGTGATTCAAATTGCCGAAATTCATGCATTGTATGCTGCGTTATTGGGTGGTGGCCTAATTGGTACCGGTATGCTGGTGATTTTCCGTCATAAGATGAGTTTAGGTGGCTTCAACATTTTGGCGTTATTCTTACAAGAACGTTTTGGTATTCGAGCGGGCAAAGTTCAGATGGCGTTAGACTGTACGATTGTAGTGCTTTCACTGTTTATTGTTGACGTGTCACTGGTTCTATTGTCTGTGCTTGGTGCGATAGTCACCAACTTGATTCTAGCGATGAACCATAAGCCTGGGCGCTATCAACCGGTCGTCAAAGCGGAAGCAGCGTAGTAAGTGGAAGCAGAGTAGTTAGGTTCGCTCAAGCACTAGGTTAGCTTAAGCAAAGTGATTTGCAGATTATAAAAACAACAAAGCCAGCATCAATTGCTGGCTTTGTTCTATTTCAATGCAACGATTAACAGTTGTTGCAATCGTTGTCTGGCTTGAGTTCGCAATCAATCACATTGCCTTGTTGATCAAGTGACAGGTTACAGCACTCTTCAAACAGGTTCTTAAGATCCCAACGACTTTTCTGAACGCGAGACTTAACCGTTGAGTAGCTGACGTTTTGCGCCTCTGCGATCTCTTTCTGGCTTTGGCCTTTGATGTCGACAGCAAGCAGTAACGATGAGCTTTGTTCTGGCAGTACCTGAATAAAAGGTTCAATACACAATGAGAGCTTTTGTTTGAACTCAGAGTCGTGGTCTAAATCGGTAAACCACAGATCTTCAGCATCAATTTGGCTATCACGTTGTTGGCGTGCATGCTTACGGTAGAAGTCGATAATCGTGTGATTGGCTAATTGGAATAGCCACGACTTTACGTTGCTCGCATCTTGTACCTTATCTAAGTTCTGATAAGTCTTAATCAAGATATCTTGAAGCAAGTCGTCTACATCCGCAGAGTTGTTGACCTTGGAATACAGGAATGACTTTAACGCTTGCTGATATTCAGCCCAAACCTGTTCTAAGTCCAAAGATGCCCTATTCAAAGGTGCCTTAGTTGCACTGTTCATTTACGCAACACTCGTCTTGTAAGAAATCAATCACGCCTTCTAGACATTCATACTCCGCCACGCAGAATAACGTTCTTCCTTCTCGTCTTTGGCTGATTAAACCCGCAGACGCCAAGCTTGATATGTGATGAGACAAGGTAGAACCGGGAATGCCTAGTTCTTCTTGTAGGCCGCCAACTGCAATGCCTTGGTAGCCAGCTTTAACAACACTTTTATAAATGGTTAGGCGAACAGGGTGGCCCAACTCTTTAAGTGCTTTCGCAACGACTTCTAAGTTCATATTAACCCCTCAAGTTTTAATTTCGATGTTAGTCGAAATATAAGAACAATTCAAATTTAAAAACTGTGGCTATGTAAGTCATTGGAAAATAGTGTTTTTCAAAATTTATTTCGATATTTATCGAAATAAACCTTGAACTGTAGCTGTTTATTTCTATAATTCGAGAATATTCGAAATTAAGGGTTGGTTACTTTCCTCATAGAGTCCCGCCTTAAATCCAGTTTGGAGTTATTATGAGCAATGAAATGTTAACAATGCTAAAAGACGCACTTGATATGTTCGCTTTCTTAGCAGTAGAGCTAATCATCCTTTTTTTGGCGATCAGCTACATTGTTGGGATTCTGCAAGAGTTTCTTACGCCAGAAAAGATTCAATCTATCTTGAGCTCACGTAACGGTAAGGGCTATGTGGTTGCTGCACTATTGGGTGCGATTACGCCTTTCTGTTCATGTTCGACGATTCCTTTCCTAAAAGGATTGCTGCGTGCAAGAGCAGGTTTTGGTCCAATGATGGTGTTCCTATTCGGTAGCCCACTCTTGAACCCGGTGATCATTGGCTTGTTCGTGATTACGTTCGGCTGGCAAGTGGCTGTGTTCTACTTCTTAGTAGCAATGACGGTATCGGTAGTCGCAGGTTACGCACTTGAGAAGCTTGGCTTTGAGCGTTACGTAAAACCTGAAGCGTATGAATCGTCAGGTTCAGCTTCAAGCTGTGGGACTAGCTGTGATGACTCTGCCCCTAAGAAAGCAGTACCTGTTAAAGCGGAATCTTCATGTGGTACAAGTGCATGTGGTGAGCCTGCGCCTGTAATGGCAAAAGAGACATCTTGCTGCGATTCGAAAAAAGAAGAACCACAAGTGACTGTGTCAGGCTGCTCAACGGATGGAAGCGCGACGGCTGAAATCGTAGAGAAGAAAGAACCTAGCCGTTGGATGAGAATTTGGTTCTCAACTTGGAAAGACTTCAAACAAGTATTCCCTTATCTAATGATGGGTATCGCGATTGGTTCATTCATCTACGGCTTCATTCCTACAGACCTCATTGCACAGTACGCTGGTGAAGGTATGTGGTATGCGATTCCAGTAGCAGCCGTGATTGGTATTCCACTGTACATTCGTGCTGAAGCGGTAATCCCACTAAGTGCAGCTTTAGTACAAAAAGGTATGGCGTTGGGTTCAGTAATGGCATTGATCATTGGTAGTGCAGGCGCAAGTTTAACGGAAGTTATCCTGCTTAAATCAATCTTTAAGAATCAAATGATTGCAGCATTCCTATTCGTTATCCTAAGCATGGCGATGGGTGCCGGCTTCCTATACAGCTTCATCTTTGGTTAATCAGGCCTGATTTCGAGATAACACCATCGATACTGAGAGGTAAATAAGCAAAAGAGCTCAACTAAGTGAGCTCTTTTTTTGTTTAGATAATTAGCTAGGAGGTTAGAAACCGCGAATATCAAGCTCATTGTTGATCAACACTACACACTGAGAAGCGAACAGCATGTTCGGACCTAAACTGATTTTCTCTGTTCCTAAACGCTTTAAGCTGTTGTAGCTTTTCTTTGGCATAGGGATGTGGTCAGTTAGAAGGAAACATGGGTTTTCCGCAATCTCTGCATCACGGATAATGTCGCCTTTCTTATCCATCATGTACAGCTGGTGGTCTTCGGCCAATTCTTTGACCAACTTTTCAAAGCTCATGGTACGGACAGTGATGCCCGGTTCTACCTGACGTGTCTGTTCTTTTGTCATGCCTTGAGAAGCGTCAACCGCTCTTACTACCGCAGATAACAGTGCAGATTCATGAAAGCCACCAATGTTGGTGATTTCATTTGAATCGAATGTAATGGTACGTGAAAAGTCTTTAGTACTCTCTAGCACAAGGTGCACGGTGACATTCTCACGGTGAGATTGAGCAACGAAGATCGTGTTCATCAGAGTATGAGCCAGAATCTCGGTATGAGCGTCTTGCCCAACACCTTCTAAGATAAGTTTACTCTCTGTAGGGGCTGCGCGAGCGCGTAATACAAATGAACGCATGGAATGTACCTTGTCAGTATGTGATAAAGCTAAACGGACTTTATCAACATGAATTTATGAATAACCAAAATTGTGGCGGTATGTAACTCTTTTCTATTAATGAAGTCAAATAGAGTTGCTTATAGCGCCAACCAGAAGAACTCTGCGTATTAAATAGAGAATGACCACATTACAAGATGGTAAGGGTTGAAGCGACCCAATGTTTACGTAGATAGTATGCGCAAATTATTAGGTGACTTACTTAAGGAAGTAGTCGATGAAGTTACAGAAAATCAATAAAGAAGAATATAGAAAGAAGATGAACCTGCTGTTGGTTTCGTTAGTTGGGTCACTCGCCTTGTTTGCTATCGTATTCGGTAGCATTCTGATTGAACTTTTTGGTTCAGATGGGTCCGCTAGTGGGGAAGCGACAGGCAATTTCCATTTGAATGTACTCGGGGTGATTTTATCAGTCGCATTGAATGCGTTTATTGCGAGTCGTGTGAAAGGGCATGATTACTTTAAAGAGGCGCTTTATGTGTGGAACCTTAAACAAGTTCACAATCAAATCTATCGTAAGCTTAAGCGTATTCAACTAAAAGCTGAGCAAGGCGATCGAGAAGCATTAATTATCCTTTACTTCTATTACACTACGCAAAAACAGGTATACGACCTAGATAACAATACATTGACGATAAAAACGGTTCAGCAATCGCTAGATAACATAGTGGAGCTAAGTGAAAAGTGGAGTATTGAACTGGATATAGAGGCATTTTCGAAAGATCTAGTCGCAAAATTCTAAGTTATATGCTCTTGATTGTATGAGCTTTAACCTGTGAAAGCGGGTTTTGACGTAAAAGTAGCCGCTTAAGCTACTTTTTTGAATTTTTATCAAAAAAGGGGTTGCCATGTTTTCGATGATCTCTATAATGCCGCCTCACTGACACGGTAGACGCCACAAGGCTTCAGCAGTAATCAGTAAGACGGAAAGTTCGAAAGAAATTAATTTTAAAAAGTGTTTGACACTTAAGATTAAATCGCTAGAATTCACGTCCGCTTTCAATGGTTTCTTTGTAAAAAGAAAGTTTCGATAAGCAAAGCTCTTTAAAAATTTAAACCTATCAATCTGTGTGGGCACTCGTTGATGAATATCAAAACGTTTTATCCTTTGGATAAAACAGTTACTTCGGTAACACAATGATTTCAATGAACTGAGTGACCAATACAAAATTAAGTTTACTTAATTTTGGCACAGTCAATTCATTACCATTCTGTTCCTATTTATTTAAGAAGAGAGGGGTAATAGCTTTAGAATTACATGTTCATCAATCTTTTTCGAAAGAGCAATGAATATTAGTTTTGAAGTCAGTAT
>NZ_JAKMZC010000010.1:0-181557 GCF_029890535.1 Vibrio sp. S/42/10 | reverse complement strand
TCATTGTCTGAATCGCTTGAGGTCACCACTATCGATTTGACGATGTCTTCGTTAACCGTGTGGTCTAGATTACGGTTTGGCTCAAAGCGCACGTCACCTTGAAGAGTGATGAACAACTCACCTTCTGTGAAGCTAAATTGCTGCTCACCATTGTCAGTTTGATCCAGAGTTCGAACTTGCCCGTCATAAGTAAACTGAGTGATCGTCGCGCCATCGGCACTTTGCTCTGGCATCACATCAATGGTATTCGTTGTGATTGTGCCGTCTGCAAGATTTGGCTCAGTGATATCTAACGTACCACCTTGCATGATTTGAACATCATCACCGATGGTTACATTTAACTGAGAAACCAGTGAATCATCGCCATCGCTATCAACTGCATAAACCGGCAGATCAAAGCTCAGATCGTTATTTGCAAGGCCATCCGCATGGTCTAATGCTTCAAGTAAAGTGAAGGTGTATTGGCCTAGCGTACTCGTAGAGAAGGCAATCGTGAATACTGGCACTTCAGCGCCCGAACCATTGGTAATAAAGCCGATGTAAGTACCTGGGTTAGCAGAATCTTCTTTTATCTCGACCGCAAATCCATTCGATTTCAACCCACCACCAACATTAAACTCGGTTGGTTCAATACGGAAACTGGTCACATCATCACTTTGAGTGGTGTAAGTAATGGTTTGAGTTGAGCTCACCGCACTGCCGCTTGGTGCAGAGCCATCACTCAGATTCGTTTCCGACAAGTTCACAGTTGGAACATTATCAATGGTTGGGATATCACCATCAGTAATGGTCAACGTGACGGTTGAAGTCAGCACATCGTTATCGGAATCGCTAGACGTCACCACGATTGATTTAACGATGTCTTCGTTAAACGTATGGTCAAGATTACGATTAGGCTCAAAGCGTACTTCACCTTGAAGAGTGATGAATAGTTCGCCTTCTGTGAAGCTAAACTGCTGCTCGCCAGTGTCATTTTGGTCAAGCGTTCGAAGTTGACCGTCATAAGTGAATTGAGTGATCTTCGCGCCATCGGCACTTTGATTTGGCATCACATCAATGGTGTTGGTTGTCACAGTGCCATCGGCAAGATTTGGTTCAACGATATCTAACGTACCGTCTTGCATAATTTGAACATCATCGCCGATGGTCACACTTAACGAAGACATCAGTGAATCATCGCCATCACTGTCTACCGCATAAACAGGTAAATCAAAGCTAAGCTCGTTGTTGCCACGGGCATCTTGGTGGTCTAACGCTTCGATGAGCGTGAACGTGTATTCGCCTAATGCCCCAGAATTAAAGCTTAATGTGAATACTGTAGTTTCTATGTTTGTGGCACTGGTCGTAAAACCAATATAGTCACCCGACCCTACCGGGTCTTCACGTAACTCAACGGCTAGACCGTTCGATTTAAGATCATCGTTAGTATTAAATTCCGTTGGCTCAATACGGAAACGAACCACATCATCACTTTGATTGGTAAAAGTAATGGTTTGAGTGGAGCTTACCGCGCTGCCACTTGGCGATGAGCCATCAATTAAATCAGCTTCTTCAAGTAAGACGCTCGGCACCGTATTAATAATCGGATTGTCACCATCAGTAATGGTCAGCGTAATGGTTGAAGTCACCGGATCGTTATCGAAGTCACTTGAAGTTACGACAATCGACTTCACGATGTCTTCGCTCGCCGAGTGGTCTAGATCGCGGTTCGGCTCAAAACGTACTTCACCTTCAAGGGTAATAAACAGTTCACCCTCTGTGAAGCTAAATTGCTGTTCGCCTGAAATACTTTGGTCCAGTGTGTTTACAACACCGTCATAAATGAACTGAGTGATCGTCGCACCATCGGCACTCTGATTTGGCATCACATCAATGGTATTGGTTGTGATTGTTCCATCAGCCAGATTTGGTTCAACGATATCTAATGTGCCATCTTGCATTATTTGGACATCATCACCGATGGTCACATTAAGCTGAGACACCAGTGAATCGTCGCCATCACTATCAACCGCATAAACAGGCAGTTCGAAGCTCAGATCGTTATTATCTAAACCATCCACATGGTCTAACGCTTCAAGTAAAGTAAAGCTGTATTCACCAAGTGTGGTGGTCGAGAAACTAATGGCGAACACTGGGATTTCAGTATTCGAACCATCGGTTATAAAACCGATATAAGTACCCGGATTAGCAGAATCCTCTTTTATCTCAACCGCAAACCCATTGGACGTCAGAGCTCCACCTACATTGAACTCGGTTGGTTCAATACGGAAACTCGCCACATCATCACTGCCTGCAGTAAAGGTAATCGTTTCAGTAGCGCTCACTGCACTTCCGCTTGGTGCAGAACCATCGGCAACATCTGTTTCAGATAAAGTAACAGGTGGAATCAGATCTATGGCTGGGTTCTGACCATCGGTAATGCTTAGTTCAAGTGATGATGTATCAATATCGCCATCACCATCTTCAGCTAAAAATGAAAACTGTTTGACGATAGTTTCGCTGCTTGAGTGGTCGATATCACGAGCGACTTCAAAACTGAAATCACCATTCAACGAGATAGTGACCACACCCTCAGTAAAACTGAAAGTTTGAGTAACATCGGGGAACAGGCTTTGATCTAGCGAGTAATCAACACCATCATAGTTAAACGATTGAATTGTAGATCCATCTGCGCCTTCGAAACTGAACAGGTTATACGAAACAATGGTATCACCCGCTAAAGTGGGTTCCGTTACTGACTCAACCTTATCAATGAGTTCAACGACATCGTCTTTAACATTGACGAGAATCTCAGCAGCTTCTGGGGTGTTCGAACCTTCAGACAGTGCAGAGCGGTCACCATCCGCATCAACGGCATAAATTGGCAATGCAAAGGTTAGCAGCACATCTTCAGCACCTTGGTGAGATAGCTCTTCGTATAGAGTGAATTCATAGTTCCCCAATGACGGGCTATCCACTTTAACGTCAAAGACTGTAATTCTAGAACCATTGACATCAACATAGCCTTCGTAAGTTCTTACACCGTTAGTTTGATCAATAAGCTCGAGCAGTACGGCTTCGCCATTAGAAGTTAAAGAACCATCAGTATTAAACTCCGTCGGCTCAAGCTCATAATGGTCGATGATATCACTGTCAAAAATATCCGCAGTAACACTACCACTTCCAGATACTGTCGCAGTCCCCTCTTGTGAGCCACCAACGACTCCCGACTCATCGACATCAATACTGTCAATATTAGTAATAACGGGACTGTCGCCATCAGTAATCGCAATGTTGATAATATTCTGTATGACATCTTGGTCAAAATCAGTAACGGTTATCGGCAAAGCAAACGAGAGAGTATCACTACCAACTTCCTCTATCGGTTTAAACTGCTCGAATTTATAGGTGCCATCGGTATCAAGCGAGATAGTGAGAACAACCTCACCTCGGCCTTGGATGGACAGAGTAATCGTTGTCCCATCATCAGAAAGTCTGGCGAGCGTGTTTTGATTATCACTGAGCAACCCATCAAACTGCTCCAGTGCACTTGCATCAAATACGGCTGATTGAAGGTTATCACTACCAATATTTGAGAAAGCTCCTTCGATTGCAGTGCTGCTAGTTTCAACGTTAGTGATATTTACACTTTCAACAGACGGATCTATCCCATCAAACACTGAAACTTGTGCGTTGACGAGTGTTGCTAGCGGATTCCCAGCGCTGTCTTCACCTTGAATATCGAAGGCGATATCAATTTGGTCGCCAGTGTAGGAAACCTGGCCACCGCCAACAGACGGTACGTGATCAATCGGCTGAGAAATCGTTGTGATTAAAGAAAGCTCAATGTTATTGCCAACACTGACGGCTTCAATGTCGATACGTAATACTTCGTCAGAACCTTGCACACCAACGATAGAATTGGTCACCGCGTCATACGTGAAGGTGACGGGCTGACCGCTTGAGGTAATGTCGCTATTAAGTTCACTAAGTAGTGACGCGAGGGATAACGTTTCTGGGGTAAAAGAATCAGGTGCGAGCGCTAAACTGCCGGCAATTATCGTCTCTGTAGATGTAATAGACTGGGGATAGGTATTATCAGAAATGGAACCTTCAGTGAGCACTCCACTGATTGATTGACCGCCAGATGAGCGGGTTATCGATCGGAACTCTTCGCGAGGTTCTTCTGTAACTTCGTCGTCTAGCCCTGTGGTTTCAAAAAAAGTTGTCGGTTGAGTTTGCGTATAGTTGTAATCGATGGTCACGAAGCCAGCATTTGCAGAACCCAGCCCGCCACCAGCCGCCGTTGCCTCTAATATTTGAGTTGGGTCGGCACCACCTAAAATTGCGTCTTGGATAGCAGCAAGGTCATCGTCGGTAAAGGTTCCGGCGTCCGCTTGCTCTGAATCGAAATTAACCTCACCGGCAATTGGTACCTCTGCCCACGCAACATTATTATCAACACAACCGACACAATTCTCGCCAACTGGAATAGCAGCGTTTTGAACACCTAATAGAACTTCCGATCCGTTCGAAGTAATAACGATCTCATTTGCACGGATAGTATCGCCAACTGAAACCTTTCTTGCACTGCCGTCAGGCTTAACTACGACAACATCACCACTCATAGCTTCAACTACTGCAGCCTGGCGCGAAACTTCAATATCCATACATCCCCCGTTGTCACAAAGCACTGTTCTTCAGAGCTGTGAAAATTATTTGTAATAGCAATTTCAGGTTTTAATCAAACTCATACTTAGCTCTTTTCAATGACAATTCGTTCTTATGTCCAAACCACCCTTGGAGAGATGTATTTCACCTGTTTTATTATAGTTTACTTACTCTTAAGCCTAGTCTTCCCCATAAAAAATGCCATGTCTGTGCTAAGAGACGTCTTTTCTAATATTTAAGCTTTCTTTGAAAGCTTAAAAAGACTAGCTAAAAGTTAGTAGGATGCCGATTAATATACAAGTGATTTCACAATGTAATTGCACCTTTTCATTTTATAAATATATACAGTAATCAAATTGATAAATCATTAACGAATACAGGGTATTAGTTGAGGTGAGCTATCCATCGTTAGTAAAGTGAGGTAAGTCCCAGCTTTGAGACATTACTCAAGATCAAGGTGATGAATTTTCGCTCAAAAGCCATGCTATAGCTTGTATGTTACGTAGCTATCGGCACATTAGTTCACGGAAACGGCAAGACGATTTTCACAGCCCTAAACCTTTGATTTTAGTTCTCTTAAAAACAAAAAGCCCATCAGGTTCAACCTGATGGGCTTCTGAATAAATAGGTGACACGTTCGGTTAGCTAACAAATACAACTAACCACTAGTGTCATTTTGTTAAGCGGCTCGCCGTCCAAACGTAAAGCAGCTCGAGAGCAATCGTCGCACCAGCTAATGCTGTAATCTCGCTTTGGTCATACGCTGGAGAAACTTCTACAACGTCCATACCAACCATATTGATGCCTTGCAGGCCTCGGATGATTTTCAAAACTTTATCTGAATTCAAACCGCCGCATACCGGAGTACCTGTACCTGGGGCAAAAGCAGGATCCAGACAATCGATATCAAACGTTAGGTAAACTGGCTTATCACCGACAATGCCTTTCACTTGAGCAATGATCTCGTCCACGCTCATGTCGTTCGCTTGCATCGCGTTAATAACGTTAAAGCCGTGGCCTTCCTGCTTGTACTCTGTACGAATACCAATTTGCACTGAATGTTCAGGCGAAATTAAACCTTCATTTGGCGCATGGTAGAACATAGTGCCGTGATCGTAACGACTGCCCTGACTGTAAGTGTCAGTGTGCGCGTCGAAGTGAATCAAAGCCATCTCACCGTACTTCTTGCCGTATGCTCTAAGTAAAGGCAGTGTAATGAAGTGATCGCCACCTAAACCTAACAGAGTTTTACCACTGCTTAGAATCGCATCAGCCGCCGCTTCCAAACGTTGAGTTAGGTCTTCTGCATCACCACAATCAAACACAAGGTCGCCAGCATCAATCACTGAAGTATGTTCAAATACATTGAAGTCCCAAGGGAATTTTTTGCCTTCCCACGCCAAGTTCACCGACGCACGACGAATCGCATCAGGCCCCATACGAGCCCCCGGTCGACCCGACGTAGCCATATCTAACGGCGCGCCCAGCACAACCACATCAGCATCATTGTCGATTGGATTTTGCACCAATGGACGACGCATAAACGTCATTGCATTGGAGTACAGCGAGTAATCTGGTTTAGTAAATAGATCGTTCATTAAAAATCCTCAAGATAGGTGTAACCCATCAAGCCTTGCTCTAACTCTTCAAGTACGCTTTGTTGCTCTTGATCTGGTACTTTCGCCGTGACCAAATCTTTGTAGTTCTGACGAATCAGATCCGTATCGATGTGAACATAACGCATCATGTCTTCAACCGTATCGCCTTCATTGATGTAGTCGATATTCGCTTGACCACTTTCATCAACATTCACCACGACACTGTGGGTATCACCAAATAGGTTATGCATATCACCCAAGATCTCTTGGTATGCGCCTACTAAGAAAAAGCCCATCAGGTATGGTTCATCTGGGTTCCATGCAGGAACTGGCAGAGTCGTTTCAATACCTTGACCGTCAACGTACTGATCAATCGTACCGTCAGAATCACAGGTGATATCCAATACAACAGCGCGTCGCTCGTCCGCATTATCCAAACCACTTAGAGGCAACACAGGGAATACCTGATCGATACCCCAAGCATCTGGCAACGATTGGAACAACGAGAAGTTAACAAAGAACTTGTCGGCTAAACGCTCGCTCAGCTCATCCAAAATAGGACGGTGGTAACGGTTCTTAGTGCTCATACGAGAGCTAAGTTCGTAGTTAATACGCAAAGACATCTGCTCTGCCCAAGCACGGTGCTGAAGATTCAGCATGCCTGTTGCAAACTGGTTGTGCGCTTCTGCGATATCACTCTGAGTGTCGTTATAGATCTCGATCAACGCTCGGTCATCGTTGCCTGCATCTAGTTCTAAGAAATTCTTCCACATGTTGTGTAGCAACATTGGTGCGTCAGCTTCTGGAGCCGCCATATCTTCCGGAAAATAGCTTTCTGTACCGATCACATTAGTCACAAGCACAGCGTGATGCGCAGTCAACGAACGACCAGATTCCGAAATAATCACAGGTTGTGGCTGATTGTAGAGCTTGCAAATGTCCCCGACTGTCATCACAATGTTTCGAGCGTACTCAAGCAAGCCGTAGTTCATTGAGTTTGAAGACTGGCTGCGTGTGCCGTCGTAATCAACCGCCAAACCGCCACCCACATCGAGGTACTTCAATTGAGCCCCGATATCGCGCAGTTCACAATAGAAACGCGCCGCTTCACTCACGCCATTTCGCACATCACGAATATTGGCCATTTGTGAGCCAAGATGGAAATGCACTAACTCGAGAACATCGAGTTGGTCTTCTGCTTTTAAACGTTCAATAACGGTCAATACTTGTGATGCAGACAATCCAAACTTCGACTTTTCGCCACCACTTGCTTGCCATTTACCTGCACCTTGAGAAGCAAGACGAATACGCAAACCTAAACGAGGTTTCACGCCAAGCGCTTTCGCTTCAGAAAGAACAAGATCAAGTTCTGATAGCTTCTCTAGAACGATAAATACTTTATGACCTAGCTTTTCGCCAATCAGCGCAAGACGGATGTATTCTCTGTCTTTGTAACCATTACACACAATCACCGAGCTCGCTTTTTGAGCCAGCGCCAATACCGCTAATAGTTCAGGCTTGCTACCCGCTTCTAGGCCCAATTGCTTCTGCTCTAATTGAGCTTGGCTCGCTAAGATCTCATCAACCACTTCTTTCTGCTGGTTCACTTTAATCGGGTAAACAAGCAGGTAACGGTTGTCGTACTGATATTCGTCGATCGCTTGGTTAAATGCGTTACAGATATTGTGCACACGTTGATGCACTATTTGAGGAAAACGCACAAGAGCAGGCAAACCAATATTTCGCTGCTCTAACTGTTTTACGATCTGACTAAGCGGAACTTGATGATCGGTTTCGCTCGGTGAAACATACACCTCGCCGTTATCATCAATTCCATAAAAACCTTGGCTCCAGTGCTTTACATTATACTCAGCACGGATGCGTTCCAAATTAACCGAATTTTCCAATTCTAGAGACCTCACACTATAGGGCCATCGACAGAAGATACCTCTTTGGAATAGCGAGGTATAACCCAACAAAAAACGCTCAAAAACGATTTGTTGGCTGCATTAACCGATATTATTAAGAGTGAGTCCAACCATTGATATTTGTGGTTACGATTACATTTTTTTATCGACGATCCGACTTAAAGTGACAAGTAAGGAATTACAAGGTTTTAGGCTAGAAAACAGGCTGAAATGCATCACAACTCAAGCACTTTCCCACAAAAATTTAGGTGCAAAAAATGCTAGTTATACATCAAGTTTTTCGAAAAATAAGTGAGGTTAAGTCAAGGTCATGACAAATATCAGCACTTCTCAGTCAGAGCTCCCATTATCACCAGCACTGCATATACCCTATGATTCTGTACCCATTAGTACCTCGTTTTTCCAACTAAAAACCGCTCGCTTCAACGTTGTGACCGCTCAAATATTGAGCTTTTTCCGTTCATCTCTTGTAAACGTCGAAATCTTCGCGTAGATTTAACTGACCAACCAATCGGTCAGCTTTCGAATTTAGGAGATACTATGAGCCATAATCTAGACTTTGAACCAAACCCGTCGAGCATTAACGACATGGATCAGATCTTCAACCGACAAAAAGATCACTACCGCAATAATGTTAATCCTACGCTTGAGCAGAGAAGAAAAAATCTCTCCACCTTAAAAGCATTACTAATACGCAACCAAGAGCAATTGATTAACGCAGTGTCTGAAGATTATGGTCATCGCGCAAAACACGATAGCTTGATCGCTGATATTACCCCTTCTCTTCACCAAATTAATTACAGTGATAAGAATCTTAAGAAATGGTTAAAGCCATCGCGCCGTAAAGCAGGTTTGATGCTAACACCGGCTAAGATAACTGTGCATTATCAACCTGTTGGCGTTATCGGCATCATTGTGCCTTGGAACTTTCCTGTCATGCTCTCTTTAGGGCCTCTGATCACGGCGTTAGCGGCGGGTAACACTGCGATGCTCAAGATGTCTGAGTTTACTCCTGCGACCAACCGTGTTTTAAAAGCCATGCTGGCTGAAGGCTTTAATGAAGATCAGGTCGCAATTATCGAAGGCGAAGCTGACGTTTCTGCTAAATTTAGCCAACTGCCGTTTGACCATATCCTATTTACCGGCTCGACCTCTGTGGGTAAGCACGTAATGAGAGCGGCAGCCGACAACTTAACGCCTGTCACTTTGGAATTAGGCGGCAAGTCTCCAACGATTATCGCCCCTGACTTTGATGTGGCTGACGCTGTTGAACGCATCCTGTTTGCAAAAAGCTTAAACGCAGGTCAGATTTGTGTAGCTCCCGATTACATCCTATTACCACGAGAAAAAGTCGATGCATTCATTACGGCTTATAAGCGTTACTTCCACAAGCTATATAAAGACGGTATCGAGAGCAAAGATTTAACCTCAGTGATCGATATGCGCCAATACAATCGTTTGAAGGGTGTAATTGCAGATGCTCAATCTAAAGGCGCGGTTATTCACACGGTAACCGAGCAAGCACAGGACGATGTGAACCACAGAATGACGCCACACCTTCTAACAGAAGTGAACGAAGATATGATCGCAATGCAAGAAGAGTTGTTTGGCCCTGTTCTGCCTATCGTGCCTTATGATTCTATTGAAGAAGCGATTAACTACATCACAACCAGAGAACGTCCACTTGCTCTGTACCTGATGAGTCATGATAAACAGATCCAAGATCAGTTCTTATCGAACACGCATTCTGGCGGTGTTTGTATTAACGACTCTCTAGTACACGTGGCTGCAGAAGATGCGCCGTTCGGTGGCATTGGCCCTTCAGGCATGGGACACTACCACGGCATTGAAGGCTTCAAGACCTTTAGCCATGCCAAAACCGTTCTAAGTAGAGGAAAAATTAACTTCACCAAGTTAATGCACCCTCCTTACAACAACCCAATTAAAAAGCTTCTGTTCAAAGTACTTAATAGATGATTACGAAAAGACAAAAAATCTTAGATGCAGCGCTCCTTCTCTTCTCTCAACAAGGGTTAGAGGGCACATCTACCGGACAAATAGCGAAAACAGCCGGTGTAGCGAAAGCAACGCTGTTTCACCACTTCGAAAACAAATCTCTATTGATAGACGAATTGTTTCGCGATTTGAAGCTAGAACTGTTCTCGACCCTTCAACCACACACAGGTATAGCAGAACAAGATCGCTACCAAGCCTTTAAGTTCATGTGGATAACAGGGATTGAATGGGCACTAGAGAATCCAGTTGCGATGAAGTTCTTCACCAATGTTCATTTCGACCCAACGACTCAAACTCGAGAAGTCATTGTTTCACAGATGTTCGCATCGTTAGACGAGATCATTTTGAAAGGACAAGAAGACGGTGAATTGATGTCATTAAACATTGATCTTGTTAGGCACTTCATCCATAGCCACTTTTTGATTTGTGCAAACTGGCTCATTGAGCAGAGCGAATCTCCGCCAGAGAAAACATCGAAGTACATCAACGATAGCTTTGATATGTGTTGGCGAGCCATTGGTGGGCAAATACAATAGACCTTCTGCTCTCTAGATTCTCCGCTATCAAGTAATTAAAGCGCCTCACTGGCGCTTTAATTATTTGGATACATTTTAGTCACTTCATCATATTGACTTTCAACACCTTCTTTCAGTAACATCCCACCATCATTTCAAAAGAGAATAACGCCATAATGAAGTACTAACATCCTGACATCCGATTTATTTTTATAAAAATCATTTGGACACTAGGGGTTAGTGGGCGTTACTTCGTCATCTATTTCTTGAAAAATCAAGCTATTGAAGAGCAGTCGATTTAAGACCAACCTCTTTAAGATCATCAACTTGAATAAAGAAAGCATTTCAGCAAGATAATCTCTATCTTTTGCTGTCATCCTACTTAAGTAATGTCTTTGGCGATCTAGACATAGAATCCCACGTAGGAGTCTATCCAGAAAAGCGCCTCACCCCTTTTACTCGTTTACACGTAAAGGGAGGTATTTACATGCCTATTATATTAGCCAACAATCTCTCATTCCAGCTTGATACTGGTGAATGGTTATTCAAAGACATCACCTTTAATTTGAGCACTCGCCTCACCGGCCTAGTCGGCAGAAATGGAGCTGGGAAGTCACTACTGCTTTCGTTACTGCTCGGGCAAATACAGCCAACATCAGGCAATGTTTCGCGCCAAGGTTCGATTGGTTTTTACTCTCAGTTGCCATCAGCGCTACTGGATACAAACATCACCATCGCTGACTTCTTGGGGATCACCAAAAAGTTAGGCGCATTACACGCCATAGAACAAGGTAGCTGCGAAATTCAGCACTTCAATATCATTGGCGATGATTGGGATTTAGTCGCCCGTACTAAGCAGCTTCTCGCTACATTGAAAATAATTAGTGATTTGAACACGCTTTGTTGCTCTCTGAGTGGCGGGCAACTCGCCCTGTTACAGCTTCATCAATTATTCACATCAAACAACGAGATACTAATTCTCGATGAGCCTTCAAACCACTTGGACAGTGACGGTCGCAACTGGGTACTCGAACAATGCCAGTTGTTTGCAGGCAAAGTACTTATTGTTAGCCATGATCGAAGCTTATTAAAACATATGGAGGGGATCTTCCACTTAAGCAGCTTGGGCCTACGTTTCTATAAAGGAAATTACGACGATTACTACAAACAAATTTCTAGCCAAAGCGAAGCGCTAGACAAGCAGATCGCGCATCATCAATCGGAGAAAAAGCGACTCGAGCGCCAAGCTCAGACTAACAAGGAAAAAGCACAACAACGTGAGTCTCAGGGTAACCGACTAAGAAAGTCAGGTAGTCAATCCAAGATATTATTGGATGCAATGAAAGATAAAGCAGGTCAAAGCCAAGCCGCACTGGCGACAAACCAAAGGAACCTCATTGACCAAAACCAACATAAACTTCAGTCGCTTAAAGGGCAGAAGGAGCGGTTAAAACCGCAAACTTTGTATCTGCAGCAGAGCAATATCAGTAAAAAGAGTTCTTTGTTAACCGTTGAAAACTGCCGCCTTGTTTACGGCTCTGGTGCACCAATCAGTTTCTCTCTATCGCAAGGGGAACGGTCTTCTTTAACCGGTGCTAATGGGTGTGGAAAGTCGACGCTGTTAAAGGCCATTCATGGGCAACACTCGAACTATACAGGCTACATTAAACGCTTAGGAACCACAGTATACTTGGATCAACACTTTGGACTGCTGGACACCAACGATACCATGTTCGATTGCCTGGTGACACATAGCTGCGGCATGACAGAAAGTGACGCACGCACCTTGTTAGCTGGCATCGGGTTTAGGCGAGACTCCGTATACCGAAAAGTGGCACATTTAAGTGGTGGTGAAAAAATGAAGCTGGCGATGTTGATCGTTAGCCACAAGCAAGACTCCCCGCTTCTATTACTCGATGAACCGGACAACCACCTAGACATCGACTCAAAGCAAATATTGGCGTCCGCTTTACGTGAATACCAAGGCGCATTTATCTTGGTGAGTCATGACAGCGACTTTGTTGAGGAGGTCGGTGTCAGCCAAAACCATATACGACTTTAACCTTCGTAAATTCGTTCACTTAGTTTAGTTAAGCGAGCATCGTTCCGGTGCTCGCCTTTCTTGATTGAGACAAGTAAACTACGCGCCTCGAACATCTATTCATAAGGCTAAGGTTTGCATACTCTAGAACAATTAAAATCAGGGCAACTAAACGGTATTAAGCGCTTACAACTGTCAGAAGGCCTCACCGAGTTTCCTTTAGAAATCATTGAGCTTGCAGATTCTCTTGAGATCCTAGACCTTTCAGGCAATCAGCTGTCAGATCTACCAGAAGAGTTATCACAGCTGACTAACCTGCGTATTATCTTCGCGTCGAATAACCTGTTCACGCACCTGCCTGATGTTCTGGGGTCACTTCCTAAGCTCGAAATGGTTGGCTTCAAAACCAACCAAATCAAAATCGTTAGCGAGCAGTCTCTGCCGATTCAACTACGTTGGTTAATCCTGACCGACAATGAGATCGAGGTTCTGCCTAGCTCGCTAGGTGAAAGACCGCGACTACAGAAACTGGCATTGGCAGGCAACAAGATTCGCGTTTTACCAGAAAGCATGGAAAACCTATCAAACCTTGAACTGGTTCGTCTGTCTGCAAACCAACTGACTGAATTCCCAGAGTTCCTTATCAAGCTACCAAAACTGGCTTGGTTAGCGTTTTCGGGTAACCCGTTTTGCAAACATCCGAGCAGCTTAGATAGCGTGCCTGCCGTAAGCTCGCAATGCTACTCACTCAATCAAGTGCTGGGCCAAGGTGCGTCTGGTGTGATTTCTCATGCTAACTGGTTAAATGGTGACTTTAATTTCCCACAAGAAGTGGCGGTTAAAGTATTCAAAGGCGAAGTAACAAGCGACGGTTACCCACACGATGAACTCGAAGCGTGCCTTCAAGCTGGTTATCATAGCAATCTAGTGAAGTCTATCGCTCAAGTTGATGAAGAGAACTACCTAGCATTGGTGATGGAGCTTATCCCGAGCAACTACTACAACCTAGGTTTGCCGCCTACTCTTGAAAGCTGCACTCGCGATACGTTCAACGAAGGCTTCGAGCTTTCAATTGCTCAGATCAATAGTATTACAGAACAGATGATTGATGTGTTTGAACACCTTCATACCAATAAAGTTTGTCATGGTGATCTATACGCACACAACACTTTAGTTAACGAGCAAGGTCAGATGATCTTTGGTGACTTCGGAGCGGCAACTATCTACGGTTATCTGACTGAAGAGCAGCAACAAGGCATTCGTCGAATTGAAGCGCGTGCACTGAAGTACTTTATTGAAGACCTATTGACGGTATGTGCAAAACAAGATCAAGGCAACGAGCTTTATACTCGATTGGCGAACTTCGAAGCTTAATAACTTAATAACTTAATAACTTAATAACTTAATAACTTAAACTACTCAGTCGAATTGAAAACAACAAAGCCAACATCACTGTTGGCTTTTTCATATGTTCATAAAACGAATCATCGCTAAACGTTTAGCGTTCAACTTGAACCAGCTTCAAGTAAGAATGCAACTCACCGTTCTTATACTCAACCGCAGAGTGGATATTAAGGTCAGCGCGAGCCACAACAGCAAACTGGTAGTGGTTCTCACCCTTCAGAATCTCGACGTGTAACAAACCGTCTCTTAACTGCCAATGACCTTGGGTTTCAAATCGGTCAAACAAACGATATTCCGTTAAACTACCATCAAAATGAAAGTGCACCTCAGTAATGTACCCTGCTGGACAACTTTTTACCCAAGTCTGCCCTAAGACATCTTCTTCAACAAAGTTTCTTTTGCTCTCGCACCACTTTAAATAATCGGCACTCTCGCTCAAATCACTATCTAAGTCATGCTTAGCCAGTAACGTCTGGTCTTGTTGTTCGCGACAGTAAAGCTGAAGCAGTGTCTGCTGGTTATTACTCATCAATCGCCATCCCTAGCTAGTCAATCCAATCCAACAAGGCTTAAGCTACCAACTCGTAAGAGACTACGTACAGCTGAGAAATGCCTGGGTAGATATCTTGAATCACATCTTTCAGTACTTGCAGCGTCATATTCTCTTGCTGAGCATGGAACTCACCTAAGTCATCAAACAGAATTGGTTCAACGCTAACAATCTTAAGATTACAGAATACACGTCCCTGCTCTAGCGTTGATACTTCCACAACGCTACCTGGTTGGTAGTCGCGCTCAGATTCATCGCGAATAGTAATTGTCTTCTTGCCAGAAAGGATATCGGCTTCAAAACGTTCGAAGAACGTCATAGTGGTAGGTGCACTCATTTATTCGGTCGCTTAACATTAAAGAATAGGTAGATGTTTATATACCAGAATGCCTGTTCAAGCGAATAAAAATTAGATGCGGAAGTTCATCTCGTCATTCCCAAGACTGACGAAGGAAGGAGTTGGGAGTCTTTAAAAGTCAAATTAGAAGCAATAAAAAAGGAGAACCGAAGTTCTCCTTTTCTTAAACCTTTAAGCTAACTCTAAATTATAGAGATGCTTTCGCTTTTTCAACTAGAACAGCAAATGCTGCTTTGTCGAATACTGCGATGTCAGCAAGAATCTTACGGTCGATCTCGATAGATGCTTTCTTAAGGCCATTGATGAAACGGCTGTAAGATAAACCATTTTGACGAGATGCCGCGTTGATACGTGCAATCCAAAGTTGACGGAATTGACGTTTCTTGTTGCGACGGTCACGGTAAGCGTATTGACCAGCTTTGGTAACTGCTTGGAAAGCTACGCGGTAAACACGTGAACGTGCTCCGTAGTAACCTTTAGCTTGTTTTAGAACTTTCTTATGACGTGCACGAGCTTGTACACCACGTTTTACGCGAGGCATTATGCTTCTCCTAAACTAAACGAATTTATAAACTAAAAAGAATTAAGCGTATGGCATCATACGTAGAACTTGAGCAACTTCACATTTAGGAAGGATCGAGTTCGGACGAAGCTGACGCTTGTTCTTAGTAGTACGCTTAGTCAGGATGTGACGTTTACCAGCGTGCTTAAACTTAATACCACCAGCAGTTTTCTGGAAACGCTTAGCAGCACCTTTGTTGGTTTTCATCTTAGGCATGATGAATAACTCCGCATTGTTGAGTTGTTAATAACATAGTAATTAGGGCGAATAAAACCCCGCAACCTGAGGCTGCAGGGTTTTATTACTTGCAAAGCCGTTAATTACTTCTTTTTAGGGGCCAACACCATGATCATCTGGCGACCTTCAATTCTCGTTGGGAAAGATTCGACAACTGCAAATTCTTCAGTATCTACTTTCAAACGATTAAGAACGTCAACACCGATTTCTTGGTGAGCCATTTCGCGGCCACGGAAGCGAATTGTTACCTTCACTTTGTTGCCGTCTTCAAGGAAACCAGTCAGGTTGCGTAGTTTTACCTGATAGTCTCCAATATCAGTTCCAGGTCGGAATTTAATTTCCTTGATCTGAACCTGCTTTTGCTTTTTCTTCTGCTCTTTCGCAGCTTTGCTCTTCTCGAAGAGGAACTTACCGTAGTCCATCACACGACAAACTGGCGGCTCGGCGTTAGGGCTGATCTCTACAAGATCCATACCAGCTTCATTTGCAGCTTCCATCGCTTCAGCGATTGAAACTACACCAACAGCTTCGCCGTCTGCGCCAGTTAGACGCACTTCACGAACGCCACGAATGTCACCGTTCAAACGGTGCTGGTTTTGTTTGGCCGGTTGTTGGCCACGTCTTCCGCCTTTAATAGCTATTCCTCCAGATTGAGCTTACGGCTTGAAACCTCGGCTTGGATGTATGAAATAAAGTCATCCACTTTAAATTTACCAAGGTCCTTACCTTTACGTGTACGTACTGCAATTTCGCCGGCTTCCATTTCTTGGTCACCACACACAAGCATGAACGGTACACGTTTCAAAGTATGTTCGCGGATTTTAAAGCCAATCTTCTCATTTCTCAAGTCTGCTTTGACTCTAAATCCACTTTTTTGCAGTTTTTTCGTAATTTCTTGTACATATTCAGACTGTTTGTCTGTAATGCCCATTACAACTGCTTGTTCTGGCGCCAACCACGTTGGGAAGAAGCCAGCGTATTCTTCAATAAGAATACCGATGAAGCGTTCTAGTGAACCTAAAATCGCGCGGTGGATCATAACTGGCGTGTGACGCTCGTTATCTTCACCTACGTAAGTAGCACCTAAACGTTCTGGTAATGCAAAATCGAGCTGCACTGTACCACATTGCCAAGCGCGGTCCAAACAATCATGCAAAGTAAATTCAATCTTAGGTCCGTAGAACGCACCCTCGCCTTCTTGAATCTCGTATGCAATGTCCATTGCCTCTAGCGCTTGCTTAAGGTCAGCCTCTGCACGGTCCCACATTTCGTCTGAACCTACACGCTGCTCTGGACGAGTAGATAGCTTAACAACAATGCTTTCGAAGCCGAAAGTTATGTAAGTATCGTAAACCATTTCAATACAAGCTTTCACTTCTTGTTGAACTTGGTCTTCAGTACAGAATACGTGAGCATCATCTTGAGTGAAGCCACGAACACGCATAATGCCATGAAGTGCGCCAGACGGCTCGTTACGGTGACATGAGCCGAACTCAGCCATACGTAGCGGTAGATCACGGTAAGATTTCAAACCTTGGTTGAAGATTTGAACGTGACCAGGACAGTTCATTGGCTTAATAGCGTATTCACGGTTCTCTGAAGAAGTAGTGAACATCGCTTCAGCGTACTTATCCCAGTGGCCAGAGCGTTCCCAAAGAACACGGTCCATCATTAATGGGCCTTTAACTTCTTGGTAATCGTACTCAGTCAGTTTCTGACGAATAAATACTTCTAGCTCACGGAAGATAGTCCAACCGTTGTGGTGCCAGAACACCATGCCTGGTGCTTCTTGCTGCATGTGGAATAGGTCAAGCGCTTTACCGATTTTACGGTGGTCACGTTTAGCCGCTTCTTCTAGGCGTACAAGGTGAGCTTTAAGCGCCTTCTTGTCGTGGAATGCAGTACCGTAGATACGTTGAAGCATCTTGTTGTCACTGTTACCACGCCAATATGCACCCGCTACGTTAAGTAGAGTGAAGTGCTGACAGAAGCTCATGTTAGGCACGTGTGGGCCACGACACATATCGATGTATTCTTCGTGATGGTACAGACCTGGACGATCGTCTTTAGAAACATTCTCGTCCAAGATTTCAATCTTGTAAGTCTCGCCGCGAGCTTCGAATGCGTCGCGCGCTTCCTGCCAGCTAACTTTCTTCTTAACAACCTGATACTTGGTCTTCGCTAGCTCTTTCATACGCTTTTCAATCTTTTCTAGATCTTCTTGCGTTAGAGAGTGCTCAAGGTCGATATCGTAGTAGAAACCGTTATCGATGGTAGGACCGATCGCCATTTTCGCTTCTGGAAAAAGCTGCTTAACCGCGTGGCCTAAAAGGTGAGCACAAGAGTGACGAACGATCTCAAGGCCATCAACTTCATCTTTAGCAGTGATGATTTCTAGGCTTGCATCGTTTTCGATAAGATCACAAGCATCAACTCGCTCGCCGTCTACACGACCAGCAATGGTTGCTTTCGCAAGACCAGGACCGATTGATAGGGCAACATCTAGAGTTGATACAGGGTTGTCAAATTGACGCTGACTACCGTCAGGAAGAGTAATAATTGGCATTATTTGTCCTTTACAGTGGTGTTGCACACCAAGCAACACATGAAAATGTTTAATATATGTTTTTCAACCAACAAGTATGTTGATCGGAGATATATGCATAATAAAGATACCCACATAGAAGCAAATACAGATGCCCCATTTGTGAGTAGCCGAACATTGTAACGAAATTATATGAAATGACAATGTTAGTCCCACAGCGCCACAAAAACTACATAACTTAAATGTATCTTCTATATAGGGCCTTCTAACACCCTAAGCTAACGTTCAATGATTGATTCTTTGTCTTTATTTACAAACAAAAAAGCCGAACGGTTAAGTTCGGCTATAGAAATCGTATTGTCTCCATTAATAGACAGAGTGACGACTAAAAGAAAGGGAACTACGCACTCATGATTCTTGATACAGCGTTGCGGATATCTGAGTCAGCCGCGTTTGCTGGTAAGCTGAATGAAATGTATTGGTCGCCACGGAAGCTCATTGAGCGGTCGATTTCTGCTAGGCAGTGAACCATTGAACCTTCAACGATGAATGACAGCTCGATCTCTTTTTTGTTCATGAAACCGCCACTGCGAAATTCAATCTCTTGGTAACAGCCCGAACGAGAAGCAAAGCTGTTGCCTTTTAAGAAACCCTTCTCTACGTCTGCTTTCACCATGGCCATGCCCGATGCCTCAACACCTTGGATGATTTTAGCAACTGTTGGCAGTGGGTGTACGGAGATAAAGTCACGGTCTTTAGGATCGATCGCGAAGCCGATATCTAGGTTGGTTTCAACCCACACATGACATTGGTTCATTTGTGCGTTCAACGCGGTGACTGGCGTTTCATCATTTAACTTGAGACGGAATGGCACCAGTTTGGTTTCGCCCGGTTGGATAACGAAAGGTTCTACGGCTTGAATGCAACCCAGTGAAAAGGTTTCGTAACTGGTGCTATCTTCTGTTTCTACTTTAACTTCTGTGTTGAGAACCAAGTTGATCAGGTCGATTTGTTGCTCAACGTCACCACCAAAAATGTGAACATTGCCAGACAACTCTCCACCTTGGAAAACTTCAATATTATCTAAGACAGTATCAACCTTTGCTGCACCGATGCCCAACGAAGCCTTTAATTTCTTAAACATATTACTTCCCTTTCTAATTATCTGATTTACTAATAGTTATTGCGTCACAATTTGCGACACTTGCCTCACAGAATCAAGCAATTTGCCCCATCTATGTTGAATAAAGTCATATTGCCCGAGGAAATGTTGAAATCGTGAATAAATCCGTTACTCTATTTGTATAGTCAAATAAGGTTTCATTATGTCGAAAGCACCGCTCTACCTTCAGATAAAACAGTTCATAGACGACAATATCACTAGTGGTCACTGGCCAGTGGGTTACCAGATAACCACAGAGCTCGAACTCACCGAGCAGTTCAAAGTGAGCAGAATGACGGTCAATAAAGCCATTCGAGATCTGGTGTCTGAAGGCAAACTCATCAGGAAGCCAAGGCTTGGTACTTTTGTTTGTGAGCCTGACGAAAAAGCGCAATCTCCCCTACTTGATATCAACAACATCGCGCAAGAGATCAAAGACCGTGGCCAAACGTATACTAGCCAAGTTATCAAACACGATAGCATCAAAGCTGATGAAAGCACGGCTACGCGGTTAGGTGTGATGATTAATTCCGAAGTGTTTTATAGTGAAATAATACACTTTGCCGACAATACACCGATACAATTGGAAGCGCGTTGGGTGAACTCTCAAGCCGCTCCAAAATATCTAGAGCAAGACTTTTCAACCTCTACGCCCAACGAATACCTTTCAAAAAACTGCCCGTTGAGTGCTATCGAGCATACGGTTGAAGCCATTATTCCTGACTCTCAAATCAGAACGTCACTAAAACTTTTTGAATCAGAGCCTTGCCTACTTTTGAATAGAAGAACGTGGAGTAAAGAGCGTCTCATCAGCTTTGCATTACTCTACCATCCTGGCTCTAAGTACAAATTAAGCTCCAAGATACTTCTAGATTAAAGAACATCATCCTGATCGCCGATCACATTTTTGCAACATCAACTTGATTCGGGTCAGCGTTTAGCCTATTTATTTGTATATACATTTAATGTTTAGCAAAGATCTAGGTGATTATGAATTTGATCCTCAAAAACGCACGAGTGGTCTCCATGAGTTCGGGAACCGATGGTTATCAGCCGTCTTTCCCTCAAGATATCGTTATCGAAAACGGTAAGATCGTGTCCATCTCTTGTTCAAACCACGAAGCACTTGCTTCTGAATTAGAACAAGTAAGTGTTGATGGTTCTTTGGATTACATCACCTATGATTGCAAGAACAAGTTAGTCACCCCAGGGCTGATTGATTGCCACACCCACCTTGTATTTGCAGGTAATCGTGCCAACGAGTTTGAGCAGCGTTTGAATGGTGTATCTTACACCGACATCGCCAAGCAAGGCGGCGGCATTCTGGCGACAGTCACTGCAACACGCGCAGCACAAGAATCCGAACTGGTTGAAATGGCTTTGCCGAGACTTGACGGCTTGCTAAGAAGTGGCGTAACCAGCATCGAAGTAAAATCGGGCTATGGTTTAACGCTTGATGATGAACTCAAAATGTTACGCGCAGCTAAAGCGTTAGAAAATCATCGCCGTATTAAGATCACCACCACCCTCCTTGCAGCACATGCTGTGCCGCCCGAATACAAAGAGCAACCGGACAGCTATATCGATTTGGTTTGCCAAGAGATCATTCCTAAAGCTGCGGAACAAGGGTTAGCCGATGCGGTTGACGTGTTTTGCGAATCTATCGGCTTCAATCTAGAACAAACCGAACGTGTATTTGCAGCAGCCCAAGAACACGGGCTCGCGATTAAAGGCCATACTGAGCAACTTTCTAATATGGGTGGCAGTACGCTTGCAGCTAAATACGGCGCACTCTCTGTTGACCATGTTGAATACCTTGATGAAACCGGAGTCAAAGCACTAGCTAAATCAGGCACAGTTGCCACTTTACTTCCCGGTGCTTTCTATTTCCTTAAAGAGACTCAACAGCCGCCAGTCGCCCTGCTTCGCGAACACAACATTCCAATGGCGATCGCGACCGACTTAAACCCCGGCACGTCTCCCTTTGCTGATTTAACACTGATGATGAACATGAGCTGCACCCTATTTGGCACAACGCCTGAAGAAGCGCTACGCGGTGTGACTTGTCATGCTGCGGCTGCTATTGGCGACTCACAAACTAGAGGCAAAATTGAAGTTGGTTATGCCGCTGATTTAGCTATCTGGAATATCGAGCACCCTGCCGATTTAAGCTATCAAGTCGGTGTTCCTCATCTTCATAAACGCATTGTTAATGGCGAGGTGTGTCATGACTCAATCTAAGTCCAACAGCATTCAAAAGAACGCAGAAACCGTACATAACTTTGTGTGGACGGGACGCAATGACCTTGAAGATGGCGCACTAGGCACACGCGTACATCACGTTACTAAACAAGTGCAAAGTAGTGATTTAAGTAACGAGCTTACTGATGGCGCTATCGCTTTGGTCGGCTTTGCCAGCGATGCAGGCGTTGCAAGAAACAAAGGACGCGTAGGCGCGAAACAAGCCCCCAACCTGATTCGCCAAGCGTTGGCTAATATGGCTTGGCACAGTGACGCTCACATCGCAGACCTTGGTGATATCGAGTGCAATGATGGCCAACTTGAAGTCAGTCAAAAACAGTGTGCTTCTGTGATTGCCAATGCTTTAGCAACCAACAAAGTGATTACCCTTGGCGGTGGTCACGAAGTTGCTTGGGCATCGTTTCAAGGTCTCGCTGAGCATTTACATAAAGCGGAACGCCTTCATAAAGTTAAGCCAGTGCACAAACCTAAAATAGGCATCGTTAACTTTGATGCTCACTTTGATCTTCGAGAGTTCGAAAGCGACATTGCTGATGTTAAACCCAGTTCAGGTACGCCTTTTAACCAGATCAGCGATTATTGCCACAAACATCAGTGGCCGTTTCATTACGCTTGTCTTGGTGTGAGTGCAGCCAGCAATACCAAAGCGCTGTTTAACAAAGCTGACCAACTGGGTGTTTGGTATGAACACGACCGCAACATGACCCAAATAAACCAAGTCGCTCAACTGGTTAAGTTACAAAAATTCATCGCTGAGTGTGATTACCTCTATCTCACTATCGACCTAGACGTATTCCCAGCAGCGACAGCGCCGGGTGTAAGTGCACCAGCGGCAAAAGGTGTGAGTTATGAAGCACTCGCTCCTTTTCTAGAACAGATTTTCAAACACAGTGAAAAACTCATTATCGCGGACATTGCGGAATACAACCCAGACTACGACATCGATGGCCAAACGGCTCGATTGGCGGCACGTTTGTGTTGGGATATAGCCAGTGCAATGGCCAGTGACTAATCCAGCTATACCGATAGCTACAACTACAACTACAACGATATAACGTGAAACAGAAGGAATTCCAAAATGACGGAACACCACAACAGTGACCCTCGTCTCGACACGACTCGCGAAATTCGCGCACCTCATGGCACCACTTTGCGCGCTAAATCTTGGTTAACAGAAGCACCACTGCGTATGCTGATGAACAACCTAGACCCTGATGTGGCAGAACACCCACATGCACTGGTTGTGTATGGTGGTATTGGTCGCGCTGCGCGTGATTGGAAATGTTATGACAAGATTGTTGAAGTATTAGAGCGTTTAGAAGACGACCAAACGTTACTTGTTCAATCAGGTAAACCTGTGGGCGTGTTCCCGACTCATAAAAACGCACCTCGCGTATTGATCGCTAACTCTAACCTTGTTCCACACTGGGCGAACTGGGAACACTTCAATGAGCTCGATAAAGAAGGCTTGATGATGTATGGCCAAATGACAGCCGGTAGCTGGATTTACATTGGCTCTCAAGGCATCGTTCAAGGTACTTATGAAACGTTTGTTGCTATCGCGAAGAAGCATTTCCAAGGCGAAGCAAACGGCAAGTGGGTTCTAACGGGTGGTCTTGGCGGTATGGGTGGTGCTCAACCTCTTGCTGCAACAATGGCAGGCTTCTCGATGATTGCGGTTGAATGTGATGAATCACGAATCGATTACCGCTTGCGTACTGGCTATGTAGACAAAAAAGCCACCAGCATCGATGAAGCGATGGCAATGATTAAAGAGTCAGACACACCAATCTCTGTCGGCTTGCTTGGTAACGCAGCAGACGTATTCCCAGAGCTTGTTGAACGCAATATCACGCCTGACGTAGTCACCGACCAAACCTCTGCTCACGATCCACTGAACGGCTACTTGCCTCAAGGTTGGACAATGGAGAAAGCAGCGCAAGAACGAACCATTGATGAAGCTAAAGTAGTGAAAGCCGCTAAGCAGTCCATGGCCATTCAAGTACAAGCTATGCTAGACCTGCAATACCGTGGTGCTGCGACCGTCGATTACGGCAACAACATTCGCCAAATGGCACTTGAAGAAGGCGTGGAAAACGCGTTTGATTTCCCAGGCTTCGTTCCAGCCTATATACGGCCTTTATTTTGTGAAGGTGTCGGTCCATTCCGTTGGGCTGCTCTATCTGGCGACCCTGAAGACATCTACAAAACAGACCAAAAAGTAAAAGAACTGATTCCAGACAACCCACATCTACACAACTGGCTAGATATGGCACGTGAACGCATTCAGTTCCAAGGTCTACCCGCTCGTATTTGTTGGGTCGGTTTGAAAGATCGTGAACGTTTAGGCCAAGCATTCAATGAAATGGTTAAAAATGGTGAACTGAAAGCACCGGTTGTTATCGGTCGTGACCACCTAGATTCAGGTTCAGTGGCAAGCCCGAACCGTGAAACAGAAGGCATGATGGATGGCTCAGATGCCGTTTCAGATTGGCCTCTATTGAACGCTCTGCTGAATACTGCAGGCGGCGCAACATGGGTCTCTCTCCACCATGGTGGCGGCGTTGGCATGGGCTTCTCACAACACTCAGGTATGGTGATTTGTTGTGACGGCAGTGAAGATGCATCACAGCGTATTGCTCGTGTACTTCACAATGACCCGGCAACTGGCGTTATGCGTCATGCTGATGCGGGTTACGATATTGCCAAGCAGTGTGCTAAAGAGCAGAAGCTTGATTTACCTATGCTAAACGAAGAACTTCGTCGCCTTTAATGTCTGGAGAAAACATGTTGAATTTATTACTTAAGCCAGGACTTCTTGGCCTACCTGAACTGCGTAAGATTAGCCGCAGCCCTGTAAATTTATCACTCGATCCAGCAGCAATCCCTGATATTGAAGCGAGCATGCACGTTGTCGAACAAGTGATTGCTGAAGATCGCACAGTGTATGGCATCAACACGGGTTTTGGCTTATTAGCGAATACCAAAATTGCCCCTGAAGATTTAGAAGTACTACAGAAAAGTATCGTACTTTCTCACGCTGCCGGCATCGGTAAATTCATGTCTGATGAAACTGTGCGCTTGATGATGGTACTTAAGATTAACAGCTTGTCTCGTGGTTACTCGGGTATCCGACTCAAGGTTATCAATGCTCTTATCGATCTAGTGAACGCGCAGGTTTACCCATGTGTTCCACAGAAAGGTTCAGTAGGAGCTTCTGGAGATCTCGCTCCCCTTGCACACATGAGTACAGTTCTACTAGGTGAAGGCCAAGCACGTCACAACGGAAAAATCATCACAGGCTTAGAAGCAATGCAAATCGCTGGCTTGGAACCTATCACACTAGCGCCTAAAGAAGGTTTAGCGCTGTTAAACGGCACACAAGCATCAACCGCCTTTGCATTAGAAGGTCTGTTCGCAGCTGAAGACTTGTTTGCGTCTGCAACCGTGTGTGGTGCGATGTCTGTAGAAGCAGCGCTAGGTAGTCGTCGTCCGTTTGACCCTCGTATACACCGCGTTCGTGGTCATCGTGGCCAAATGGATGCAGCACTTGCTTACCGTCACATGCTTGATCAAAAGAGTGAGATTGGTGAATCACATACTTGCTGCGAAAAGGTTCAAGACCCTTACTCGCTGCGTTGTCAGCCTCAAGTGATGGGTGCCTGCTTACAGCAGATTCGCAATTCAGCTGAAATTTTAAATGTTGAAGCGAACTCAGTATCCGACAACCCGCTGGTTTTCGCTGACGATGGTGACATCATTTCAGGTGGTAATTTCCACGCCGAACCCGTCGCAATGGCAGCCGATAACCTGGCACTAGCAATCGCTGAGATAGGCAGCTTGTCAGAACGAAGAATGGCACTGCTAATCGATAGCGCGCTAAGCAAACTTCCACCTTTCTTGGTCGATAACGGCGGCGTGAACTCTGGCTTTATGATTGCTCAGGTTACCTCTGCAGCATTGGCAAGTGAGAACAAAACCTTGGCTCATCCGGCGTCAATAGACAGCCTACCTACTTCTGCCAACCAAGAAGACCACGTATCAATGGCCACCTTTGCCGCGCGTAGGCTTAGATACATGGCTGAAAACACCCGTGGAATATTGGCAGTAGAATATTTAGCAGCAGCACAAGGGCTAGACTTCCGAGCGCCTAATCTATCTTCTCCTCGTGTGGAAGAGGCGAAGCAGATTCTGCGTGAGAAAGTGAGTTTCTACGACAAAGACCGATATTTTGCTCCAGATATTGAGCAAGCTAACCTGTTACTCAAATTATCCGTTCATAACCACTTAATGCCAGAAGGTACTTTGTGCAGTTTCTAGTACTTAAAATACTTTAGTCGACACTAATTAAAGTATCATATAAACAAGGGCTATTAATTGGCCCTTGTTGCATTGAGCCAAAGGCCATATCTCCCTTAAAATCGTCACATACCATCCAACGTATTTATCTAATTGACTGATATATAAGCAAAGTTAACTGGATAGACCATTAGAACGAAGTTAGTTAGCTATAATCCCCCCCAGATTTGATGACTAATAGCGATACTATGTTTCTGACACCTTACTTTTCAACTGAAGACAATCAATTTCAATTCACTCGTGAACAAGCTAGCCACTTTGCTAAAAAAGTAGCCGCTGACTTCAACCCAATTCACGATGAAGACAACAAGCGCTTCTGCGTGCCTGGCGATCTTTTGTTTGCAGTGCTTCTACAAAAAGAAGGCATCAGCCAAAAAATGCGTTTTGATTTTTCTGGTATGGTGGGGAACGGTATTGCGCTTAGCGTTGACAACAAGTGTGAGAAAGAAAGCTCACTGGTTGACGAGAAAGGCAAAGAGTACCTACACATGTCTTGTGAAGGTGAAAAGAGCCACGATCAAGCATTCATCGAACACGTAGTAACAAACTACGTTAAGTTCTCTGGTATGAACTTCCCACACATCATGGTTCCTCTTATGGAAGAGCAACAGATGATGATCAACTGCCAACGCCCTCTTGTGATTTACGAGAGCATGGAAGTTGAATTTACTCGCCTAGACCTATCTCACCCAGAAGTTGAATTCTCAGGTGCGACTTTTGATGTTGAAGGCAAGCGTGGCATCGTGACACTGAACTTTGATTTCAAAGAAGACGGCGAAGTTGTCGGTAAAGGCGTGAAACGCATGGTAGCAAGTGGCCTTAAGCCATACGACCAAGCTTCTGTAGACGACCTAGTAAACCGCTTCAACGAGCGTAAAGAGATGTTTCTAGCTCAGTTCGCAGCTGCCGCTTAATCAGCATCCTTATTTACACATCTCGATGTAAATAAGCTCTAGAACAAGATCAATAAAGCCCAGCTTGATATCCTCAAGCTGGGCTTTTTTATGTAGTGCGTAACTTTCGAGTTAGGACATAGTTATCAAGTTATATTTTCACTGGTTATCTTTTAAACCTTAGTTGTGAAAACGATTTACGTGCAATCAAACCACCAAAAAGAACTAATAACCAATGCCACCCCAGTGAACCACCATTGCCACCACCTGAGCTTTTTGCGTTCTGTGTCCCTTCAGACTTAGATATTTTTATCTCATCGGTATAGGCAAAGTTAGTAATCGTAACTCTGTCGTCCCCACCAGAAACGGAGCCATCTTTCACATATTCAATCATAAAACTATTGTTAGTATCTCTAACCAGCGGTAGGTTCAACGAGCCAGAAAACTCACCAGAGGCACTATCACGTTGTTGGCCATTAATATAAACCGCAACAAAGTCATAATCTGCTTCAGACGATGCATTTAGGTCAAACGAAACCGTACCAGAAGGGATACCTTCAACAATAAGCGCTGTAGATGTACCGTGGCTAATCGACGGTGAGGCCAAAAAATCACCTTCGGTAATCCAAGCTTGCGTGTTGTAGACACCACTGTTAGGTACGTTGACATAAGAGTTCACACTATTATTTACAGATCTTACCCCGATAACAGAAGCCGTTGAAGTAACCGTGCCTACCAATAAGTCAGTATCTACATTAATACCAAATTCATGTTCACCAATTGAATTTAGATTGTAGCTAACCATAACTTCACAGCTTTGCCCTGCAGTTAAGGTGCTACATCCATTGTCTGTTATATCAGTATCATTACCAGAAATTGGATAGACACTGTTTACTTGCATGTTTTGATCAGATTTATTTGTGAATTTAAAGGTATGTGAAATAGGAGCCAATAATTTTGCACCTAGCATTTCAATTTGACGGTAACTAAACCCTGTTTTCTGCTCATCAATCCAATCATCAAAGTGGCTAATATTAGTATAGACACCGTAAGCGTTAGCCTCTGCACATCCTTTACCCCAGCTCACAATACCCAGTTGTTCATACGTTCCATTAGTCGAGACAACAATTGGACCACCACTGTCACCTTGGCAAGAGTCATAACCGCCATCACTGTATCCCGCACAGAATGCATCACTACCAATAAAGGCATACCCACTGTGAGGGACACTAGTACATTGGTACTGGTTAACTAAGGGAACATTGACTTGATACAGTTCACTCTTCGACGAATATCTATCAGATGCGTCCTGATCACCCCAGCCCATGACCGTTAGCATTTGACCATCATTCAGGTTACCGCGAACATAACCATCAACGAGATTAACCACAGACTCAACTGGCTTTTCTACGAGCTCAATAATGGCGATATCATTGCTTGTCGCTGCAGAGTTGTAATATTCATGTACATAAATATTATCAACAGCGTATCTATGTTGTGCAGCTTGAGAGGCAGAAAGATTTGATACACCAATCACCACATCTAGATCTTCACGACCATTACCTTCCACACAGTGAGCGGCAGTTAATACATATCGCTCACCAATGAAACTCGCACCACAAAACTGACCGTCATAAGCGCTCACGTTCCTTGAGACTAACGCAGCCATAAATGGCCAATTTCCCTCTGTCGCTTCTTTACCGTTTATAATTCGAGCTGAAACATCTGCCAACACCGACGTTGAAGACAGACTCACTGCATAGATACCTAACGACAACCATTTAGCCTGAACCATTTTTATTACCTAGCCTTTTATATACTTTAATAATGACGCGCAGGCTATTTTATAAAAAAGCAATATGAAACATTAGTTATATTATTTTGTGATGAAGCTCAACTAAATGATAACAGTTCCTATTTATTTACTTAATTGTATTAAAATTTACATCAGATCCAGCGTCTAACCTTTTGTTTATAATCAACATATTCAGCTCCGAATAATTGCTCTAGAGCGCGCTCTTCTGGCTTAATCTGGAACTGATTCATATAAACTACGAATACAAAACTGAATAAAACACTGAACAGGTTTTGGAAGAAATAGCCAAAGCAAAACAGTAGTATGAATAACCCTAGATACATAGGGTTGCGTGTGTAGCCAAAAATGCCACTGTCCACAACTGAAGAAGCGGTTTCAATTTTAATCGGGTTAACGGTGGTTTTCTGTTTTCGAAACTCCCATATACCAGCCAACCCAACTACGCCACTCAAAGCAATTCCGAGCCCTAAAACGATGAACTTGTAAGGTAATAACACCATTCCTGCACTCAGCTGATGAGCACTAAAATAAGATGCGATGAATACCAATATAAACAGAGCAACGGGTGGGAGTTTTAACTCTAGAAATCTCATAGCTTTCCTTATTAACAATTCCATTGTTAGTTTAGAAAAAAGCCCAGCAATTGCTGGGCTAAATAGTTTAAAGAATTTTGGCAAGCGCCTGTAATGGGTGGGCAAGCTTCTCACCCTCAAAACGCTTCACTTGGCTGCGGCAGGAATAACCTGTCACCAAGCAACGATCTTTTGGTAAGTCCTGCATTTGAGGCTTCCAGCTTAAACCGTATATGTCTTTCGACATTTGTAGCTTATCCACTTCGTGGCCAAAAGTACCCGCCATACCACAACAGCCGACAGGAACACTGGTTAACGCAGCACCAAAGTGCTTGAAAATAGTGCCCCACTCTTTTTCTGCGTTCGGCATTTTGGTTTTCTCAGTACAGTGAGCAAACAAGTACCAAACTTCTTCACTTGCAGAGCGCGCTTCAAAATCACCTAACGATGGCAGTAACCATTCATGGACTGTCAGTACATCAAAATCACCACGTTTATCAGCTAAGATCTCGACATATTCATCACGGTAGCAAAGCACTAGTGCAGGGTCGACACCCACTAAAGGAATGCCGATATCAGCCACCATCGACAAGAAATCAGAGGTCGATTTAGCTTCACGAGCAAAACGGCTTAAGAAGCCTTTGATATGCAGTGCTTTACCATTCGGCTTGAATGGCAGTAACACAGGGGTTTTACCAAGCTTTTGAGCCAGAGTAACGAAGTCTTCAACAACTTCTGCATCATAGAAGCTAGTAAACGGGTCTTGAACGATCAACACGTGCTGTTTCTTCTGCTCAGAAGAGAGCCCTTCTAGATATTGAAGATCGAACAGTTGCAGCTCTTTGCTCGCTAGGCGATTTTTAAGTGTAGGCACCGACATCAGTGGTGCATCAACATAACCAACCGTTTTCGCTGTTGCGGTTTGTATCCACTTTTGACCCAAGGCAGCATTAACAACCTTTGGCGCTTTCGCCATTAGCGGCAGCATGGTTTCAATGTTAGCGACTAAGTAGTCTTTTGCAGGGCGTTGGTAGCGTGAGTAATAAATGTTTAAGAATCGAGAACGGAAGCTCGGAACATCAACTTTAATCGGACACTGGCTCGCACACGCTTTACATGCGAGACAACCATTCATCGCTTCGTGAACTTCATGAGAAAAATCATATTCATGGCGTTTGTTCATTGTATTGCGAACACGTTCCACCATGGTTTTGACCGGAGTATTGTCCTTCAGCGCTTCTTGCTCTAAATCGAGAATATCGACGCCTTGTTCCGTTAGCTGACGCAACCACTCTCTTACTAAACCTGCACGGCCTTTTGGTGAATGACGACGGTCAGCCGTGACTTTCATCGAAGGGCACATTGGCGAGCTAGTATCGTAGTTGAAGCACAAGCCGTTACCATTACATTCCATGGCTTGTTTGAAGCTGTCACGAACTTGTACGTCGATCTGGCGGTCGTAGAAGCCACGCTTGGTATCGGTGACTTTCACCAATTCAGCGTCGCTTTCTAATGGCGTACAGATCTTGCCTGGGTTCATCTTGTTGTGCGGGTCAAACGCTGCTTTAACACGTCTTAACTCAGTAAACAGCTCTTCACCAAAAAAGTCTGGCCCATATTCAGAACGGAAACCTTTACCGTGTTCACCCCACATCAAGCCGCCGTATTTCGCCACCAGCTTAACCACTTCATCAGAGACTTCGTGCATCAGTGCTTCTTGCATCGGGTCACACAGATCAAGTGCCGGACGAACGTGTAATACGCCCGCATCAACGTGACCAAACATGCCGTAGTTCAGCTCTTTTGAATCGAGCAGCACTCTAAATTCAGAGATGAAGTCCGCCAAGTTTTCCGGTGGAACACAGGTATCTTCAGCAAAAGCGACCGGTTTAGCTCGGCCTTTCGCCGCACCTAATAGACCCACCGCTTTTTTACGCATGTTGTAGATTCGACCTATGCTCGCTAAGTCGCTGCACACTTGGAAGCCAATCACACCCGCTTCTTCGGTTTCTACCATACTTTCAAGCTGTGCAGTTAGCGCTTGAACTTGTTGTTCAACTTCCGCTTCATCTTGACCTGCAAACTCAACCATGTTGATGCCAAGCATCTCTTTATCTGGAACATCCATCAGCAGGTCGCTCACGGTGTGCCAAACGATATCTTGCTTCGCTAGGTTCAATACTCTTGAATCTACCGTTTCTACAGACAACGCTTTCGCTTCTACCATGAACGGAGCATTACGCAGCGCTGAATCAAACGTATTGTATTTCACGTTAACCAATGTCCGCGCTTTTGGAATCTTCGTTAGGTTTAATTTTGCTTCCGTAATGAATGCTAATGAGCCCTCTGCGCCACACAGTACACGTGTAAGATCAAAGCTATCATCTTGTTCGCTAATCGCGTTCTTCAGGTCGTAACCTGTAAGGAAGCGGTTTAACGGAGGGAATTTATTGAGGATCTGAGCACGCTTATCTCGACACACGGCTTCAGTAACGGCAAGTGCATTATGGGCAAACTCACCTTCAGTAGGTAAGCCATGTGATAAATCAGATTCAAGACATGAGCCATCCGCAAACACCGCTTGCAATGACAATACATGATCTGACGTTTTTCCGTACTTCAACGACCCTTGGCCAGACGCATCGGTGTTGATCATACCACCTAAAGTTGCTCGATTACTGGTAGAAAGGTCTGGCGAGAAAAAGTAACCATAGGGGCGTACAGCATCATTTAATTGATCTTTAACGATACCAGACTGAACTCTGACCCAGCCTTCTTTTTCGTTTATCTCAAGAACTTGATTCATGTAACGCGATAGGTCAACCACGACACCTTTTGTTAAAGATTGTCCGTTGGTTCCGGTACCACCGCCACGAGGGGAAAAGGTCACACGCTCGTAAGTGGATTTAGCACCCACTTTACCGATCAACACAACATCGTTTGTTGTCTTGGGAAGGATGACCGCTTGCGGCAACTGTTGATAAACACTGTTATCAGTCGCCACAGCCAAACGGCTAGAATATTGAGATTCAATGTCGCCAGTAAAGCCCGCTGTTTTTAGTTCATCTAAAAAGCGTACGACAACTGGATCGACATCAGCATTGAGTTGAAGTCTTGGTAACATTTGCTTCCTGCCCCTACTTCGCTGATCCTATCAGCATTGGGTTATCTGAGATTTTTAATAATTTTCTTTGAATTTCGTCACTTTACTACTATTAAGATCATATAAAAAGGTGATCAAATCAGAATCTCAGTGCAAGAATGGAGAAATAGTCACTTTCGTCTTAATTCAGTCACAATATACTGAATAACATTTTGTTTAAGACATCTCCATGAGCACATCACAATGAAAAAAAACAAAACAGTCACAACTGAAGATATTCTTCTTAAGCTATGCCAATCAGTCTCAAGCGTACTCACTTCAGCGACGGCTTCTCAGGTGTCCTATTCAGCTATGGTTCAAAAGATCAACAAGACAAGTCTGAAGCCAGACTTTGGTTGTTTCGTCTTATTTGACGGTGGCTTTTCTGGTCTTGTTGTAATCAATTTTACGTCGAAAGCCGCGTTAGAGATCTATACCAACTACATGCGTAATATGGGCATGCCTGAAGACGAACTGGCGGTACTGCATACTTCAGACGAAGTGGGTGATGTATTGGGCGAGCTGATGAACCAACTTGTCGGTGATTTCACCAACAAAATCCGTAAGGAACTGCAAACTAACATCACGCAGAACCAACCGAAAATGCTTGCACTGAATAAACAAGTAAACCTTTCTGTTGATACCAACCTCGATCGTCCACAAGCCCGTCGTGTGACCTTCTCGACTGCAAACAACAACATCTTCTATCTTGAGCTTGCAATGGATAAGACGGAATTCATCCAATTAGAAGAATTTGAAATCACTGAAGACGAGTGCCCAGATAGCATTCTTGAGGCGACTCAGAAGAAAATGCAAGAAACCAACAAGCCAGCACAAAACTCAGGCAACGATTCTGCAGCGGATCTACTCGATGAACTTGGTATCTAGTTTGCGAAAGTACTAGTTAATCCAGAAAATCGGGTCACTATCGCCATCAATACACTTGATGGCGTTTTTGTATTCTTCAAAAGCCGCCTTTACCCTCCTTAATAGCGGATGGCCACACACCGACAAATGACTTTTGACTTTGCTGTTAACCGCCAAAACATGTAAAATGTCGGACTTTTAAAAATTTGCGGTAATGATTAAGTAGTCGATGGATAAGAAAAAAGCCCTAAAGAAAATTGCCAAGTGTCTTGAGCTTGGAAATTCTGCGAACGTCAATGAAGCTGCCAATGCGATAAAAATGGCGCATAACTTGATGCTGAAATATGGTCTCGAAAAAGACGATATTGAATTTATCAAGATGGGAAAGACTCAATCCTCTCACCTGCTACCTGCAAATATCAGTTCTACACTGCTGCGTGTTATTCGCGGTATTAACACCAAGTTTGGCGTAGAGGCGGTGTTATTGAATCACAAAGGCCTTAAACGAGTGGAGTTTATAGGTGAAGCGGATCGCGCTATCTTTGCTGCATTCGCATTCGATATTATTTATCGCGAGCTAAATGAACATACAGGCCAATTCAGAAATAGCTTTGCTGGTTCTGGAACAGGGTCGCTTGAAGTGACACGTCGTGTGAATTCATTTGTCTCTGGTTGGGTTGAAGGCGCACTGGAAAAGCTACCAACCATTACTCCAGACGATGAATCAAACAACAAGATCAATAACTACATCGATAAAGAATTCAAAAATATCGACCGTGAGACCTTCAAGCAACAATTAAGAGAAGCGATGAAAAACCTCACCGCTGATTATGAAGTTGGCTTGAAGAAAGGTCGTAAATTGTCTGTTAATAGACCAGTTGCCGGGGCCCAGGCTGCTAAAAAGATAACAAAATCATAGAGCCGCTTTACATTGCTTCAACGTATTGATAAAACCATTATTAATATTTACAGGACTATGCTTGTCATTCGTTACCCATAGGTTTGACAGAAGTACATGATGGAGAAATACGTTGAAAAAAATCACTTTAGCCCTAGCGCTCACTGTCGCTTTAACGGGGTGTCAGGCAACTCAACGCCAAAATGCGACAACGGGTGAATCTGAGACGAACTCTGCAACTCAAGGTGCTCTAATTGGTGCTATCGCTGGTGCAGTAGCTGGTGTTGCAACAGGTGACGACTCTAAAGATCGCCGCAAGCGTGCATTGATCGGCGCTGCAGGTGGCGCGGCTGTCGGTGGTGGTATTGGTTACTACTTCGACCAACAAGAAGCTGCACTTCGTGAAGAGCTCATGAACTCTGGCGTTCAAGTGGAACGTGTTGGTGAGAACCAACTCCTGCTTCGCCTAGAAAATGGGATCGGTTTTGATTCGGGCTCTTACGCTTTAGAATCAAGCATTCACAACACACTACGCGGTGTTGCTCGTATCTTAGTTGAATACCCTGACACAAGCCTCGTGATCGACGGCCATACAGACAGCACTGGCAGTGAATCAACTAACCAAATTCTTTCTGAGCGTCGTGCTGAATCGGTTCGCGCATTCTTGATTTCTCAAGATGTCGCTGCAGGCCGTGCCATCGCTCGTGGTAACGGCGAACGTTACCCTCTATGTGACAACAACACGTCTCAAGGTCGCGCTTGTAACCGTCGCGTAGAAATTCAAATCTTGCCGCTTAAGTAGCACGATTAAAGCCCAGTAACCTTTATCTATTGAATTAACCACTATATAGTTGCTTGTCAGTCGTATGGTTTATTTTAAGCGTTGCGACTTAACACTCAGCCACATAGCGTATTCATACTGATACATCAGCACTGGGCTTTTTTACGAGACTTATCTTTTGCTTATCTTATCCAACTTCTGGTCATCGTCACTTCTTAGAACTTTATTTCTAGCCCTAACGCTGATCGCCCCAAATTTAGCTCATGCTCAACTCTCATTGAACTCACAACCTCAAGACCCAGCTTCTCAGTATCAATTAGCTCAAGCGTATGAGCTGGGAATTAATGTGCCTCAAAATATCGACGACGCATTCTATTGGTACTCGCAATCAGCGGACAATGGCAATCCAGATGCACAATTTAGACTTGGCGAATGGTACTTGGCAGGAACAAGAATAGAGCAAGATAGCAAGCTCGCTTTAGAATGGTTCATCAAAGCGGCACTGCAAGGCAACAAGCGCGCCCCCTTTGAGGCGGCTAAGATCTATGAGTCCTCACTTGATGAAGATCTCCTTCAGCCATTAGATGCCGCACAGCTATGGTATGAAGCTGCTTTGAAAGACAATTCTGACGCAGAAGAGGGCTACAATCGCATTCTAGAAGAACAATTTAATCAACAACGTGCAAAGCAGATCTCTTCAATTGAGCAGCTTAATGACAACGTCAATGCTGAAGCTAGCACAGTTCAGTCCTCTAAAAAGGCGGCTATCCGTTCTAACCTAACGCATTCGGACTATCTGATTGGTGTAGCCTTGGCCCTGTTGATTTCAATTGCCAGTATCATCATGACGCTGGTCATATCTAAAAAAAGACTGACTTTGAAATCGGGTGAATTGGGTCAGCAAAAACAGACACTTGAAGCACAGATTAGCTCGAAAGATTTGACCATTAAGCAACAAAAGCGTCAGCTTCAAACCATTTACAACGAATTAAAAAAACAAAAAAACAGCAAAGGTCTGAATAACTTGCAGGTAGCCTGCGCGTTATTCGGGTACACGCCAAGCTCGATTCCTGATCAAAAAAATATCAAAACCCGATACAAGCAGCTCTCTAAGATCTATCATCCGGATGGTCATGGATGTGACGAAGAAATGAAACGTTTGAACAATGCGCTAAAAACCATCTTACAAAATGTTACAAAACCGTAAACAACCACACACCTTTGGCTTTCCAATTCGCAAATATATCGATTTTATTAGTGTTGCAATCGATCCCCTTCTCAAAAGCAGGTAACAAACTATTAACTAATGGGGCTTACTTATGTCATAATTTGCGCCGAAAATACACCTGACGTATACAGGTGAGGAGAAAATATGTTCACAGTAGAAGGCGTTTGTGATTGGTGCAAAAAGCCAAGCCTAGTTAAAAAGCACGATTACCTAGATGGTAAGTGTCATCATGCATGTAAAGAGTGCAATGACATTGCAACCATTGATGTTCGCCAGTTCAATATTGGTGAAATGGAGATGAGAACAAAACTCTCCCAAGCCACATTAAGATAAGCAACAACATTGAAATATAAGAAAGCGCCTGAGGCGCTTTTTTTGTATCTGGGATTTGTCTTCTTATCTTCTACACAGGTATATACAGTACTTTTCTGTAAAAACCACTGTATACATCTGTATAGAAATCACATTTTTTCAATTTCTGAGACAAAATAGAAAATTCATTCAAATTTAATTTACCTATTATTTTCAATAACTTAAATTAAACCCACCTATATTACCAATAGGAATCGTCCAATAATCCCTCAAAAAATGCTTGATCTTATAAGCAACTAAAACTACTGTATACACATACAGCATGTATATAAGGACAGCAAAATGATTCAAGCACACGTTAAAGCCCAACACTCTAGCCCGCTAGTTCACTGCGTATTTACATCAGTTTCTCGTAAAAGCAAAAATTCAAACGAGGAAGCGTTGTTCGCTAGAATGGCGTTGCTGTCCAATCAACATCAGTGGTTACTGTTTACGGCTCAAACACCGAGACCATCCGCTAAGCAGCTGAAGCAACATAATGTTTGCTGTGACCGCGTTATTCATATGAAAGCCTCTCACCAAATGACTGAAGTAGAAACAGTCGAGAAAGCTATTCGCTCTAAGAATGCGAGCGCAATCGTTGCAAGTGCTTCTATCGACTCATTCAGCCAACAGTATCTAAGAATGTTAGGACAACGCTTTCAATGCGAAGTGTTCTTCATCGATGACAATTCAGAACGCATTCACTAAGCCACCTCGCTTAACAATTTAGCTAACAAACATAGCTCGATAACATAGCTCCAAAACACAGCCAATAGACTGCCTTCCCCTGCCCTACAATTCGCCAATTTTTAAGCGGGTCGTTAGGCGGGGGGTTTTTATTTGATTAATAGATTTAGCAATCGATTGCTTTTTCTCTGGAAGCAAAGACTAGATTGGGTATAATGCCCGTCTAATCATGTGCACACCGCACTTCTCTGTATGACGTTTGATAAAAGATAGGAATGTCTAAATGAGCCTTGCTGATCAAGTTCTTGCCGTAAATGATGACCTACCAATCCGTACTGACAAACCTGTCCACAGCGGCAAAGTTCGCTCAGTCTACTGGTTAACTGAAGAAGATAGCCAACGACTAATTAAAGACAAAGGCTACGACGTAGCACCGGATGCGCCTTTAGCCATCATGGTGATCAGTGACCGTATCTCTGCGTTTGATTGTATCTGGCGCGGTGAAGGGAATCTTAAAGGTGTTCCGGGGAAAGGAGCAGCTCTGAATGCTATCTCTAATCACTGGTTCAAATTGTTTAAAGACAACGGGCTTGCTGACAGTCATATTCTTGATATCCCTCACCCATTCGTATGGATTGTTCAAAAAGCTCGTCCGTTAATGATTGAAGCGATTTGTCGTCAATACATCACAGGTTCAATGTGGCGTGCATACGCAAACGGCGAACGTGAATTCTGCGGCATCGAGATGCCTGAAGGCCTAGAGAAAGACAAGAAGCTACCTGAACTGCTGATCACACCTTCAACAAAAGGGATTTTGAAAGGCATCCCTGGCGTACCAGAAGCTGACGATGTGAACATCACACGTAACAACATCGAAGACAACTTCGCTGCGTTCAACTTTACTCAAGCCAGTGACATTACGCATTACGAAAAACTTCTAAAAGAAGGCTTCAACGTAATTAGCCAAGCACTCGCAAACGTCGATCAAACCTTTGTTGATACTAAATTTGAGTTCGGTTATGTAAACGATGCTCAAGGTAAAGAAAAGCTTATCTATATGGATGAGGTCGGTACACCTGATTCATCTCGTATTTGGGATACTCAAGAATACAACAAAGGCAACATCGTCGAGAACTCAAAAGAAGGTTTCCGTCAGTTCTTACTTAACTACTTCCCTGATGCAGACATTCTGTTGAACAAAGAGCGTATGCCAGAACGTGAAGCTCTAGCTCGTGACAATGAACTTCCTTTGGATGCATTGATGTCTCTTTCTCGTACTTACCTTGATATCGCAGCGAAAATCACCGGTGCAGAGATAGTACTGAGTGAAAACCCTAAGCAAGAGATCATCGATGTATTACGTGCCGACTACGGACTGATCGATTAATTACGCTAGATGACTAATACAGCTTGGATACAAAAAGGGCCTCAACATTGAGGCCCTTTTTATGTCTGTTGATAAGTTACCGAACACTTTTAGTGTAGGTTAAAACTGATGGCTGAAACTGGTCGCTAAAGCTTAATGGTAAGCTCTTCTCCAGTATTTCCCGCAATCATTAAGTGACTACGTGATTCGATATATTCGATCTGCTCTTCTTCAAGAGAATAAGGCATCACAACTTTGAGTTCGTTGATCCCTTCTAGTTTGGCAAGTTTAAGCAAGGTAACAATATTTGATTCATCGCTTTTACGTGTAGACATTGATTTCAATGCCATCTGCCATAAACGATCTTCTGGGGTGCCCAACTCTTTGATGCTATCTCGCCAGACGGTACTGAACACTGGCGCAATTGTGGTAAGAGCTTCCAGAAAAGTCCACTTTTTACTGCATGAGGCGCCAAGAAATGTTGTGTAATCGAACTCTACACGCGTCTCTTCCTGTTTATCCATGATGTCCCCCGACACTTTGGCAACACAATATACTCAATATCTATCAACTTTTTCTTTATAGCAATAGGATATAGAAGAATAGTCTTTTATGACCTTTTGATTGGTTAAAAAGGCATATAAAAATCAAAACCGTAACATAATAAGCACTGAAAAATAATATATGCGCCTATTTGATTAATATTTTAGAGATAAAACTTATCCATCTATTTTATATCAATTATTCGGCTCGCTTTTTTGTACTGAATACGCCATCCAGACCATGTAGGCAACTCCCAGCGTTTTGGTGATAACTTCCGACTACCCGATTGATAATGCACGTAAATCAGCTTCCTTCCAGTCAAGTATTCCACCTCAAGCTGCAAGTCGGCAAGGCACAATGAAAACGGATATTTTTCTGAGAACTCGTTATACAGCCAAGCAGGTATACCATCAAAGGGAATGTCGTTATGTTCAAACATTTCCAGCTCGCTGACATCCGTCACGCCTAACACTTCCAGTTGTTCTATAAGCCATAGTTCAAAGCTCAATTGCTCGATCTCTGGTGTAAATTGAGTCTGCTCATCTAGCCCGAGTTTGACGTAAAGCTGCCAATGCTTAATCTCTTGAGTACGGGCCTCTGCAAAACCAGGAAGCTGAGCACCGCTTACCACGAGATCAACGATAGGCTTTAAAGACAACGGTCCTTCTGCCTCTACCAGCTTAGTCGTAATCGTGCGGCCAGCGTACACCAATGCCATTTCAGTAAACACGCCCTCGTCATTGACCACGGTTTCACTTTGCTGCCATTCACCCAAATCTGCTTCAACAACGAGTTCTAAAGGAATAGGCGCAGTGGTCGTAGCTAAGATCAGTGTTTGCTTCACACCACGACCCGGTAAGCTGTGAGTGTCCAACACCAACATAGCTTGCGCATTGTCAGGGAAACGATTCTGGCGACCGAGTACTACTTCTAACATCCCGTTGGCAAAGGCTTCTTTCCTCTTCAGTCGGCGCACAAACACGAGCTCAGGATGTAAATTAACAATAGTCTTAAGCAGTTCAATGCGTTGGAAACGTGACGCGACTTCTAACTGAGGAAGCTCAAACACCTCACGCATTTGCGTCGCCAACCCTTGAGCTTCATTCAATGCCTGCTGATCTATTTCTAAATGTGGATAATCACGACCGCGTACAATCTGAATTAACAGGGATAAATCACATCCTTCTTTCTCTTGTTGAGCGAGTGCTTCCAAATGGTCTGCATTATTAGGTAATTGGTATAGACGAGCCGGAACTGAAAGCGCTGCCGTGAGATCCACCATCGCCTCTTTTAATGCTTTGTTTTTAATTCGAGTAACAATATCAGCATACAAGGCATCAATTGGCAGCGGGTAAAGTTTCTTTCCATGCTCGGTAATTTGATGGTCGGTATTAATCGCCTCCATCGTAAGCAAGGTTTGAGTCGCGCTATTTAATGACTTCTCTGGAATAGGGTCAAGGAAGGACAAGCTCTCAAGCGGAGCACCACAACATGCCGCGGCCAACATAGGTTCTGTTAATTCTTCACGTTGCAGTTCAGGTGGTGTGACTAATTCTAACGCCGCATGCTCGCCATATAGACGAACACAGACACCATCCATCACCCTACCCGCGCGGCCAGCTCGTTGCTTGGCACTCGCTCGTGATATCGATTTAAGCATCAGTGTCATTCTTCCGTTTCGTTGAACGGTGCGTCTTTCTAACCCTGAATCTATCACCACACCTATGTCGGGTATAGTTAGTGAGGTTTCAGCAACGTTGGTCGCCAAAATGACTTTTCGTAAACTGTCGCCGTCATTTTTAGTATCGATATTACGACCAGAGAGCGCTAAACCTCGTTCTTTATCACTCACTGATGCATGCAATTTAACAACTTGGATATCTGGATTCTTTGCCAAGGTTTGCTCACAATGCACGATCTCTTTTTTACCCGGCAGGAAAACCAAAATATCGCCACGAGAAGCGATCAGTTGGTGATTCACTTCTTCAGCAATACGTTGCTCTAGATGTCGAATATCGGGTAATACTCTTGATTCATTCGCCCTATTTTCAATAGCAACTTGATAAGTTCGGCCTTCACAGCTTATTCGATTCGCATTCAGATAGTGAGCAAGGCGCTCACCTTCAATGGTGGCAGAAGTGATCACCAAACGATGACTCGCTTTTTGTTTCAGAATCGCCACCAGCAGATCAATATCCCAGCGCCTCTCGTGAAATTCATCCACCACAATGACATCGAAACTAGCAAGTCCATCTTCAGATAACCAACGCAATGCGATTCCGGGAGTCACAAAAACCACATCGGTTTGCTCGCTATATTCAGATTCAAGCTTAATGGCGTAGCCGACCTTGCTACCCAACTTCTCACCCGATTGCTGTGCGAGGTATTTAGCTAATGACGTACAGGCGATTCGTCTTGGCTCTACCACAAGTACTCGCCCATGCTGAGACGCCCACACCGGTAAACGTGTTGATTTGCCCGATCCGGTTTCTGCTTCGACTACGAGGTGAGAACTGCCGATTTGATCGTGGAATGCATTTTGATAAGAATCGATGGGAAGTAGAGACATAAAAAGGAAGCGTCGCGAAAAAATGTGAGCAAAGTATAACGAATTATGGCATTCAAATTCGATAAGTGTGGGACTTAGGTAAGAATATCATTTTGTTTGCTCAGATCGGAGGGAAACTATTTACAATTGAATAACTAAACCGTTATCATTTTTCAGTTACCCTTTCTCCCATATTAGGCATCCAATGAACAACGATAAACGCCCTCTGTATATCCCTTATGCTGGTCCTGCTTTACTAAGTACCCCTCTTCTTAACAAAGGCAGCGCATTCTCTGCTGAAGAGCGCAGTTCTTTCAACCTTGAAGGCTTGTTACCGGAAACAACCGAAACAATCCAAGAGCAAGTTGGACGTGCATACAAACAATATTGTAACTTCGAAAGTGATATGGATAAGCATATTTACCTACGTAACATCCAAGACACTAATGAAACGCTTTTTTATCGTTTAGTTCAAAACCACATCTCTGAAATGATGCCTATCATTTACACGCCAACAGTTGGCGCAGCATGTGAGAACTTCTCAAATATTTATCGTCGTGGCCGTGGTCTGTTTATCTCATACCCGAATCGCGATCGTATCGATGATCTACTGAATAATGCGACAAACCACAACGTTAAAGTTATCGTGGTTACGGACGGTGAACGCATTCTTGGTTTGGGAGACCAAGGCATCGGTGGCATGGGTATTCCAATTGGTAAGCTAGCGCTTTACACAGCTTGTGGCGGTATCAGCCCAGCTTACATGCTACCAATCGTGCTCGATGTGGGTACTAACAACCCTCAACGTCTTGCAGATCCAATGTACATGGGTTGGCGTCATCCTCGTATTACAGGTGCCGACTACGACGCATTCGTTGAAGAGTTCATCCAAGCGGTTCAACGTCGCTGGCCAGATGCATTAGTTCAGTTCGAAGATTTCGCACAAAAGAACGCAATGCCTCTACTTGAGCGTTATAAAGATCGCATCTGTTGTTTCAACGATGATATCCAAGGTACAGCAGCGGTAACGGTTGGTTCTCTACTTGCAGCATGTAAAGCAGCAAACAGCAAACTGTCAGATCAACGAATAACCTTCTTAGGTGCGGGTTCTGCAGGTTGTGGTATTGCAGAAGCGATCATCGCACAAATGGTATCTGAAGGTATCAGCGATGCACAAGCTCGCTCTCAAGTATACATGGTTGACCGTTGGGGTCTGCTACAGGAAGGCATGCAAAACTTGCTTGATTTCCAACAGCGTTTGGTTCAAACCAACGCTAACACTAAAGATTGGGAAAGTGACGGTACTGGTTTCTCTCTACTAGACGTTGTTCGCCACGCTAAACCAACCGTATTAGTTGGTGTATCTGGTGCTCCGGGTCTATTCAGCAAAGAAGTCATCAAAGAGATGAACCTTCACTGTGAGCGCCCTATTATATTCCCACTGTCGAACCCAACAAGCCGTGTTGAAGCGACACCAAACGACATTATTCGTTGGACTGATGGCCAAGCTCTTGTTGCAACAGGTAGCCCATTTGAACCAGTGGTTCACAACGGAACTACTTACCCAATTGCTCAATGTAACAACAGCTACATCTTCCCTGGTATTGGCCTTGGTGTATTGGCTGTGAACGCTTCACGTATCACCGATGAGATGCTGATGGAATCAAGCCGTGCTCTTGCTACGTGTTCTCCACTTGCCATCAATGGTTCAGGTGCGTTACTTCCACCATTGGAAGAGATTCACACCGTATCTAAGAAGATTGCTCTTGCCGTTGGTAAGAAAGCCATTGAACAAGGTGTTGCGTTAGAGATCACAGATGAAGCTCTTCAACAAGCAATTGACCAACATTTCTGGCAACCGGTTTACCGTCGCTACAAGCGTACTGCGTTCTAATAAATTGAACTGTATTCTAAATAAAGAGCGTTAACGACTCTTACTAGAGCCTCTGCCAATGCAGAGGCTTTTTTCTTTTCACTGTCTTGTCTTTTTAGCTGATTTTTCTCATTTTTATTTGGTATTATCGAGCACTCAAAAATTAATGCTCAGCCAAAGGACCATAGCGAGAGTGAAATTTGATTCTCACATTTTCCGTAGCTACTTAAAAAAAGCTTACAAAAAACTACAAGGTTTTCTGTTTGGCGCTTTCCTCGTGTTCTTAGTAGGTAGTGCTGCGGTTATTGCGATTGATTATTGGGTTTCATGGCAAGCAAAAGATCGCATCATCTACCATATCGATGATGTGCCAGAGCGCGAAGTTGCCGTTGTACTTGGTACCAGTAAATACCTAGGTAGAACACTCAACGAATACTACAAACATCGAATTGACGCTGCTATTGAGTTATTCGATCGTGAAAAAGTAGAGCAATTTCTACTGAGTGGCGATAACGCTCATCGTTCTTATAACGAACCGTGGACAATGAAACGTGACTTATTAAAAGCCGGTGTGCCCGATGAACGCATCAATCTCGATTACGCTGGTTTCAGAACTTTAGATTCAATTGTTCGCGCCAAAAAGATCTTCGATACCGATAACTTTTTAATTATCACACAGGAATTCCACTGTGAAAGAGCACTATTGATCGCAAGCTCTTACGATATTCACGCCCAATGTTTGGCAGTTTCAGGTCCGACTCACCACTCTGGAACAACCATACGTTTACGTGAAGTGTTCGCGCGAACTAAAGCGTTCCTTGATTTGTATATTATTGGTACTGCACCCAAATTCCTTGGACCTAAAGAACCAATTCAACCCAGCCCTAAGCAAGAAACACTGCCTATTCCTAGCCCTATCACAGACCCTTCAGATCCCGATGTGTAGAAACCTACACATTTTGAATTTGTTGCCTCACATTTCCCTACTGTTACACAAAAACACACCAACGCTCCTTTCTTAACTTAAGTAACATTCCCCCAACAAAGTCCGACCCTACATCAAGCTATATACCTCGTACAGAATAAGCACTACTCAATGAAGTCAGTACACCAATAAAACGAGGATAAACAAAAGGAGCGTCTTATGACGGCACTTGTTACTACACTGAAACACTGGTTGTTTACCCGCAACAGCATGATATTAATTGGTAATTTCACACTATTTGCACTCTTGCTCAACACCTTACCATTCGAAGCACAAGTGAATACGGGTTTAAGTATTCTCGTGTTCGTTGCTATTTTATGGTTAACCGAAGCGATTCACGTCAGCATCACCGCTTTGCTTGTTCCTCTATTGGCTGTCTTGTTTGGTGTGTTCAATACGCCCGCAGCACTGGCTAATTTTTCGAACCCAATCATCTTTTTATTCATGGGTGGCTTCGCACTGGCAGCCGCACTGAACAAACAGGAGTTGGATAAAGCGATTGCCGACAAAGTATTACTGATAGCAAAAGGCAGAATGTCGGTCGCCGTATTCATGTTGTTTGGTGTGAGTGCTGGTCTATCAATGTGGATCTCCAACACAGCCACCACAGCGATGATGCTTCCTCTTGTTCTTGGTATCATGAACAAAGTCGACCAAAGTGAAGACCGCAACACCTACGTGTTCGTGCTACTTGGTATTGCTTACTGTGCTTCAATCGGTGGTATTGCAACCTTGGTTGGTAGCCCACCAAACGCTATTGCGGCGGCAGAAGTTGGCCTAAGCTTCACTGAGTGGATGGCGCTTGGCCTACCAATCTCAATGATCTTGTTACCAATCGCGATGATTATTTTGTACGTCATGACTAAGCCGAAACTTGACCACAAATTCGAATTAGACCATGCCCCTGTTGAGTGGACAAACAGTAAGAAAATCACACTGTCTATCTTCCTTCTAACGGTAACGCTTTGGATATTCGGTAAACCAATCAATGCTATGATCGGCGGCTTCTCTAAGTTCGATAGCTTGGTAGCGATTGGCGCAATTGTACTACTTGGCGCTTCTAGAGCGGTTGAATGGAAAGATGTTGAGAAGACAACGGACTGGGGTGTACTTATCCTGTTCGGTGGTGGTATCTGTTTAAGTAACATTCTTAAAGCGACAGGAACGAGTGTATTCCTAGCGCACTCTCTAAGCGGATTTTTAGAAACAGCTGGTGTTCTTCTTACGATTCTAGCGGTGGTAGCGTTCGTGGTATTCCTAACGGAATTTGCGAGTAACACTGCAAGCGCAGCACTGCTTGTCCCTGTATTTGCGACTATTGCTGAAGCGCTAGGTATGTCTCCAGTTATCTTATCGGCGCTAATTGCCGTTGCCGCTTCTTGTGCTTTCATGTTGCCAGTCGCGACACCACCTAACGCAATAGTGTTTGGCTCGGGTCACATCAAGCAGAAAGAGATGATGCGAATCGGTATGGTATTAAACCTAGTTTGTATCCTAGTTCTGACATTGTTCGCTTGGATTTTCTGGTAAGCATAAACGCCTAGTTGGTGATACTCCAACTCAGATGATTACTGTTTCCCTGATACAGCCTTTCTAAAACAGCCCGCTCAACAAAATTCGCTACGAACGAGGGCGTTGAGCGGGCATCGTAAGAAAAATAAACGTTTTTACCTTTTGGTGGCTCTTCGTCACCTTTTTTGCTTTTAGAATGGTAGCCATAGCGATGCCACATACTCACTTATGGTTTTTTCACAATCGGAACAACCTCAGATTAGTGACTCAAGAACACCTGATTTCGACCCGAATGTTTCGCTTGATATAAAGCTTCATCAGCACGAGCAATAGTCTCTGTCACCCGCTCTTGCTTCATCTCGGCAAGACCAACACTGCAAGTAAGAGGGTCGCCATGAACCCATAGGTGTTGACTAACCAAAAGCCTTATTTTCTCTGCCTTTCTTTGCGCTTCTCCAGCGTCTGTCTCAGGACAAAAAACAATAAACTCTTCCCCGCCCCACCTCACCAACTTGTCGGTAGCGCTGATCGAGCTACCCACTACCATGCTAAACTCACGTAAAATATGGTCGCCCATCTGATGTCCGTACTTATCGTTCACACTTTTGAAGTAGTCAATATCGAGGTACAACATACTTAGCTTCCCATGCCCTTGCTTCACCTGTTGAGACTGCATCTTCAACCAATCACGGATCGCGTGTCGGTTAAGTATGCCTGTTAACTCATCTCGGTGAGCCATCTCTGAAAACTCAAAGTTTTGCTCTCGTAATGCACGGTTAACACTCTTAAGGTGGTGGTGCCTTTTTTCTGCAATCACCATACGCTTGCGTGAGTGATGCAATTCAGAAAGTAAAAATACAGTACCTGTGCCTACCCAAATGAACAGCAAGATTAAGAACAAACTTTCTGCTGATATATAGGATCCTTCAAATTCAATACTGCGAATAACAATTCGATGATGACCTAATTTTGCTCCAGAGGCGGTCGCAAATTCAACCATATTGACATTTGAATATTCTGGAGCCGAATGTTCTAGCGCAATATCGTTATCGGCAAGCCACCATGTCATCACCTGCAGGTTAGCAATAGGAATCTCAATCACACCGCCATCTACACCAGGTGAAAACTCCATACCATTATACTTATGCGTGTATTCGTCATCAGATACAGAGTAAGCAGGATTATAATTGCGTAGATAGGTTCTCAAACGACCGCTAGAATCCGCTTCCGCATGATAATCAATATTGACTCTGAAGGTATGGTATTGGGAAAGATCAAGGCCAGCGGTAATGTCTGGGTTGATACGAATTGACAGGCCACAATAAGGCCACGGATACTCAGACTCTTTCAATTCACAGTCGAGAATATACTGGCCATTTTTAAAAGATATTTGAGAGGTACTGATACCCCTGTCAACTTTATCGCTAGTTGCGACAAATTCATATTTATCAGGAGTAATAGCAGTTATCACACGACTCCCGCTCACACGGTAATACTGCACAATGGCAAGCGTTGTGATAACGAGAAAGATAACAATCTTATGAATCCACTTCACGTCTAAACTTCCGGCTAAGGTCCCTATAGTTGGGATTTCACGATATAAAATAAGTTAAGTAAATCAGTGATCTTCATTCCAACAACTCACTGAAAAACGTTATATCACGCCAGAACAAAATGTCATACTATATTTTTATGTGCATGTTGACTGGTAATTATTCACGCCGAGAATCAAGTAATATTGCGTATAAAAACAAACTCTATTTGTTATACTCATCGCATAATCATCGTTAACCGTAGCGCCTGCTTAAAGAGCATCCGAGTCGACGAAATAATAATCAAAATACAACGAGTAATGTCATGTCTTTATTAGCAAAAGGAACACTCAAGAAAATGAGTGCTTCGCTTGATGGTGCGGTTACCTACCGTTTACCTGTCGGTGAAGAATTTGTAGAGCTAAACCCTCTGATTGGTAAAACCATTAACCTCTCTCACACCGGTAATATTTTTTGCTGCTCGTGTGGCAAAAAAACCAAGAAAAGCTACTCGCAAGGACACTGTTTTGTGTGTATGAGAAAGCTGGCAAGTTGCGATATGTGCATCATGAAGCCAGAGACTTGCCATTACGATGAAGGCACTTGTCGTGAGCCTGAGTGGGGTGAAGCGAACTGCATGGTTGATCACTTCGTTTACCTGTCGAACACATCAAGCCTTAAAGTGGGTATCACTCGTCATACTCAAATACCTACTCGCTGGATTGACCAAGGCGCAACTCAAGGCCTGCCTATCTTGAAGGTGAAAACACGTCAGATTTCTGGCCTGATCGAAGTTGAGTTAGCAAAGCACATTGCTGACAAAACTAACTGGCGCACGCTACTCAAAGGCGACGGTGACGATATGGAATTGATAGAAAAAGCCAAAGAACTATTGCCATTGGTTGAGGATAAAATCCAAGAGATCAGAGCGAAGTTTGGTGACGATGCTATCGAGATTCTGAGCGAAAACATCACTTCATTGAGCTACCCAGTTGAACAGCACCCAGTGAAAATTGTATCGCACAACTTTGATAAGAACCCAGAGGTAACTGGTGTACTTCAAGGTATTAAAGGCCAGTACCTAATCCTAGATACTGGTGTGATTAACATTCGTAAATTTGGCTCTTACGAAGTAGAAGTTTCTGCTTAGTAAGCCAACGGTTTTATAAGCAACTGCTTTTATTAGACACTACTTTGATAAGCCAAAGCTGAGTTCATTTAAGCGGTGAAATCTAAACAACTTTGACCAGATTACACTGAACTTATCATGACGATAGAAACTAAAATGCCCTCAGCGATTGCTTAAGGGCATTTTATTATCAATACGATTCTATGCTAGCCGCCTAACTAAACCATGTTTAGTCAACATTAAGATGTGCTCACTTCTCCGCATACACAATTTTTTCCACTCGCTTTAGCTTGGTACAGAGATTGATCCGTTAAGTTCACGAGCGCATCAATGGACACTTTCCCTTCGCACGATCGGCTGTCACTGACTCCAATACTGACGCTCACATTAAATCGAACATGTTTGCTGATGTTAAACTGAGTTTGATTAAATTGCTGGCGAATTTGGTCAGATACTGCGCGTGAAATTTGAGGAGAAGCATTTGGGAGAAACACGATAAACTCTTCGCCACCCCAACGCCCTGCAACACCACCAGCTTGCTCTACATTACGCTTGGTAATACTAGCCAAAGCACAAATAACTTCATCACCTACCATATGACCGTAAGTATCATTGATCGATTTAAAGTCATCGATATCAAGTAGCATACATACAACATGATTATCGGAAGCAAGATACGCTTTCAGCCAATCGTAAATCGCTCTTCGATTGAGCAAATTGGTCATTTCATCGTAATTCGCTTGATGAAGTAACTGTTTCTCCAACATTACTTTTTGAGTCACATCTTCGAGCACCACCTGAACCGCTGGCTGACCTTTCCAAGTAATCGCATTGTCGTAAATATTGAAGAACCGGTGAACCTCGTCGAACCCTATATTTTCAACCACAGTACTAGTTCCTGACAACTCACCAGACACAATCGCTTGATAATGCTTACTGATACCATCCGTATTCTGTTTTGGTACCAATTCAAGAATCGACTCTAGCTCTAATACTTGCTCGATGGACGTGCCGCCTTGCATGTTGACCCAAGATTGATTGACCATCAACGGTTTGAAATCTCGATGAACCAAGATGCCCTGTCCTGATTGCATGATCATATCGTGATACATCTTATCTTGCTCACGCACCGCATTTTGCAACTGAATAGCAGGAGATAGATCGATAACCGTGACTTGCAGTGCAGGTCTTCCCTGCCACTCCGTAACATGGTCGATAGAAAACACTGTGAACTCTCTACCGTTACGATCAACATTGGTATAAGTATGAACCTGAGGATCTCGTTGACCACTGACCGTTTCAAGGTAGTTTTGATAGGCTAAAACATGAAATTCTTCTGATATAAGATCTAAAAAGCTATCTATATTAAGCAGTAGTTCTTCGGGTGATTGGTATCCATAAATACGCGCATAATTAGCATCAACGCTAACTACATTCATATCTTGAATAGTTATTACACCGTATGTGGATTCGAAATTTATTGACGACATTGCCCACTCCGCACTAGAGCTATACTTCGTAAATTGGAGTATAACGACATATCCTACTAGCGACTTAACACAATCTATCGCACGCCAGACACATTAATATATCAACTAGTATATCGTACTGCTTCACGCTTCTCTACAATTCAATTGCTTACACGAGACATCAAAAGCTAGCAAGAACATCAATCTTGTTACGCGTGTCAAAAAACAAAAAAAGATAACACCTATCAATGTAAACGTTTCCTTAGCCTTGCTCTCGTTTACTAAACCTGGGCCGCTGAAAGCATCAAACTCTTTTCCTTAATCGCTTTCTAACTATTCTTGCCAGTCAGAAAAGTAAGAGACGAGAAAATCGATCGCAAGCCGTGCTCTCTGTGGTAGAAAGCGACGGTTTTGGTAAACAACCCAACTGCTGGTTCCTGCTCCCCAATACTCTTCTAGTACTGGAACCAGTTTTCCATAAGCAAGAGCGCCATTGAAACTGCTTTTTGGTAGGTAGACAATGCCAAGCCCCTGTTCACATGCTTTAATCACTGCGCTTGAGTTATTGCTTCTCCAGCGACCATGCACTCGTACTGCATTAAGCGGTTTTCCATCTTTTTCAAATAGCCACTGATCACTGTTGGCAATGATGCAACTGTGTAATTTCAACTGTTCTGGGTGAACTGGTGTACCAAATTGATCAAGATAAGCTTTGCTGGCTGCTGCCGCCATTGGGCGATCAACGAGCTTTCTTGCCACCAACCCCGAATCATCCAACCGACCATATCGAATCGCGAAATCGATGCCATCTTCGATGAAGTTAACCATCTTGGTATTAAAGTTCATCTCTATAGTTAGATCTGGGTGGTCTTTGGCAAATTCCATCAACGCAGCAGCCACATGATTTTCTGCAAACGCGCCTGCGGCACTCACTCGTAATGTGCCACTTAACTGAGCTTGTTGAGAGGTCACTTGTTCATTTGCCTGTTGCAGCCCAATAACTAGATCTTTGCACTGCTGATAATAGGTGTGACCCGATTCGGTTAAGCTTACCATGCGTGTAGAACGAGCAAGCAAGGCAACACCTACCCTTTCTTCTAACCTTGAAACTTGGCGACTGACATGACTGGTACTGCAACCTAACTGCTTTGCGGCCGCAGAAAAGCCGTGACACTCTGCTACCGCAACAAACTCATTAATACCTTCAAAGCTATCCATACTTCACCTGCTTACATCTAACGAATTCACATCGACTAATTCATATCTAACTATTGCTATATAGCAATAATGTTTTGCCTATTCGGTATATTATCACTCAAATGGTTTGCTACTAGTATTACAGATAACGAAACAGCGGTATCTAAATTGAAAACTTTGGTTTTCTAAATAAAAACCACGATACCTAAAGCAAAAAAACGACGCTGAAACCAAACAAACGTGCTCAAAGGGACGAATCATGAAAAAAATACTAATACCTGTGACTAACCACGCAACACTTGGCAATACAGATCAAGCGAACGGTACTTACGCTCCTGAACTAACTCATGCTCTCAAAGAGATCATTGCTGCAGGTTTTGAATACGACATCGCTTCTATCAAGGGTGGTAAAGGTCCACTGTATGGAACCGATATTGAAGGGGATTCAGTAAACGCCGAGATCTTGGCTGATGATGACTTCCAGAACCGCATCAACAATACGATTCCTGTAAGCCAAATTAATGCAGAAAGCTACGATGCTATCTTCTACCCCGGTGGATTCGGTTTGCTTTCAGATCTAGCAACCGACGAGCAATTCGCAACCATCGCCGCTAAGCACTATGAAGATGGTGGCGTTATCTCATCAGTATGTCACGGCCCTGCAGCACTGCTTCCGATTGTCCTAAGCAACGGCGAGAAGCTATTAAGCTCTAAATCGGTGACAGGCTTTACACGTGAAGAAGAAATCGACTTTGGGACCATCAATGACATTCCATTCCTATTGGAAGAATCGCTTACTCGTAGCGCAGCGCGTTTCAACAAAGTTCAACCTTGGCATGAGCTTGTGATTGTTGATGAGCGAGTGATTACCGGTCAGAACCCAACCAGTGCGCACGCAGTAGGTGCAGCTCTGGTTAAGCTGTTGTCTTAGTTCAATCACGGGCTTAATCGAATAGCGGTTTTAGTCGTAGTAGACTTTGCTAAACAGATATAAGTTCATGAAACAAAAAGAGCAGACTTCCTACTCAATATTATTGAGAGAAGCATGCTCTTTTCTAATTTCTATAACAGCCAAAATTGTTAGCTATTGCTACGTAAAATCCCTTCAAGCACATTGAACAGTAAGTCAATCTCATCAATCGAGTTATAATGCATACATCCAATACGCACCACGCCCTGCTCTTCAATACCCAACTGCTTCACTAGCCCTAATGCATAGAAGTGTCCATTCCACACACAGATATTATGCTCGCCTAACTTCTTAGCGATGAACTCTGGAGAGTGATCTTCAAAGGTAATCGCAAATGTAGGGGTTCTCAGATTCGAATCAAACTCAGTTTTACCATAAAGTTTTGCACCTTCAAGATCGGACAAGCGTTTAAGGAAGTATTCACTGAGTTGGCTCTCATGCTTATTATACAGCGCGTAACTTTGCTCTAAACGAGAACGCAATGAATCGGCTGGATCGCCTAACTGCGCCAAGTAATCCACCGCCGCAATCACACCGGCAAGGCCTTCAAAACTTTGTGTTCCTGTTTCAAATCGACCTGGGCCGATATTGGTTGCAGGTTCAACCTTGTAAGGCTTTAAAGTATGCAGCCATTGAGGCGCAACATAAGCAATACCGACATGCGGGCCGAAGAACTTATAAGCAGAACACGCTAAGAAATCACAATTCAGTTGCTGAACATCGATCAAATGATGAGGTGCGTAATGAACGGCATCGACATATACCTGAGCGCCATGCTGATGTGCAAGCTCAATAACTTTAGCCATATCGACAATAGAACCTGTCGTGTTCGAAGCAAACGTCACCGCGACAAGCTTGGTTTTCTTATTCAGCAGCGATTCAAAATGCGCCATATCCAAACTGCAATCGGATTCGTCGACACTAACTTGGCGAACAATCGCGCCTTTGTCGTCTGCCGCTTGCTGCCAGCTCGATACATTTGAGTAATGGTCTAACGCAGTGACGATAACCTCATCGCCCTCTTTCCAATCGCGGCTGATCGCTCGGCTAAGTTGGAAGGTCAACGATGTCATGTTCGCACCGAACACCACATTGCCAGAAGACTCCGCATTGAGTAGTGCTTGGGCCGCTTCTCGCGCTTGCTGCATTAAGCTTGTGGTCTTTTGGCTAGAAAAGTAGTGCCCGCCTAGGTTTGAATTGAAATGCCCTAGGTATTCCGTCATTGAAGCTAAAACATTCTCAGGTACCTGAGACCCACCGGGACCATCGAAAAAGGTCACAGGCCTGCCGTTATGATATTGGCCTAAAGCACTAAACTGTTGGCGTACATCATTAAGAGTGAAGGACATTACGCGCATCCTTAGCCGTTAGTACAAACACATCCATATAGCCCATCTTACCGTGGTCTATGGTACGAATCGGTTGTGCGTTGTGCCAAAGCTTACTATCAGCAAGCATTGCCACCTCGCCATCGCCTAACACCTTTCTAAAGAATGGTGCTTCGTGGCTATCTTGATAAAGCATCACTTCACCACCCACGATGTTATGGCGAGTAACACCAATAATCGCGATGTGGTCAAAGCCATCTTGATGAACACCTTCTGGTGCTACTTGAGTCTCTTCAAAAATAGCGGCAATGCGAATCTGATGGATTTCGATTTCTTGCCCGTCTTCAAGTCCATTGGTCTCAATAAACAGTTCACACATTTCTTGCATGCCTTCACTGCTTAGAATCTTCGCTTCAATCGGCTCGAACTGGCGAACGACGTCACCTTGAAAGTGATTAATGTCTTCAGACTGAACAAAGTTATGTTTGTCTTGCTCAACGACTTGTCCATTACTGAATTGAACCACCGAGTATCTTCTCAATCGAAACTGGCCATCCGCATGCTCTGTGCTTGGTAGCTGAGAGAATGACGGAGACAACTCCTTAACAGCATGGTTACTGAGATGGGTAATATGTAGGGTATTTTCGTGAGCATGTAACATCATCGACTCCTTAATGATTGTTAATTTACTTTCAATATTTAACGTTTTATTTACATAAAGGATACTTGAAGATCTTGTCAAATCAACATTAAACAATCATTTATCCCGTCATATTTAATAATTCAGACATTAAATCCAATCTTAAATTAAAAAGCAGTGTATAACACCAGAATAAAAGATGACCAACTCTTAAAACTAGCACACTCCACTAGCTAGTTATAAATCCCTATAAATTTAAATTTAACGACATTATTAACTAGGAAGTGGTGTTTCATATTGTGTCAGCCCTTGCGCTCCAACAAACCAGCCTCCTGCATAAGTTCAGGTATCACGCTCGCCACCATCCATTTCTATGCTTTTGCACAGCGAAATACGACTTACCTATCAGTCACCAAGCTATTGATTATTTACACAACAAACTGAAATTGGTTAATTTATGAGTACGCCAGAAACCAAACGCCTTTGCTTGCGCGTCTGGAACAGGTCGAGTTCGGGGGGAACTCGGCCGCCCTCAAATAGAGTGCTTTCTAATAAAACCTACAATTATAAATGATGCGTTTATTTGGAATATGATGGTCTGCCTTTATGTCCTAACTTAGAATTCGTTAAAAATAGGCGACTATAAAGATTGGGAATGTTCTACACAAAACAGATGAGAGGGTAAGCAAGCTTGAAAGGTTGGTTGCTAAAAGAGCCACCTTTGGTGACATTTACACCAAAAATCAAAACGAAAATAAGTTAACTAGACTTAAAACGATTCACTTAGAAAATAGGGAATTTAGCTAACACTCAATTTCACTGGACTGATTTTTAAAACCGTTCTTCGAGCGCTTCTGCTGGTACATTCGCTGGTCAGCTAAGCTCAAACACTCAGAAAAATTGACACATTCAAAACTAGATGCGCTTCCAAAACTGAGGCCAGACTGAGGCCAATCAGCACTGCGAATTTGCTCTTCCACCTGAGTCACTCTAAGCTCAATCTGAGAATAGAGAGCCTCAACTTGTTTCTCTTTATCCACTTTCAACAACCAGATAAATTCGTCGCCACCAGCTCGATAAACCATTCCAAGGTCTGTAAATTTTTCTCGCATCATGCGGCTGGTGTATTCTAAAAAGCGATCCCCTTCATCATGACCATAAGTATCATTAATCGATTTAAGGCCATCACAATCGATGAAAACGATACAATAGGAATGATGTACTAATTGTTTACTGGCATCATTAAAATCCAGCCGGTTTCCAAGCCCCGTTAAACTATCCACCCTCGACTGGATATAGGTTTTCTGATGTTGATGTTGTTGAATCCGCAACCATTCAGTCAGTGACAATAAAATGCAGGCACAATCTATTGCTAATGCAACAACAACGATAACTTCTGTCGATCTCTGAGTCGGCAATGGTGCAAAATGCGCAAAAATGTAATACACCAAAGCCGTGCCATAACAAAGACCACCGATCAAATAATATTTAGCGACAAAGTTTCGTTGATAAACCATCAATACGCCAGTCACTATCATTGTCGGCACCCAGATTGCCGCAATCAAATGGGACATAACAAAAGTCAACGAAAACGGGGCAAAGACATTAATAAACCCGATAATGACACACAGCCAACTAAAGGCCTGAAAGGTAAGATTAATACGAATAAAATGCTGCGGAAATCCAAACAATAATCTTGTGTAATAGCAAGAAAAAGCAACCGCAAACGGAAACAATACCATTCCAAAATAAACTGGGTTCCAGCTTTGGCTTGGTAATAAGTACCCCCAAGCGCCTGAAGCGGCGAACCATCCCAGGCCATGTAGCCCAACATAACCAGCACAAGCCAGTGTGACTGGATGTTTAGTTTGAAAGTAACAAAAAAGAGCGAAAACTCCCAACGTTAGCATGACAGTAATAGAAGCTAATGTGAGCGTATTGTTGCGGAAAACGTGAATATAAAATAGATATTCAGGTTGAAGAGTGAAGTTAACTGCCTTTGGAAATTTCTTTGCTTCCAAGTAGAGCCAAAGTGTTCCAGATTCCTCCGCATTCAATATTAACGGGAAGCTTTGCCTATGCAGATGCAAGATACTCTTGTTACTTAATTGGCCAAAATCAAGTATTCGCCTTACTTGACCATTTGTTGATTGCCAGTAACCCCAACCTTGATCCAAATAGTTTGCACGGAGTGTAACTATTTGTTGTGACGACTTGATATCGGAGTTGGCCAAATCAACTCTCAACCCAAACGCCCCTTCACCACCAAATATCGTTTCAATCCTTGGAGAGGATTCAATGTGTTTTTTTAATATGGGAAAATCGACTGGATCAGATAACAAAGGCATTTCATACCATCTTACAGCTTCATTAGCTAACACAGATTGTTCCCCGCTGACCTGCAGCGGAGAAGCAAAAACCGAATTCAGGCACACAATAAACACATTGATAAAAAGGATTAGAATCTGCATAGAGTTCAAATAATTCCGCGCAATATATAAATATCAATAATAACACATACAAAAAAATAACAACTGAGAAACACTCAACAGTTCAAGTATTAACCAACATTACACCTGTTTGTAATCATGCCGTTCATACTAAAAGTGCGTCTTGTGGTCGCTTATCTGCACGCTAATTTTGATGAGTTCTTACAGCGTCTTTTAACGCAAACTTTTTAAAATAAAACATAGGATTCAGGTTCTCTTGTTTTTCTACTCATCAATGTATACGCAAAAAAGTAAATACTGCTATAGAAACACCATGATCAAGAAGACCCTAAAAGTGAGCAATATGCATAGCTGTTTGCAAGAGCACTTTCCTTGACTTATCGCTATTGATCTAAGACACAGGATTACAAGACCATCATTTAGTTCGGTTATGTTCTAACGTATAACGATTAATTACACTTCTACCCTTGTTTAACCTTTTATTGCCTCCATATTTTCCATACAATCCTAATCGATTATAAATAAAAACAAATTCAATTTCGGAGTCCTCATGAGCGACGTAAAGCACTGTAATTTATTGATTCTTGGTTCTGGCCCTGCTGGCTATACAGCTGCAGTTTACGCTGCTCGTGCAAACCTAAACCCAGTACTTGTTACCGGTATGCAGCAAGGTGGTCAGCTTACAACCACAACAGAAGTGGAAAACTGGCCGGGTGATGCTGAAGGTTTAACGGGTCCAGCACTGATGGATCGCATGAAAGAGCACGCAGAGCGCTTTGAAACAGAGATCCTGTTTGACCACATTAACGAAGTAGACCTATCTAACCGCCCTTTCCGTCTTAAAGGCGATTCAGGCGAGTACACGTGTGATGCGTTGATCATCTCAACGGGTGCATCAGCTAAGTACCTAGGTTTAGATTCTGAAGAAGCATTCAAAGGCCGTGGCGTTTCTGCTTGTGCTACGTGTGATGGTTTCTTCTACCGCAACCAGAAAGTAGCGGTTGTTGGTGGTGGTAACACCGCTGTTGAAGAAGCACTTTACCTATCTAACATCGCGTCTGAAGTTCACTTAGTTCACCGTCGTGACACGTTCCGCGCTGAAAAGATCCTAGTGAAACGTTTAATGGACAAAGTAGAGAACGGCAACATTGTTCTTCACACTGATCGCACGCTAGACGAAGTTCTAGGCGACGACATGGGCGTAACGGGCGTTCGTATTAAAGATACTCAGTCTGATAAAACAGAAGAGATCGAAGTAATGGGCGCATTCATTGCTATCGGTCACCAACCAAACACTGAAATCTTCAAAGGCCAAGTCGACATGAAAGATGATTACATCATCGTACAGTCTGGTCTTGAAGGTAACGCAACACAAACCAGCATCCCAGGCGTGTTCGCTGCAGGTGATGTAATGGACCACAACTACCGCCAAGCAATCACTTCTGCTGGTACAGGTTGTATGGCTGCACTGGATGCTGAACGCTTCCTAGATGGCCTTAACGATAAGTAAATCTGAGATTGCAGATTTAAATATCGAAGCCCTCACCTCAATAGATGCAGGGCGTCATCACATTTTGTTGTAAATCCCTAGAGCCCAGCGGTATATCCACTGGGCTTTCTTTTGTATACTAGCCGCCCTCAACAAATAATAATTATCATTAAGCCTTCATAATGGATAAGAAAAAACAACGCAGCTTGAACAAGTGGCTTAAGCAACAGAGTAAGTTAGCGAAACGCTGGCTTATGATTGCGATTGGCCTTGGCGTACTTTCAAGCGTGTTTTTAATTGCTCAAGCAGCTCTTCTCGCCTCTATTCTTCATCAGCTGATCATCGAGAATGTCGATAAATCTGAACTGGTTGGTCATTTCGCAGGCTTGGCACTATCGGTCGTTGGCCGTGCAGGCTGTACATGGGGTCGTGAAATCGCCGGCTATCGCTGTGGTGAGCAGATCCGTATCTACATTAGGCAGCTCATTCTCGATAAGTTACGCGAACTTGGTCCTGCCTACATCAAAGGCAAACCTGCGGGTACGTGGGCAACCCTGTTGCTAGAACAAGTAGAAGACATGCAAGACTTCTTCTCTCGTTATCTACCTCAGATGTCTCTGTCGGTAATGATTCCATTCATTATTTTGGTTGTGGTGTTTCCAGTAAACTGGGCAGCTGGATTGATCTTTTTGCTTACGGCTCCACTGGTGCCGATGTTCATGGCACTTGTTGGTATGAAAGCAGCCGATGCCAACCGTAAAAACTTCAAAGCGCTTCAGCGTCTTTCTGGTCACTTTTACGACCGTTTGCAGTCAATGACAACCATCCGTCTATTTGATCGCACCAACGCTGAAACAGAAGTACTCAAAGGTGCATCTGAAGTGTTTAGAACGCGTACCATGGATGTGTTGAAAATCGCTTTCTTGTCTTCTGCTGTACTTGAGTTCTTCACGTCGATCTCTATCGCGATGACGGCGGTTTACTTTGGTTTCACCTACATCGGTGAGCTGAACTTTGGCCACTACGGCGTCGGCATTACGCTATTCGCTGGTTTGTTTATCCTTATCTTGGCGCCAGAGTTTTACCAACCTCTGCGTGACTTAGGTACTTTCTACCATGCGAAGCAACAAGCGGTTGGCGCTGCGGAAAGTATTGTCGAGTTCTTAGAAACAGACATCACTAAGGTTAAATCAGGCGACACTCAACTCGATCAGGCTCAAGGCATCAATATTGAAGCTCAAGCTCTAAAAGTGTTAAGCCCTGAAGGTGTTCAATTGGTTGGCCCTATCTCGTTTGCACTTAACACTCGACAGTCGACTGCGTTAGTTGGCCCAAGTGGGGCGGGTAAAACAAGTTTGATCAACGCTATTCTTGGTTTCATGCCTTATGAAGGAAGCTTGAAAATCAATGGCATTGAATTGCGTGACCTAGACTTAGCCTCTTGGCGTAAGACGATTAGCTGGGTTGGTCAAAACCCGTTGCTACTGCACGGTACAATTCGTGACAACGTCACTCTAGGTAAGCTCGATATCACTGACCAAGTTGTCGAGAATGCGCTTGAGCAGTCTTTTGCTAACGAGTTCGTTAGCGAGCATGGCTTAGATTATATGATCTCTGATCGCTCTGGCGGCCTGTCTGTTGGTCAATCTCAACGTTTGGCTCTGGCTCGCGCCATGATTCAAGACGGTCAGTTCTGGTTGTTAGATGAACCAACAGCTAGCCTAGATACTCGTAGCGAACAGTTAGTAATGAAAGGCATCAATAGCAATATTGAAAGCCGCACAGCCCTGCTTGTAACGCACCAACTTGCCCCTCTTAAATCAGTCGATAATATTCTGGTTATGCGCGATGGTGGTCTGGTTGAACAAGGTCATTACTCTCAGCTATCGACTGCGGGTGGTTTGTTCGAAAAGATGCTTAACGCGAACTTAGCTCAACAAGATAATAAGGGTAATTTAGATGCGTGATTTACTGCCTTACCTGAAACTCTATAAAAAGCATTGGTTTGGCCTATCGCTAGGCATGCTATTAGCTTTTGCTACTCTTTCGGCTTCTATCGGCTTGTTAACGCTATCAGGCTGGTTCATTTCAGCTTCTGCGGTTGCAGGCCTTACGATTGCACGTGAGACCTTCAACTACATGCTACCGGGCGGCGGCGTACGTGGTTTGGCAATGAGCCGTACTGCGGGTCGTTGGGGTGAACGTGTTGTCAGCCACAATGCCACATTCAAATTGTTAACTGATTTACGTATCTTCTTCTTCAAGAAGCTAGCTCCGCTGATCCCAGGCCGTATTTCGAACCTTCGTGATGCTGACCTTCTCAACCGTTTGGTTGCTGATGTCGATGCAATGGACCACGTTTACTTGCGCTTAGTAAGCCCAGTGACGGTTGGTGTGTTCGGGATCTTCTTCCTTACTATTTTCTTGATGTGGTTCGATAGCTCACTAGGTTTGATCTTGGGTTCTATCCTTCTGATCATGCTGTTAGTTTGGCCAATCTTGTTTTACAAGCTAGGTAAACGTAACGGCGGTGAACTGACACAAAACAAAGCAGATCTTCGTGTTACCACTCTGGATTGGATTGAAGGCTACAGCGAACTAACTCTGTTTGGTGCTGAAGAGCGTTACCGCAATGCGATTCTAGAAACGCAGCAGAAGCTGATGGCGAATCAGTTTGTGAATGCTAACCTAACTGGTATGGCGTCAGCAGCACTGATGCTGTTCAACGGTTTGACGTTGGTTCTTATGCTTTGGCTTGCGGCTGATGGCGTGGGTGGTAATGCACCAGACCCGTTCATCGCGCTAATGGCATTCGCAACCATGGCAAGTTTTGAGCTATTAATGCCAATTGCAGGCGCGTTCCAGCATTTAGGTCAAACTCTTTCTTCTGCTCGTCGTTTGAACGAAGTGATTCTGTCTGAGCCTGAAGTTCAGTTTGCTGAAGAGAAGCTCGACATCAACAAGCCACTTGATATTACGTTCTCAAACGTGACGTTCAACTACCCTGATTCTGAGCGCAGTGTTCTGAACGCTGTCGACCTAACAATTCCTGCAACGCACAAGGTTGCGATTGTGGGCCAAACAGGTTCTGGTAAGTCGACTTTGATTCAGCTGCTGACTCGCTACTGGGATCCTAAAAAAGGCGACATCTCAATCGCGGGAGTTGAACTGACGCAGTGGAATGAATCACAGCTTCGTGAATCAATCAGTGTAGTAAGCCAACGTGTCGACATTCTCAATGGTACTTTGCGTGACAACTTGTTGATTGCAAGACCAGAAGCAACCGATGATCACTTAGCGAACATCCTTAAAGACGTTGGTCTAGAAAAGCTGCTTGAGAACAACGCGCATGATAGCTGGTTAGGTGATGGTGGTCGTCAACTGTCTGGCGGTGAGAAGCGCCGCATTGGCATCGCACGTGCCATTCTTCATGATGCTCCTATCCTGCTTTTAGATGAGCCGACAGAAGGCTTAGATAAGCAAACCGAGCAAAGCATCATGACTCTTTTCGAGAAGCACTTCGAAGGCAAGACGGTTATCTTCATCACGCACCGTTTGATTGGTCTGGAATCGATGGATTCTATCGTTCTGATTGAACAAGGCGAGATTGTTGAAAACGGCTCTCATGAGAAACTGTTAAACGAAGCAGGACGTTATTTCCAACTGCGTCAGGCAATCTAGCGCCTTCATCAGTTATAAAGATAACCGTTCAAAGCCCGAGTTTATGCTCGGGCTTTTTTGTGTCTTTAATTATTCTGAGCTACACCCTTCTTCAATCAAGTTTAACCCGTCACTTCCACTTCCAATAGGTGGCTGACCTTGATGTAAAAAAGAAAATAGCTTAACAACGACAAGCTAGAGCCCCTGCGATGGTGAAATTTATGGAGCACTGCTTTCCTACTAGCGCGGCCCTCAAAACTAAGTTCCCAGGTTATCCAAACAACTAATTAGGGTTCATAACTCTAACTAGAACGCACAAAAAAGCCGAATGTGATAATCACATTCGGCTTTTTGATAACGTTATCGCGAATTATTCGCTAGTCGTTTTAGCTATCAAGTTATCGCTATTCGCTCAGAACTTAGTGCTTAAAGCTTGAAGCGGCTAATTTCGCTTTCTAGCTCGTGAGACAGTTCAGATAACTGAGCAGCTTGTTCCGCAGCTTGGTGCGCTTCGTCTGCTAGCTCATTAGATACGTCACGGATTCCTTCAGTGTTACGAGTGATCTCAGACGTTACTGATGCTTGCTCTTCTGCAGCGGAAGCAATTTGTGTCGCCATGTCGCTAATGCGTTCAACAGCTGCATGGATTTGCGTTAGGCTCGCTGCGGCTGAGTTTGCGTCATCAACACTGGTTTCAGCAAGTGTACGGCTATCGTTCATGATATTAACCGCTTTGCCTGTTGTACCTTGTAGCAACTCAATCGTTTGTTGAATTTCTTGCGTTGAGCCGTGTGTACGTTGGCTCAGAACTCGAACTTCATCCGCTACTACTGCGAAACCACGACCTTGCTCACCAGCACGTGCAGCTTCAATCGCAGCGTTAAGTGCAAGTAGGTTCGTTTGTTCTGCAATACCTTGAATGTTAGACAAGATAGCGTTGATGCTGTTGCCGTGTTCTTCAAGTTCTAGAATCACGTTGGTTGCGATTTGAACTTCTTGAGCAAGGTTTTGGATAGAGCTTTGCGTCTGTGTCACTTGACCAGTACCGTGCTCACACGCGCCAACTGCTTCTGATGAGTTCTGTGCAGTGTGGTCAGCGTTACCCGCGATCTCTTGTGTTGCTGCAGCCATTTCGTTGACGGCTGTTGCTACCATGTTGATCTCGTCTTGTTGCATTTGGATACGAGCACTACGTTCTTCAGCTTGAGAAGCCGTTTGACGTGCTTGGTTGCCTAGCGCAGCAGATACTTCGCTTAGCTTGATCACCATGGTGTGCATATTGCCTACAAAACGGTTGAAGTTTTCAGCAAGCTTACCAATTTCGTCATCGCTCTTAGGCTCAAGGCGTTGAGTAAGGTCACCCTCACCTGAAGCAATTTCTTCCAGCGCCGCTGAAACACGGTTCAAATCACGGAATAGGAAGCTCACTAACCAAGACACTAATACGATTACGATTAACGTAATAATAACAGCCGTTGTGATCAATTGAGTAAGCAGTGTTGAGTGGTTCGCCTCTTCTGTTGCTTTGTCCATCTGAACCGCGAAGATCCAGTTAGTGTTAGGCACCTTCGTGAAGTAAAGCAGCTTCTCAGCGCCACGTTCTTTGATGATCTCGATGCTACCCGTACGCACTGCGTTTTCGATGATAGACATAGATATATCGTTTGAAAGCTGGCTTACCGGCTTCAAGCTTAGCGCTGAATCTGGGTGTGCTAGGAATGTACCGTCAGAGGCATCAATTAGCATGGCGTAAGCGTTGTCACCAACATCAAGGCTGATTACATCGTTAACCAATTGGTCGATAAGTACGTCAGCACCCACGACACCAACAAGTTGGCCGTTGTGGCGAACCGGTTCAGCAATCGTTACAAGAAGAGCTTTGGTGATCGCATCTTGGTAAGCGGTTGTGATGATTTGCTTACCTGCAGCGTTTGCTTCTTGGTACCAAGGGCGTTGACGAGGGTCGTAATCTGCACGATTACGTTCAGGGTGTGAACGGTACATTCCACCTTCTGGCGTACCTAAAAAGATATCGTCAAAGCCACCCGCAACACGAGCTTGCTTAAGGAAAGGAACAACATCATCCTCTCGTGAAAAGTCATTAAATGCTGATGCGATATCTGTACGGATATCAATCCAGTTTTTAATACCTTCAGATGCTGCTTCAGATACGCTTTCAGCTCGTAGGTATACGCCATTGCGAGTCTGTTCGAATAGTTGGTTTGCTGATAGCCAGGTCAACGCTGTTGCCATAACCACAACAGCAGATAGGCTAGCACCTATCAACTTCTGCTTTAGTGTTAGTTTCATGTCAAAGTTTCACGAGTGGTGGGAAATCTCGCGCATACTACCCAAAATCAGTATTAAATTCGAGCGATTTCACAATTTAATATCGGAATATAATTTTAGGTAAACCATAAGCTTAGCTAATGCCAATTCCTTGGCATTTCGCCAAATTTAAGGCGGTATTTTATATATGGTTATTAGAATTTATATCATATCTCATATGTTAAAGAGAGGCGGACACATGATAAAGAAGAAACAAAAAAGGCAGAAGAGTTTCCTCTTCTGCCTTCATACTATTTACCGCTCTACCGCATATAAGCTTCGATAGATTTCGGCTTTAGAGCCTAGCGTTTTTCTGTACGCATACCCATTAGCAAGCTAACACACATCAGCAATAGAATGATGGTGAATGGTAATGCCGTCGAGATTGCACCCGCTTGCAGAGCTTGCACTGCTTCAGTACCACCAACCCACAATAGCGCTACAGCAATCGCACCTTCAAGGAATGCCCAGAACACACGTTGAGGAACTGGTGTATCAACTTTACCACCTGCGGTGATACTGTCGATAACTAGAGAGCCTGAGTCAGACGATGTAATGAAGAATACTAGAACCAATACAACCGCAATAATTGATAGCAGAGTACCGAACGGCAGAGCATCAAACATTTGGAACATTGCTAGTGATACATCTGTTAGGCCGTCTTGACCAAGAATACCAACGTTATTCACGATTTGGTCAATCGCCATGCCACCGAATACTGACATCCAGATAATAGTCACTGTAGTCGGTACAATCAGTACTGCTGTGATGAACTCACGAACGGTACGACCTTTAGAAACACGTGCGATAAACATACCTACGAATGGAGACCATGAGATCCACCAAGCCCAGTAGAATACAGTCCAACCGTGCATCCATGTTTCATCTTCACGACCGTGAGGGTTACTTAGCGGAATGATGTTTTCAATGTATGCCATCAATGTTGTTGGGATAGAGCCTAAAGTCACCGCGTAGCCGATTAGAGCCACTAAGATAAGCAGAAGGAAAGCAACCAACATGTTGATGTTACTGATAACTTTAACGCCACCATCAATACCACGAAGTACTGATACTACCGCCAATAAAGTTACCGCCGTAATCACAATAACTTGCAGCCCTAAGCCCGCTTCAATGCCGAATACATGCTGAATACCACTTGCCGCTTGTTGTGCACCAAGACCTAACGATGTCGCCAGACCAAATAGCGTTGCAAGTACAGCAAGAATATCAACAATGTGACCTGCCCAGCCCCAAGCTCTATCACCTAAAATTGGGTAAAAGATAGAACGGATAGAAAGAGGCAATCCCTTGTTGTAAGAGAAAAACGCAAGTGACAGTGCTACTACGCCATAAATCGCCCAAGGGTGTAGACCCCAGTGATACATGGTTGCACCCAATGCCAGTTTTGCAGCTTCTGGTGTATTTGGTTCAACACCTAACGGAGTTTCAAACCAACCCGTGAAGTAAGCCGCTGGCTCAGCCACACTCCAGAACATCAAGCCAATACCCATACCTGCGGCAAACAGCATCGATAGCCAAGAGAAGAATGAGTAATCTGCCGTCGCATCAACACCACCAAGGCGGATTTTGCCGTACGGAGAAACAATCAAACCTAAGCAGAAAATTACGAAGACATTACCCGACCAGATGAAGAGCCAATCAAACGAATTGATAATCTGGCCTTTAACGCCATCTAATGCAGCCTTTGCGGAAGCGGTATCTGTAATCAGAACACCGATGAGGAACAAAGCAATAAGTCCCGCACTGATACCAAATACTGGGTTATGAACATCAAAACCCCATTTTTGGACATTATCTTGACCGACAGTGTAATCCGTACTGTCGATACTGTATTTATCTATACCTTTAGTCATTATCCCTCTCTACGGAATATTAATAGGGTCTATTAACCTCAATATCCCTTATTTACCTGTGACCTAGTCAAAACTCGAACGAACGATCCAAGCAGTACAAGTTGTTATCACAATTATTCAAATACTTGGATGTCTGAAGTTTAGCAGGTTAAATTATTGTTTTCAGTAAACCAGAATCAGTTCGCCGAATTTTCAAACAAAATATACGTAATTACCCAAACTACTGACGAAAAAAAGGCCGACCGAGTCGACCTTTAACTAAAAAATACTTTTAACTCAAAGCATTTTGCTGTTGGACTAATTTATTTTCAGTTCGTAAACCTAGCAATAAGCTTAGGCACATAAGCAATAATATGAACGCGAATGGTAACGCCATTGATACCGTTCCGGCTTGTAGTGCTTGGATGGATTCAGTACCGCCAACCCAAAGTAAAACCGCGGCAATCGCACCACCCATCAGCGCCCAAAATACACGCTGTGGCACTGGCGCATCGACTTTACCACCAGAGGTAATGCTATCGATAACTAACGAACCTGAATCCGAAGATGTGATGAAGAACACCATAATCAGACCAATCGAAACGACTGAAAGCACAGAACTCATTGGCAGCGCATCATAAGTATGGAATAGAGAAAGCGTAATATCTTGCAGACCATTGACACCGATCTCGCCCACCTTGTTCGCCACTTGGTCAATCGCGATTCCGCCAAAAATAGCCATCCAGATGATGATTACTGTCGTTGGAATGAACAATACAGCTACAATGAATTCACGAATCGTACGACCTTTAGAAATGCGAGCAATAAACATACCCACGAATGGTGACCAGGACATCCACCATGCCCAGTAAAATACAGTCCAACCTTGCATCCAAGTTTCATCGTCACGACCATGAGGATTACTAAGAGGAATGAAGTTTTCAATATAGCCCATGAGTGCCGTTGGGATTGCTTTAATACCCGCCAGGCCACCAGCGATCGTTACGAAGATAAGTAGACCCAAAGCAACCAACATGTTGACGTTACTTAAAACCTTCACGCCACCGTTGATGCCACGAACCACTGACATTGTTGCTAAGAAAGTGACCACTGCGATAACAACCAACTGCATGCCAATACCACCATCGGTACCGAATACATGGTTAATACCACTGGTTGCTTGTTGTGCGCCCAAACCTAACGATGTTGCAAGGCCGAACAAGGTTGCCAGTACTGCAACGATATCAACGATATGGCCAAACCATCCCCAAGTTCTGTCACCCAAGATAGGATAAAAAATCGAGCGGATTGAAAGAGGCAGACCTTTGTTGAAAGTGAAGAAGGCAAGTGCTAGAGCAACAACAGCGTAGATAGACCAGCCGTGTAAACCCCAGTTATAGATGGTTGCACCAAGTGCCAGCTTAGCCGCTTCAGGTGAGTAAGCTTCGACACCTAATGGCGTTTGATACCAACCCGTGAAGTAAGCTACTGGCTCAGCAACACCCCAGAACATCAAACCAATACCCATTCCCGCGGCGAATAACATCGACATCCAAGATAGGTTGGAGTGCTCTGCTTTGGCATCATTGCCACCAATACGTATCTTGCCATACGGGGAGACAATGAGGGCAAAACAGAAAATCACGAAAATGTTAGCAGCCCACATGAAGAAGCCATCGAAGTTGCCGATGATTTTCCATTTGATACCATCGAGCGCAGCTTTTGCTGTTTCAGGTTCAGCGACCAGAAGTGCAAGCAGGAAAATAATGATCGCTCCTGCACTGATACCAAATACAGGATTATGAACATCAAAACCCCATTTCTGAACGTTATCTTGTCCTACTGTATAATCGGTATTTTCAATACTATACCTATCTTTTACAGGCTCCATGTTTCCTCTCTAATTTGCAGCGCACTATTTGCAACATTACATTCGGCGCTTAAATTTCGAAAAGAAGCATATCAACCTGTCGCAAAAATACTAAAAAAACCGTCAAAAATCAGGTCCAAATGGCAGTTTTAGTAATTAAATTACACATTTAATGTAATTTAGCGTAAGATCACTCCACAAGCCCAGAATTAACAGCATATTTAGCTAGCTCTGCCGTAGAGTGAATATCCAACTTGTGCTTAATGTTTTGTCTATGCGTTTCAACCGTTCGATAACTGATGTTCAGCGCCTTAGCTACCTCTTTACTGCTCTCCCCTTTTGCGACCAATTTCAACACTGCTTCTTCACGTCTACTTAACGGATTCTTGATGGATGGCGTGGGAGTAATAGGCTGTGTGAACAAATTCTGAGTTACCTTTTCACAGAAGTAGGTCGAACCTTGATTCACGGTTTTGATCGCCTGTACCATCTTTTCAGCAGAAATCTCTTTCAACATATAACCAACAGCACCCGACTGCATCACTTTCATAATGTATTCACGGTTGTTATGCATGGTCAACATTAGCACCTTCGCATCAGGGTCTTCTTCTTTAATTAGATGGGTTGCGTCAATGCCGTTCATGATAGGCATGCTAATGTCCATCAACACCACATCAGGTCGCAGAGTTTTTACTACCTCTACCGCCTCTAAGCCATTGCTGGCAGTACCTATCACGCTAATATCCGGCTCGAGTTCCAATCTCGCCATAAAGCCATCCAGTACCACTTGATGATCATCAGCGATCACAACTCGAATAACTTCACTCATTCATTAATCCCTCTAGTGTCAGCAACACGGTAATTTCCGTTCCGAAGCCAATTTCACTCATCAGCTCAAAATCACCACCAATGAATTCAACTCGCTCTCTCATATTACGCAGCCCAATCCCTCGTTTCTCCATCGCTTTGTAGGTATTAAAACCCACACCATTATCTTGGATTAAAAGCTGCAATACATTGCCAATTTGCTGCGCGATAACCGTAACTTTAGTCGCTTGTGCGTGCTTTTCAATGTTATTCAATGACTCTTGAACCACTCGATACAAGGTCGTCGCCGCCTCTGATTTCAACTGACCTGGCTGCGTACTAAACAAGGTTTCCACCTCAATACCAGAGTGCGCCTGAAAGTCTAATAATAGAGAAGACAACGCTGCCTCTAAGCCAATATCATCCAATGAACTTGGACGAAGTTGGTGGGAGATATGCCTCACCTCTTCAATCGCTCTCATCAGCGAATGCTGTGACTTATCTAGATGCGCTTTGAGGTCTTCACTTTGTAACTTGTTTCCGAGCAACTCTAAGTGACAACGGCTCGATACTAATAACTGGTTAATGCCATCATGTAACTCACGCGCTAAATGCTTTTTTTCATCCTCTTGAAACATCACCGTCTTGTGGGCCAATTCCTTCAGGTTATTATCGGCGATGCGATGCTCGTGCATGTTGATCGCCAAAGTAAGCACGATAATGACCGCAACTGTCACGCTAAGAATCACCACAATCGAAAAGAACGTGGTCTCTATATTCTTGTTAATCGCAGCCTGCATGGAAGCGACTTCTTGGTGTACATCTTCAATATACAGACCCGTGCCAATCATCCAGTCCCAACGTTCTAACCAAGCCGCATAACTTAACTTAGATACCACTTCTCCCGTCGATGGCTTTTGCCACAAATACTGATGAAATCCGCCTCCGGTTTGCGCTTGCCTTAACAGTGCTTCGATAAGAAAGTCGCCATCTTCATCTTGTAACTCAAGTAGGTTTTTTCCAATCAATTCAGGTTGTATTGGATGAACGAGGTTGGTGCCGTGACGGTCGTACGCGAAGAAGTATCCATCTGAACCATACCTAAGTTTAGACAATATGATTCGAACTTCTCTTTTAGCTTGGGCTTCTTGGATATCAGGATCATTGTAGATATGTTCGATGGCATCAAATGCGAGGTCGACAGTGTCTTTGAGGGCATTTTCACGAGACTTGATCAGGCTGTCTCTGAAGATCTCCACTTCTTTTGCACCCAATGTCTTGGTTTGATGCAACGAGATCCAACTAATACTCGCCGTCACAAGCAACAACGGGAGCAGCGTCAGCAAAATCAGCTTAGCCTTTAGAGGCATTCCTTTTCCTCACAAAAAACGGCTTATTGAACACCAATAAGCCGTCTTATTTTAGCAATTTATCGTTAACCGTTGAAACATATCATTCACATTCTTGGCTTCACTCACATTCCATAGAAAGATGGGAAAGCGAGAAGTGATCCAAGCACGAGGATTTGAATCAGAATGAACGGCATTACACCTCGGTAAATATCCTTAGTGGTTACGCCTTTTGGTGCCACCCCTTTTAGATAGAACAAACTAAAACCAAATGGTGGTGTTAGGAATGAGGTTTGTAGGTTCATCGCGATAAGGATAGCAAACCAAGTCATGTTTATGCCCATCAACTCAGCGACAGGTGCAATAATCGGTACGATGATAAAACAGATCTCAACGAAGTCGATAAAGAAGCCGAGGATCAAAATAACCAACATGGTGATAATCAAGAAGCCCCACTTCTCACCCGGTAGCTGTAACATCCACTCTTCAACCAGATAATCACCGCCAGTGTAAGTGAACGCCATTGAGAACGCGGTTGCACCAAGTAAGATAGCAAAGACCATTGCCGTTACTTTTACCGTCTCTTTAGATGCGTCATACACCATCGACCAACTAAACTGACCGTATAGCAAAGCAAGTACCATAGCACCCGCACCACCTAATGCAGCAGACTCTGTCGGCGTAGCAACACCGGCGAAGATAGAGCCCAATACGACAATGATCAGCGCAAGTGGCGGTACGATAGCTTTCAGAGCATTGATGACTTCTTGCTTACGACTAATTGAGTCATCACGTTCAATCGGTTGAGCTGCTTCAGGGTTTAGCTTCGCGTATATCAATATGTACACGATATAAGCACCGACTAACATCACGCCCGGCCAAATCGCCGCTTGGAACAAGTCACCAACTGGCACACCTAGCACATCACCCAATAGAATGAGAACTATCGATGGTGGAATGATTTGCCCAAGCGTACCAGAAGCACAAATGGTGCCGCAGGCTAAGCCTTTATCATAGTTGTATTTCAACATTACTGGCAGAGAAATCAGGCCCATCGCTACCACAGAAGCACCAACTACACCGGTTGAAGCGGCAAGCAATGATCCTACTAATACCGTCGAAATTGCGATACCACCACGAACCCCACCAAACAATCTGCCCATAGACTCAAGCAACTGCTCAGCAAGCTTGGTCTTCTGTAGAACAAGCCCCATGAAAACAAACAATGGAACGGCCATCAGCACCGTATTTTCCATGATCGATTGAATTCGATATGGCATGAAGGCAAACATCTCAATGCCCTCAGCCCAAACACCAAAGATTAATGCGATACCGCCAAAGGTAAACGCTACTGGGAAGCCAAGTAAAAGTGCAAACAAGGCGACAAAAAACATTACTATTCCAATCATGTCAGCCTCTACTAATTCTTTGTATGAATATTATTTGCGTGGATAAGGTGCGGATTAAAAATCTTGTTCAGTGAATGCAGGATCAAACCCACGCCACTGAGCGCCATTAAGAAGAATGACAGCGGGATCATAGCTTTGATGATCCAACGATAAGGCAAACCACCGGGATCGCCTGAGGTCTCACCCAACTCATAACTCTCTTTAGCAACATCGATACCAAACCAAGCCACCAACAAACAAAACGGAAGCAGGAAGACAACCGTGCCAAGCAAATCAATAATGGCTTGAGCTTTAAAACTCAGCTGCTCGTAAAACACATCAACTCGAACATGCCCACCCGCTTTGATGGCATAAGGAACACCTAACAGAAATACGGCTGAGAAAAGGTGCCATTCCATCTCTTGAAAGGCGATTGAGACATCGTTGAAGGCATATCTCATGACAACGTCATACACGACGTTAGCGATAAGTAAAATAAACAACATACTGGAAAGCCATCCCAGTGCATCACCGATACGATTAAACAGGCGTTCAATATAAATTAGACTTCGCATTCCCGACTCCATGGAATTTGAAAAGACATCGCGTATTGAGTTAGTGCAGCTAAAACGAGTAGCGCTAACCAGATTCACGACATAGAAAGGGTTCTTGGGATCGTATACAGGATTTATCCTGCTTAATTATTATGATTTGAATGAACCCGCCGCTTACTCACTCTCAGTTACCTAGTAAAAAAAGCTTTGGGTTCATTTATCTTTAGTTCAACAAATGTCGACTATTTCGCTTGGCTATTTAAATAAGCTCTGTGTGAAATATCCGTCCATGAACGAACTTGTTCTAGGTAGCTTGCTTGTGAAGCTTGGATCTCTTTTGCTAATTCATCTTTCTCAGCATGCTTAGCTAATAGGCGATCATTTGCTTCTTTCAATGCAGCCATAACCTCTGGTGGGAAATCTTTAACTTGTACGTCTGGGAATTCTGTCTTCATTGAAACCCAGTTCTTGCCACTTTCATGCGTTGCTTGTGTGTACATGTCATAAGCAGCAGTACGCATTGCAACTCTAAGGATTTCTTGTAGATCTTCAGGCAACTTGTTCCATGTGCGCTTGTTCACTAGGAATTGAAGCTCTGAACCTGGCTCATGCCAACCTGTGTAGTAATAAGGCGCAATTTTGTGGAAACCCATACGTAAATCAAGTGATGGACCCACCCACTCTAGTGCATCAATTGTGCGTCGCTCTAGAGACGTGTAAAGCTCACCCGGTGCAATGTTTGTTGGTTTTGCGCCTAGCTCAGCAAGAATCTCACCAGCGAAGCCTGGGATTCTCATTTTCAAGCCTTGTAGGTCTTCAACACTATTGATTTCTTTTTGAAACCAACCGCCCATCTGAATATCAGTGTTACCACCTGGGAACGACATCAAGTTGTGTGGAGAGTAAACCTGCTCCATCAACTCCATACCACCACCGTGATAGAACCATGCGTACTGTTCTGCTGGCGTCATACCGAAAGGCATAGAAGTGAAGTAAAGTGTGTTTGGAACTTTACCTTTCCAGTAATAAGAGCCTGAGTGACCCATGTCGTATTGACCAGACTTAACCATGTCAAATACGCCAAGCGGAGCTTTATGTTTATTGGCTGAATCGATGCGGATTTGCAGTCGACCATTCGACATTTTCTCAGCCATAGCAGCCATATTCTTAGTAGCATCACCAAAAACAGGGAAGTTTGGTCCCCACGTTTCGGCAAGCTTTAAACGGTAAACCTTATCAGCAGCTGTTGCACCAGTAGCGACTAAAGCTAAACAAGCCGCTGCAGTTACCGCAACGTTTTTAAAAACTCGTGTGAGGGAGTTAGAGATGAGACTCATGTTCACGTCCTTTGTTGGGTTAACACTCTTTCATTGAGCATTTTTTATGATTCAACATAAGAGTGCACCGTGATGAAGCAACAAGATATCAGGGAGAGCACGCACGAACGGTTGGTTTAAATGTACGTATTAGACCAAAGGATTACGTATAACTACGTAGGAGATAATTCAATATCACCTACTTTAAAGGAGTTAGGTTATTCACTATAGAAACAGGTATTGATAAATACCTAAGTAGTTATAGTGAATCGAAATTAACAATTGATTCCCATTTCGTGATGAGACTCTATTCCTTGCTACATTCTGGTGATATCAACTAGCGATCTATCACTATGGACGCCCTACTTTGGGGCTTGCTGATTAGGAGCAAGAGTGCCAGGCAAGGGAATCGCTTTCGCAGGACAATAGATTGGAAATGAAGTGGCAAAACTGGGGTTGGCATTATTTGCTAGATACAAAAAAAGCCTCGAAAATCGAGGCTTAAAAACTTAACGAAGCGAATGTAATCCCACAGGATTAGATAGCTTTGTAGATAACCTTGTTACCTGCTAGCTGCTCTTTCGCTACTAGGTTTTCTTCAAGAAGTTTTTTCAATGCGCCTGTTGCCCATGAAGCTGCTTTCGCGTCTTCTTGACCAGCTGCTAGGCCGATACCTTTAGGGTTAATGCCTTCAGCATTGCTAACAACGATGTCTAGAACTTGTTGTTGCTTAGGAGTCAGTGCTACTGCAACTTCTTTCGTTGCTGCTACTGCTTTCTCTACCGCTGGTTTTGCTGCTACAGTTTTTTCTGCTACAACTTTCTCTGCGACAGGCTTCGCTTTTTTCGGCGTTGCCACTGCTTTAACTACAGCCGCTTTAGTGCGTTTCTGCAGTTTAGCCTGCACCTTACGCTTATGAGCAAGTCTCATTGAATATTTCTCCAGTTCACTGCTCTTTTCGCAGTGGTGAAAATTTGAAGCGCGATTTATACCAAAAAACAGGAGCTATTTGTAGAGTGAAGCGCCGAAAGTCGACGAAAAATACCGATATTGTCTATTAGCGTCTATTATTTAAACATCGACTTATCAATTCAGGGTCATATACACTGGTTATCCATCCAGACAAAAATATGAAAACTTGGTGTTGCCTATGGACACTCGTCACCTTACAAACTTCTCTTTGCCTTCATTCACACGCTCGTATCGAATTATCGCCGTCATTTTGGGGTTCGTTTGCTTGATCACTGCGTTATACAGCGACAACCCAAAGCTACTGATCGTGGGGGCATTTTGCATTATTGCGCTTTTGGGTACGGGCTATTATTTAATGTTGCGCAGCAGAGTCATGTTCACGCTCACCCCCACTCACTTTCAGCAGCATTTCTACAAAGGGGGTTGGGTTTTAAAATGGCGCAACATCCAAAAAATTGGCCTTTGTACTTATGAACAAGAAGGCTGGCACCAACCTTTACCTTGGGTCGGTATTAAAATTAAAGATTACTCGCCCTACCTCGATTCAATTTGCCCTAAAATCACTTGCGAGTTATTACTGAGCCAGCGAGCACTTTTGTATCTGGGCGCCAAGCAAGCGGGTAAAGAGTCAAACTTTGAAGATATGGTTCTCGACTCATCGCATTACCATGCACGTCGTACTGAGAACGGTTGTGTTGGACAGAGCAGACATAAAGAGTCGCAAAATTCAGACGACGTTTGTTTCAACGATAGTCAAAAGCAGGGCAACTTGGATACATCTGATGATAGAAATAATAAAGAAACGGTGATTAAGGACTATTCTGGATTACAGGCGATGCTTGCCAATAGGATGAAGTACCAAAGGGGTTTCCACGGTTATGATATTTTCATATCAACTCAAGATTTGAATATGAGTGGGGAAGAGTTCATTGGATTAGCTCGACGTTACTTGGCTGCTGCTGAGCGCTTTTCTGATTAAAGCGAAGACGTTTAGAATAAACGAACACGCATTGAATTAAAAAAGCTTAGCGTTCAAACAAAAGCTAAGCTTCATTTCAATCAACCGCAACACGAATGATCGGCGTGCTAATCACAGACTTAATTAATATAGTGGCATTTCATCGGCTACGAATGGGTTTGATGCGCGCTCACGACCAAATGTAGACTCAGGACCATGACCCGGTACAAATGTCACATCACTGCCTAATGGCCAAAGCTTAGTCTTGATTGAAGCAATCAGCGTATTGAAATCGCCTTGAGGGAAGTCAGTTCGGCCAATTGCGCCATTGAACAATACATCACCCACAAACGCTAAACGAGCTTGCTCACTGAATAGCACGACGTGACCCGGTGTATGACCCGGCGTATGGATCACATCAATCACTTGGTTACCAAAAGTGACTTTGTCACCCTCTTCTAACCATGTGTTTGGTTCAAAAGCTTTGCACAGTGGGAAACCAAACATTTGACTTTGGTTCTCTAAACCTTGAAGCCAAAAGTTGTCCGCCTTATGTGGACCAACAATGTTCACCTTCAAGATTTCAGCAAGTGGTACTGTTCCACCTACATGGTCTAGGTGACCGTGAGTCAATACCAAGTTCACCACTTTAACACCTAACTCTTCGATGATAGCAGCCAGTTGCTGAACATCACCACCCGGATCGACAACGATGCCTTCCATTGTCTCATCACACCACACAATTGAGCAGTTTTGAGAGAAAGAGGTAACAGGAACAACTTGATACTTAAGAGACATATACAAACCTTAGAGGGCAAACTGAAATTTGGGCAAACTATGACATTGGATGTCTACTTTGACAAGTACCTAGCATTCGCTCGCAAATTCAGCTTAACGTTACCAACTGCGTACAGGACCTGTGTCAATATGGATAAAGTTGCTACGCGCATAATAACCGACACCACCCGCGTTCAGGCTTTTGGCTACGTCTCTTAATTCTTTTAGGTTAACGCCATCAATACGGAAATCGATCGCTTTACCCAACATGTGATAACTCTTTTTTGCGACACCATTCGAGTTTGCTCGCAGTGCTTCATTGGTCGCCGGCGAACGGTAACCAGAGATAATTTGAACTTCTTTTTGAATACCTAGAACATTTTGAATCTGAGTGATCTGGTCAAACAAATTCTTGTCCATCGGGTGAATCTCATTGCGGCGGAAGTCACGGCACAATTTGCTTAGGCGAGCCATCTCATCACCAACATAGTTCGTGCCATCGAAATAGCAGGTCTCCAACCTTTCACCAGTGTGAAGATTGTTCATGCTGATCGTTCTAGGCTGATCTGGGTATGAAGCAAAAGCGATAGAAGGTGTGATTGAGGCGACAACAGCAGTACCACCAGCGTAAGTCAAAAACTGACGGCGAGAAAATAAACTTTGAGACATACAGCTAAAAAACCAATTATATCGAACGAAAAATGCACGATACATAATGAAAATTGCTGCGTCAACGTACGAAAAGCACCCAAAACGTTAGTATTTGTAACCTTTGTGCGGTTAGTTATTGATACACATTATAATTTTATCAATAGAAGCTTGGTTGTCATTTTTCGGTCAAGATCACCATTGTTGATTTCGCCGTTTGTTAACCACCCGCTTTATCGTACTGGTAAATATCACCACGGTACTGAATGCCCTCTTCTTCAAACAATACAGTTTGATAGATAATATGCACTGGAATTCTCTTCTTGAGTCGAACCTTGGTATTAGGTGCTAAGTCACCGCCTTGATTAGGAACCTTTCTAACCTTAGTCGCAAATAGCAATTCAGCCAATTGTTCGGCATGTTCGACTCTTATACAACCTGAGCTATAAGCACGAAAGTCATCATTAAACAGGCCTTTACTTGGCGTATCATGCAGATATATCGCACGTTTATTGGGGGTGTTGAATTTATACAAACCCAATGCATTTCGAGAGCCCGCCTGTTGACGCATGCGATATGGGAACGAGTTGAAATTAATGGTTTGCCAATCAATCTCGGTGGTATCGACAGTTTCCATAGAACGCCAACCATCAATCACCTGGAAGTTATGGGTTTCAAGGTAGCTTTCATCGGCTTTCACCTTAGGCAAGATGTCTTTCACCATTATTTTCCATGGCACATTCCAAGTTGGGTTTAAGATCACCGAATCTAGATTTATCTCTAAAAGCGGTGTTTTTCGCGACTTTCTGCCCACGACGACTTTGGACTCAAATACCTCTTCACCATCTTCCCAGTACTTCATATCAAAACTAGGTACATTGACGACGATGAGAGAATCTCTATCTCTTGGCCACAAACGAACGCGCTCTGCATTCAACGCTAATGAATTCAATCGATCATCAAAACTCATGTTGATCCATTTGATCGTGTCAGGCCCTATAATCCCATCAGCTGTCAGGCCATGCATGTGTTGAAAGGACTTAATCGCTTTTTGCAAATCTCGATCGAACACTGGAAGATCAACAGCCACCATTGATGTGTCTACACCCACCAGAGCGATACGTTCTACAAGCGCTACTTTATCTGAAAGATCGTCACCTAAACGTTTCAAACCTTCCTGTCTATATCGCTCGATATTAAGCTCGGATGCAGTTTCTAACACTGAATAGGTCGCCTTGAATTGATCAAAATTCCCAACAGGCGGCGCGTAAGACAGCACCATCTCCAATAAATAATCATTGGCGACGCTGCTCTTTAATCTCATCAAAATATGAGGAGAAGGTGCAGGTAATTTGGAGTGTAGCTTGCCTGAGAAGTACCACTCTTTACCGACCAGTGGCGCATTTTCTACGTAACTCAAGTAATAAATAAAGGTATCGGTCAATAATATGTCCAACTCTTTCCATTGGCGTTGGGCTTGGTATTGACGAATTTGCTTGAGTTGACGCTCAAAGAGCGGTGCCATTTGGGCTTGTTCTAGAAGCGACAATTGGAACTCAAATGCTTTAACAAGTTCAGGAGAGTCCCAAAGAATAGGAAGAGAAGAGTCTTGATAAATACTCTGGGTTAGCTCTGGATAAATGAGCATGAAAGAGAGTTCTGAATCAGCCGGAATAAATCCGCTCTCGTCAGAACTCGTATAGCTCCACGCATGCACAGAGACTAACACCAATAATCCAAAGAAGTACTTCGCTAACATGCTTAACTCCATCACCAACAATCTCATAAGTATGGCAAAGAAATTGGAGTAAGCATGTTATTTTTTAAGGCGTTTTATAAATCAAATTGCACTCCAGTGATTATCCCACTGAATAGATGATTGCTGAATTGATTTTTCATAAGGCTTTCGTTGGCTCACCACACTACCCGCTCCAGAGCTCAATCTAAACTCACCATCAAGCAGCACAGCGCCAGAAGCATCTGATAAAGCAGATAGTTCTACGAGTTCTTTAGTGTCTTTAGACCAAATACCGTAGCAGTTTCCTCTTGGCGAGGTCGCAATAATCCAATCATCTGACGCCGCAATACTCGCGATGTAGTGATTGAACCTTGCCCATTGTTCTGGCTCCGCGTTCAGTGATTCAAATCGTCTACCTTTAGTGTGCATCGCTAAAAGTGAAGGATACTCATCGGGCTCGCCACGATATTGCTGGCCACATAGTACGGTTTCAGCGCCATCATGCGCTAAGTGTCGAATGCTCAGCTTCTTGTCCAGCAATTCAACCTGCTCAAGTAGCACGCCTTCAGGTGAAACATAGCTCAAACTCGGTTGCATCGAATCAAGGTTTTTCGGTGTTCTACCGTCAGTATGAACGCCACCAACACCGATTGCGAGGTTACCGTCAGGCATGATGATGACTTCATGAGGTCCAATGCCAAAACCGGTAAATTCTTCAACTTTACGATACCCTTGCGCAACATCGTAAACGCCAATCACACCTTGGCTGCTGTCAGTTTTACCTTCAGTGGCATACAGTAATTTGCCATCTAATGAATAAATGCCATGACCATAAAAGTGACGATTACGCCCCTTAACGACCATTTTGATTTGTTCACCCTTTTTATAGTCAAACACCATAAAATAATCACCAGGACGACGAGCAAAAACCACCGCATGTGATTGAGTTGGGCAAATAGCGACGCCATGACCACGATCGGGAATCGGCAGCTGACTCAATGGCATCCCATATTCATCAGCCACAACGGCTGAATATTGGCCTCGTCCATTAAGCGCACAACCGATTAATTGAGGCTCATTAGATGAACTCACGACATTAGAGAGACTAGTACACCCAAATGGAAATACAGGAACCGCTGCACAACCTAGTGCAGCCTTAAGTAAACTTCTTCGTGTAGTATCAGTCACCATCGGTAGCATTAAATCCTATTACCACGCCAAGCTCTATCGCCACTTCTTCATGAATCAGGTACTTCAAACGTTCTAGTTTATTGTATTGAGTCAGTACTTCTCGGTAACCTTCTTTGCTCTGTAGCAGAGTAAACAGGCTTGATTCTGTAGGCCAAGTATCTAGCGTTAGCGTGAACTGGGCAGCAACACGATCAGCAAGATCGTTTAAGCCCTTCTCTCTCAATAAACCATCAAGACCATTACCATCTGCGAGGTAAAGCTTCTCAAGCGCAGCAACATTCGCCTTTAGCTGAATCATTGAGGTTTGTGCGCGCCACGACTCAGAGAAATATGGTCGCGGGTGGCCAATCTTAGCCATTGGGCGACTCAGCTTTTTCATGCTGTAATCAAGTTGGTTGGTCAATAAAGCGATGTATTCCGACTCCCAGCGCATCTCGTCCAGTGCTAGCCAAGGGTTAACCTGCCAGGCCTCAGCAATAGAGGTAGACTTCACAGCCAAGTTTTGTGCGATAGCTTGTGAAGATAGACAACCTGAAGCTTTGTCTTGAAGCAGTGGAGATTGCTCATCATACAGAGACCACTCTAAGGCACCAAGTCCTTGAACAGTAACACTCTGCTGTGCGATTTCGTCTTGTGACCAAGCTTTCTCTTGCTGAGTCAGCTGACGCATTTTTAAGCCTGTGGTGTTCTTTTTGTCTGGCCAAAACTGAACATTCCAGCTCTCTTCCAGTGCCGCTATTGGGCCTCTTTCTTGACCTTGCAGTGCCATCCAGCTGTTCATCGTGAGTTGCCACTGATTTTTCAAAGCATCCAGCTCAACATTGTTGGTTTCACAGTAACCTTGCATCAAGACTTCCAGTTCACTGGCTTGCCTAGCGAATAGGACGGCTGAATCAAACTCTTGTTGGTACACGCTACGACTGATGTGAGCGGTCATGTCTGCTTGATAAGAAACACCGTTAACCTCAGATGAAGCCGTTTGCTCACCCGATGATTGGCAGCCTGCCATGATTAATACCGACAAAGGCATTAACAAAAATTTATGTGTCATGCTGTTACCTTACTTCCTAGTTTTTCTTTTAATTATATGAATTCAATAAATATGAAACGACCGCTGAGCTCGTATTACTACAAGTTCAGCGGTAGTATGTTTTTGGCTAACTCGCCGTTGAGGCGCTAAGCTTAAGATTGCCTATAGCGAGTTCAAAAATGCCAGTAGTGCTTCGCGCTCAGTCGCATTCAAAGACAGAACCTTCTGTTTCGCCATCTCTGCTTCACCACCGTGCCAAAGCACCGCTTCCATAACGTTTCTTGCACGACCGTCATGAAGTAAGAAGGTGTGACCATTCACTTCTTTGGTATAACCGAGCCCCCACAATGGTGTTGTACGCCACTCTTGGCCGCTTGCTAAATACTCAGGGCGATGATCCGCTAAGCCTTCACCCATATCGTGCAGCAGCATATCGGTGTATGGACTAATTAACTGATTAGATAACGCAGGCAAACCTTCACGCTCACCCGTACGAATTTCAGATTGGTGGCAACTTTGGCAACCAATATCTTTAAACAGTTTTTTACCTTGAACAACCATAGGGTTCCCAACGTTACGGCGAATAGGTACAGCCAAATGCTGTGAGTAAAACTCAACAAAATCTAGAATGTTATCGCTAACTTCTGGATCCCCCCCATTTGGAAAATCATCACAAGTTGATTGTACTGATGTGCAGTTCTCATTAGGGAACAGGCGGCTCGTTAAGCCCAAATCACCATTGAATGCCGCAGCATTTTGTTGCATCAGATTTGGCTGTCCTGCTTTCCAACCAAAACGACCTAAGGTTATTTCGTTGGTTTGAACATCCAGAACGTAGTTAGCCTTACCCGACACGCCTTGCTTATCAGCTAATTGCTGCTCAGAAAATCCAAGAATCGTTTCTTTTGAAATGCTCTCAAGCAGACCAAGGCCAATCATTGGCGGCGCAACTCGAGCAGAAAATTCAGTTTTAGGATGCATCTCGCCGAAGGCAAGATCCGTAATCTTTAAAGTAGGTTTACGTAGGGTAACGACGGTGCCGTCTTTGAATTCAACAGGAACATCCTTGTAGCTAATGTTTACTTTGCCCTCCGGTTTTACCCCTTGAAGAGCGAAATCTTGCAGCTGGCCGCCGTAGGTCGGTTCAGGAATACCACCATCACGAATAAAGGCTTGTCTTTGCTCTGGTGTTTCAGCGGGAATACTCAAGCGAACTAACATCGAAACCGCGTTCTCATCACCTTTTTCAGGTGCATGACCACGGCCATCTTTGATGTGACAATTTTGACAGCCGTTTGTGTTAAATAGTGGGCCAAGGCCATCTCGTGCATCGGTCGATGACGGAGCGGGTACCCAAGGGTTTCTAAAGAAGCTATTACCTACACTGAAATCTAAGCGTTTACTCATTGGTAAATTGGCAGCAGGAAGAGAAAAAGCATTCGCTCCCTCTTTCTTTACGGTAGTTTTACCACCAGAGTAGGTTTCATGGGCGTGTAATGGAGATAAGAAAAACAGTGCGGTTAATAGTGAGGCTGATAGATACGACTTCATACATTGCCTTGCTGTGTTTTGATTTTAGTTTTTATTAGGGAATAACTTTCTTGAGTAGCAAACAATTAAGGGCTCAATGAGAGCCCCTACATTGGTTCTATACCAATCACAGTAAGTGATCAGAAATAGCGTAGGAAAAAGGCTTGAGAACAAGGCGTGATTTTCTGATAAGTAGTTATTCTACAATCAAAAATTACAACGCCGTTATCGAGCGTTTTAACTAGCTAGGCTGACCAGTTATTTACTACGATTGGTATTAACCTCGAGTTCTTAGAACTCGTGATCAGCCGTGTCTGGGTTTAGGCTATCAATGCCAATAACACCAGCAGCGCGTTCGATTGCAGCGGTTTGAGATACTAGCGCAACAATTGTTTTGTTCACTAATGCGTTACCCGCAGCGTTGTCGGCAGCGATTAGCTGATCGAAATGCTGGTTGTTTTTCTCTGCAGACGTTACTAATTCACCTACTTGTGCACGTGCTAAGTCAAACTGCTTTTGGATCTCTTTCGCAGCTTGCTCATCTTTTTGCTCTACTAGGTCAAACAGGCTTGGACCTGAAAGTAGAGTACCGTCTTCACGCTTGTATAGGCCCGTGTAAACGTTGTAGATGCCTTGCTCGTTGTAGTAGTGAGAGTTGTGAGTGTTATCAGAGAAACAATCGTGCTCGTCTTCAGTAGAGTTAGCTTCTAAAGCCACCTTCATACGCTCACCCGCTAGCTCACCTAGAGATAGTGAGCCCATTCCAAATAGCATTTTACGCAAACCGTTTTCGCTAGATTCAGCAAGAAGTTCTTGACGGTAGTTGCCTTTCTCGCCTTCAGCCCACTGCTTTTCCATCCACTCTAGATCTTGGATAAGGAGTTCAGCTGATGCTTTTAGGTATGCGCCACGACGGTCACAGTTGCCGTTTGTACATTCAGCACCAACAACAAAATCAGTATAAGCACGCTGACCTGCACCGCTGTTTGTGCCGTTCAAATCTTGACCCCAAAGTAGGAATTCAATTGCGTGATAACCAGACGCTACGTTTGCTTCAGAACCACCGATCTCGTTAAGGTCTGCAATTAGCTCAGGAGTGATGTTCGTTGCATCAACGGTAGTCTGACCAATTTGGAAAGTCTTGTTCGCAACGATGTTTGCGCTTGCGCCTTCGTTACCAAGTTCATATTGGTAATCCGAAGATACGTAATCGATCAAACCTTCATCAAGTGGCCATGCGTTTAATTGACCTTCCCAATCATCAACAACAGCGTTACCGAATCGGAATACTTCTGATTGCTGGTAAGGTACGCGAGACTCAAGCCAAGCTTGTTTTACTTGTTCGAAATTGCCAGCAGAAGGAGAAGCTAAGAAGGTATCAATAGAAGAATTCAACGCTTTTGCTGTAATTACTGAATCAGCGAACACCGCATGAGCAATATCTGCGTAGTGTTCTACAACTTGATCTTGAGTTACTGCAGCGAAAGTAGAAGCCGAGGCAAAAATGAGTGACGAAGTTACCGCTTTTGTCACTAAAGATTTAATGGTCATGAAGCATCCTTGTTGAGCTTTAAATTATTATTCGTAGTAATAGTGCAAACCATTATCATTTACACTACGGATTTGAATAATACAAACTTACAATTTTATTGCAAGATAAATACAAAAAAACCTCACATGAGTGAGGTCTTTAAACATTTTTGTGTTAGGCGCAACAAGTCAATGGATTAGATATCCAGGTTGTGCTTACCGTGTGAGACTTTCGCCTTCAGATAGCTTTCGTTACCTGATTTGATATGAGCAGACGTGTTCACTACTTCTTCAATTTCAATACCAAAAGATTTCAATTCATTGATTTTCTTAGGGTTATTGGTCACCAAGCGGATTTTGGTCGTACCTAAAGCACGTAGCATTTCAGCTGCTTCAGTAAAATCGCGTAAGTCATCACCAAAACCTAAGTGGTTGTTGGCTTCGTAGGTGTTCATACCTTCACTTTGAAGGCGGTATGCATCGATTTTGTTGTACAAACCAATACCGCGGCCTTCTTGACGAAGATAAAGAATCACTCCGCCCGTTTCGCCCATAATTCTTATAGTTTCGTCTAGCTGCTCGCCACAGTCACAGCGAGAAGAATGGAATACATCACCAGTAAGACACTCAGAGTGCATACGAACAAGAGGTATGTCTTGTGTCTTATCTGCTGACTTAAATATCACAGCAACATGCTCTTTATCTGTTTTCAACCCATGAAAAGACAGAAGTTCAGCATCAATGCTGCTTGTTACCCCTACTTTGAAATCTATTCTGGCACGTACTTCCGCCATAGCTATACTCACTTGAAAATTCTATGTATTTAACAACACTACGCTATATGTCTAGGCAATATTTTGTAGCGAACTATCTAATGATAGACACTATGAGGCTGTTAACAATCTTTTTCAAGGTCGACCACCCACAAATTGTTATATTATAACAATTATTTTTCAAGCAACAAAAAAACCCATATTGGGATGACCAACATGGGGTTATAAATTTATCTGGTGCGGCTAAGGCGATACTTTTTACAGCACGATCAACTTACTTGGGTTTGCTTCCAGATGACAAGCTGCACCCAAGCATTCTCAAGTTCAGTCAGTTCTTCCTGCGTAAGCGTAGAAATGCTCGATTTAGCACTGTATTTTTTTGCCCATTTGTCAGATCGGACATGAGTATAGAACTCTTTCTTTAAATTTGAGATTACGTTGTCCACAGATACATCCTTATATAACAGTGCTTAGCCTTTATAATCCTTTAATGTTACAAAATACAGGTCAATTCGTAAACAGTAATACATAATTTTTATGAGCTCTTTCTAACGCTTTTTATTGATAAATATATAAATAGAAAAAAAAGAACACTTGGCATCAACCAGAGCAATAAGTTAGAGGTGTTCATTGCTGGTTTATAAAGCACAAATTCACCAAACCTTTCCGTCATATATTGAGTAATTTCATTATTACTATGCCCTGCTTTCACCATATTGAACACAATAAGGCGTAAGTCTTTTGCTATCGGTGAGTTGGATTCAATCAGATTTTGGTTTTGACATTGTGGACAGCGTAACGTTTTCGCCAAGCTGATAGCACGTTGCTGTTGTTCTGGGTTTTCAAACTCAAACAGTTCAACTTGAATACTCGTATCTTTATTACTGGCAGTAAACAACTCTTCAGCCATGGTAGGAAGGCTAATCACTACAAGAGCTGACAGCATAAACAACGTTTGTATTAGAGACTTCATCATCCATTCACACCATCAAAATACATCGCAAGTTCATCTTTCCATACCGTTTCATTAATCACGCCCAATAGCTTTTTAATGATCTGGCCATTGGCATCGACTAGATACGTTTCAGGGGTTCCAATTACGCCCAACTCTAGCGCCAGTTTACCTTGAGGATCACTGATCACTACTGAGTACGGATTGCCGTCGCTCAATAACACATTGATCGCTGTCCCTGAATTATCCCGATAATTTAGCCCAACAATTGGAATGCCTTTCTTTCGCAACTCGGTCAGAAAAGCATGTTCCGTTTTACAAATACCGCACCATGAAGCCCATACATTGACCAGTTGGTAAGGATGCTGTGTGACATCAGCGAGCGTAATTTCCTGCTGACCACTGACGCTTTCACTATTCACTAACGCAGTAGATATGAATTCTGGAAATGCCCTTTTTTGCTCTGAAACGCTGGTCGTTTGTTGCTTACTGTCAAGCGCAAAGACAAATCCCAACACCACTATTAATGCCAAGACAATGAGAGTAATTAGCTTGTTACGAACGCTGGTATGCATACTGTGCAGCCTTATCAGTTTTCTTTTTACGATGAGTCAATGAGAGTAAAGCGCCGATAATGGAGAACAACCCGCCAAACCAGATCCAGCGCGCATACGCCTTGTATTGAACACGAAATGCATAGGCTGCTGAGTCTATTTTCTCGCCCATGGTGATATACACATCGCCATGCCAGAACCATTTCATTGCGGGCTCGCTCATGTTCATCACTCGAACTTGGTAATGTCTTCTTTCAGGTGTAATGGAAAAACTTTGCTCGCCAGTTTCTAGCTTAAGTATCGCCTTCTCTGCGGTAAAATTTGAGGCGACATAAAGCTCAGTATCCCGATGAGAAAGCGTCCAACCCATGAACTCTACTTGTGTACCTGGGCTTAGTTTATAGCTGCGCTCAAACGAGTGGTAACTGTTCATTGCAGCGCCTATAGCCAAGACCGCAATACCAACATGAGCAAATGTCATCACCCAGACTTTGCGTTGGAACTTGGAACTGCGCGTTACCGCTAAGCCATAAACATGAGTAAGTAAAACCCAAAATGCGAGTGACCATGTCATCAAAACCATCACTTGTCGTTGGACTTGTTCCACTTGCCATGAATAACAAACGTAACCCAATGCCAACGACAACACAGCTAACAATAAAATAACACCTTTGGTTGCTTGAGGTTTAACGCTCAACAATGGGGCTAAACCAATCACACCAAGTGCGAGCAAAGCCAAAGGCGCAATCAGTAGGTTAAAGTAAGGCGCACCTACCGATATGTTCCCTAACCCAAGCAGTTCAAAGATCATTGGATAAAACGTACCAAACACCACAACTGTCGTTGCCAAAACAAAAATGAGCACGGCGACTAAACTCAAAAAGCTCTTACTGGCGAAACTCGTAATCGGACTTGATTCAAAAGACTCCTCTCTGATGATAAGCAGAGAAAATGAACTCACCAGCACCAGCACTAATATAAGTAGTAGTGCGATACCTTTGGTTGGGTCAACTGCAAAAGCGTGTACCGATGTAAGTACGCCAGAACGAACAATAAACGTGCCTAAGATACTCAAGCAAAATGTAATGAAAGCAAGGCTAAGAGACCACTTAAGAAGCTGTTGCTTACCCTTGGCAACGCCTAGACTATGCAGTAAAGCTGTCGAAGTAAGCCATGGCAGCAAGCTGGCATTCTCAACCGGATCCCAGAACCACCAGCCGCCCCAGCCTAATTCGTAATACGCCCACCAAGAGCCAAGAATGATCCCTGCAGTTAAAAAGATCCACGCAACAAGACACCCACTTCGGCAATGGACAACCCAATCAAATTCTATTGGATCAACCAGCAAAGCAGCAACTGCAAATGCCAGCACCACAGAAAAGCCGACATAGCCAAGGTAAAGCAATGGCGGGTGAAAAATCAGACCGACATCTTGCAACATTGGGTTAAGGTCACGCCCTTCTAGCGGCAAGATCGAATTCATTTCAAACGGATTTGATGCGAATAACGTGAACCAAGCAAATATCGCGAGCAGTAGGTTCATCACCCACAGCACTCGGCTTTGGTATTCATTCGAATAGTGTTTTTGTAAGGCGATCACGCCAGACCAGACGCTGATCGTCAGTACCCAAAACAACAAGGAACCTTCATGTCCTGCCCATACGGCCGCAAGCTTAAAAAATGAGGGTAATTGGGTATTTGAATGTTCAGCGACATAGAGAATAGAGAAGTCATCACTGACAAAGGCATAGCCAAGCAATGCGACAGAAGTGAGAGAAAAAAATGCACTTGAAAGAGAGAAACTGCGGATTAAGCCTAGATTTTGCGCCCGTTTATTTAGCATTTGATAAAACGAATGCACGCCAATAAGGCTACTGAGCACAGCAACCAACACTAAACTAAACAGCCCCAAAGAACCGACCATATCACCTCAATAAGACTCTACCGGAGCAGAGCCAAGTTAAACCGTTATTCGCTTTTATTGACCAACTAGCTCCTGTTACTCAACTAGCTTCTGTTGCTCAACGAAACGGTATCTAGTGAGCAGATGTCAATTGTCCAACATCCACTCACTAACAAACTTAAGCGAGCGTTAATTGCCCTGCGTAAAGAACAAAAGTTCGCAGCATTAATACGCCCATTAGACTTAGCGAAGTCACGGAGAAAATATACACCGAGCTATGGCGAATTGAAGTTGGTGTCACTGCATTCAACAACAATGGTAAAACCATGCCAACACCGATGACGCCGTACCAGAACCAGCTCGCCCAGAATCCACTGCCGATTGCGTTCCACACTGCTTGCTCACTTTGACCACCAGCGAAGATCAGCCCAGTAAAGAAAGTAATAAGAACAAACAACTCAAACATCACGACCGGGCGTTCGAATCCGTGGATCCATGAAATACTCGGGCTATGAGGTGATTCTTTAAAGACCAACACACCAAATAAAATACACGCCGCCGCACCCGAAGATAAACTCGAGAACAAGAACAAGATCGGCAGTACTGGGTTATTCAATAGTGGGAAAGTATTTAAAGCTGACAGCAAGAAGCCCGTATAAGCAGCAAGCATCAATGCGAGAACCGCTAGGAATATTTCCAAAGCATTCTCAACCACCTCTAATTTGCCAATCCAGTTACCGACAAAATCGAGTCGTCCTTTTAACCATGCTTGATCATTCAAAAACACGACTATTTGATCTCTAAATATAATGCCGATCCAAAGGAATAGGATCACCATATATACTTGGAATAAGATCACACCCATCGACATCACAGACGTTGGATTATAGAAGATCATGATCTTCCAAAAGGATAACGGTTTTGTCAGGTGGAAAACCAAGATAAGCAGACCTGAAATGATCCCAAATGGCGCAAGAAAAGCCGTGGCCTTTAGCACACCATTATGAGCAGGATCGCCTTCAATGACCTTACGTTTTAGGTAAATGGAGATCATTACGGCACCCGCCGACATCCCCGCGAGAAATAGATAGATTGCTATAATCCAGTCCCATACCACCGTACCAGACTGAAAAGCTGCGTCCCATGCACTCATAATCAAATCTCCCCTTTTTGGTATGGCACTTTATAGAGTTTTGGTTGAGTGCCTAGATAGGCTTTATCTCTGTAAACCACCTCGGATTGAAGTACTCGGTTTATCTCACTCTTAGGGTCATTCAAATCACCGAATGTCAGCGCTTTGGTTGGGCAAGATTCGACACAAGCCGGCAACTTCCCTTGTGCTAAATTAGTGTCTCGACAGAAGTTACACTTATCTGCGGACTTGTTTTCTGGATGGAAAAAGCGCACTTGGTATGGGCAAGCCAATAGACAATAACCACAACCGACGCACTTCTCTTGATGCACATCGACAATGCCCGTTTTTTCATCTTTGTAGGCCGCGCCTGTTGGGCAAACCATCACACAAGGTGCGTTATCACAATGCTGGCAAGAGTTACGAGTAAAACGGTAATCAACATTGGGATATTCGCCTTGGGGCTCACTCTTAATAATTTCTAAGCGCGATACACCTTCAGGTACTTTGTTTACTTCACGACATGCTTCGGTACAGGCGGTACAACCAATACAAGCGGTTTCGTCATGAATCATTCCATAACGTTTAGTGCCATCTTCTTGAACATTAGCTAGCGTCTTGCGACTTGTTACCGCCGCAGTTCCCGCTACACCTGTGGTAAAAATAACGGCACCCGCGCCTGCTAAAAAGTTTCTTCTTGAGCAACTCATAGATTACTCCTCTTCTTTCTTCTGGTTGAAGTCTGAATGGCAATCCACACACAGCTTGATGGTTTGCTTCTTATCTAAGCCCAACACCTTTGCTTCAGTCGCATGAACATCATGGCAGTTTGAACACGTTAAGTTTTGCGCGTGAACATCGTGAGTCCAACTCGCTTCGCGGAGATCATCAGGTTGGTGACAATCGATACATTGGCTATTGGCATCTAGGATTAATTTAGGGTCTAAGAAAACCTTCTCGGTTCCAGGTTGTGATTGAGCCTCACGATACTTCACCACTTTAGGTGCACCTTCACGGTGATCGGGGCTAATAGAACTATGACAGTCGGTACAATTTACTTCGCGGCCAAGCAAAGCGTGTGCACTTTCACCATGTGAACCCAATACCGTTTCTTTTGAATCTTTATGGCATTGAACACACTTGTAGTCTTTGTCGCGGATTAATTCGACTTCATGTCTTGTTGATTCTCCTACTGGCGTAACAGCAGGCTCAGCAACAGCATGAATGGAATAACCATAGAGGCAGAATGCTAGAAGGGATTTAAGCATTATGACTATGGCCAATTTAATATTGCCCATTTTATCCTTTCCTTATACCGGCATTATTTAACTCTCAACTAAATAATATTCCGGTTAAACAAAAGTACCCTTAAACGATATTATTACCGCTTAAATGATATCAATTCTTATTTTGGATAAGCCACAACGCTTTCTATTGTTAGAATATACCTCTAATTGGGTAACATGAAATTTCGACAGGTTAATTTGTGAACGCAATCACCCTATTTACATCATGGTCAATTTAGGTAATTGCTTGTTATATATGATAATAATTCTCAGTTAAATTCTAATCAATCTAACTTTAAATACCACTTTAGGGTTATATAAACTTCAGCGTGATTAAGGTCACTGTCATAAATTGATCTGGGACAATCTATATCCAACACGTAACAAAATGTGTTCAGTTATGAATTAATATAAACAGGAATTCTCCAGTTCTTAATTTGAATAGCAAACTCACAACGCTTGGTATAAAAATCAGTATATTGGAGATATCACTGTGAAAAAGCATTGGATACGTAATTCGGTCACAGCACTATTAATGGTTAGCGCATCACTAGCAAGCGCGACCAGTTTTGCTGCGCCTGAACAAAACGAAATTGGCGATCCTCGTAACGATCAGTTCGAGCAAAATCACCCAGATCAATATCATTCATGGAGACAGACGTCAGAAAGCGAAACCATTGAAGACGCACTAAAAGAAGATCCGAACATGGTTATCATGTGGGCTGGCTACGGCTTTGCAAAAGATTACAACAAGGCTCGTGGTCACTTTTATGCGATTGACGATGTACGACAAACACTTCGTACTGGCGGACCGACGGACGAAAATTCTGGCCCTATGCCAATGGCGTGTTGGAGCTGTAAGAGCCCAGATGTAGCGCGTGTTATCGAAGAGCGTGGCGAAGATGGTTACTTCGAGGGTAAATGGGCGCGTCTTGGTAACGAGATCATTAACCCTATTGGATGTTCAGACTGTCACGATACCCAAAGCGAAGGCTTCAAAAATGGTGAGCCAGCACTGAAGGTCACTCGTCCTTATGTTGAACGTGCATTTGAAGCAATTGGTAAAAAGTTTGATGAGCAAAGCCGTTTAGACCAACAAGCTTCAGTTTGTGCCCAATGTCATGTGGAATACTACTTCACCGGGCCAACCAAAGGCGTGAAATTCCCTTGGGACCAAGGTACAACCGTCGGCGATATGGAACGTTACTATGATGCGATCAACTTTAAAGATTGGACTCATAAAGTATCGAAAGCACCCATGTTGAAAGCACAGCACCCTGGTTTCGAAACATGGCGTGAAGGTATCCACGGCAAAAATAAAGTCGTCTGTGCAGACTGTCATATGCCGAAAGTGACCAAAGAAGATGGCACTGTTTATACCGACCATAAAGTGGGTAACCCATTCGACCGCTTCGAAGATACGTGTGCAAACTGTCACACTCAATCGAAAGAAACCATGCGTAACATCGTTTCAAGCCGTAAAGCACAAGTTCTGAACATGAAGCTGACTGCTGAGAAGCAAATCGTAGCCGCTCACTTTGAAGCAGGTGCGGCATGGGAAGCCGGTGCGACAGAGCAAGAGATGGAGCCTATCCTACTGGATATCCGTCACGCTCAATGGCGTTGGGACTACGCTATTGCGTCTCACGGTATTCATATGCACGCACCTGAAATCGCTCTAGAAGTACTAGGTACTGCCGTTGATCGCGCAGCGGATGCTCGAACTAAAATTGTTCGTCTACTGGCGAAGAAAGGCATCACCGATCCAATCGAAATTCCAGATATCTCGACCAAAGAAGCGGCTCAAAAAGCGCTTGGAATGGACATGGATAAGATGAACGCAGAGAAACAGCACTTCTTAGACACGGTTGTTCCTAAATGGGAAGAGCAAGCTGAAAAGCGTGAAGCCAACTACGAATACTAGTTTCTTCAAATAGACCGTTAGGTAAAAACCAGTCACACTATTGTTGTGTGGCTGGTTTTTTGTTTTAAATATTCAGTGTTGGGTTTGAAGCATTCAAATCAATACGTACTTTCCAATGACCGTTTGCTAATTCAAGGAGTCAAAAATGAAGACCTTATTTTCGCTTTTAGCATTATGCATTACACTACTCAGTTCAGGCGTTAACGCATCAGAGCGCGCAGAGACAGGGTGGGAGTTGATAGAGAAAGGTGCATTAGTCATTGATGTAAGAACACCTGCAGAGTTCGAACAAGGGCATCTAGACAACGCCATCAACTACCCTCTTTCAGAAGTAGCGACTCACTTTGCTAATATTGAGAAAGACCAACCGATCGTTTTGTATTGCCGCAGTGGTAATCGCTCAGGGCAAGCGTATCAGTTCTTGCGTGATCAAGGATTTACTCAAATCCATAACGCAGGTGGTTTAACTGAAATGATCGAAAGCCAATAGATACGGAAAATAATGATTTTAGAAATTAATCACTTTAGAGTCGAATTACTTCAAAGGTAAATAGTTTCAAAATTTATTCAGGAACAACAAGCTTATTGACCAAGCCTAGCGGATCATCTCTTTGGCTTGGTTGATCGAATGAATAATCGAAACACGATCAATGCCCTTTTGATTGGAATCGAGGATTTGAGTCCACGCATCGATCGCTTGTTGATAGCGCATACTAATGAAGTGATCGGTCGCAATCAACATTAAGGCGGTACGATCGTTTGGATCAAGCTGCATCGACTGATTTAATAGCCTCTTGACCTCATCACTCATCGCCTGGGAGCTAAGGTAATAAAGTGCAGTAGCTTTAGCAGCATAAATACCAGAAGGTACTTGAGGATCTAATCGAATCGCATAATCGTAGCAAGTGAATGCCGCATCAAACTCCCCTTTTTGCATGTACACACCACCAAGCTTAAACCACAAATCGGATTGATTTGGGTCTTGATCAAGGCTCTGCTGAAGCTCATCTTGGAAATCTGTTGCCGTGTAGCTATCGCTATCATTTAAAGGAAATTGAGGTAACTCTTGTTTAAGCTGAAACCAGACAAGCACACTCAAAACCACAGCGATAAGCGAAATCATCGCATTGCCTTTTAAATGACGGCCATTTTTGCTCGCGGCAATAACAAACGCGATAAAAAACAGACTCATTAATAGTAAAGCAACCAACAACCAGATATCCATTCCACATCCTTTTATTTAGCTTTATCTCCTACTCTATCGCTTTCGTTCTGCCTCGTTATTGATCAAAGTTTAGCGTTCGAGATTTAGTGCTCAAACTTTTGCATAAAAGCGACAGGTTAAGGTCTGCTCTAAGACCTAAACGAAGTGATAAGAAAAATGAAATGACAGGTAATAAAAAACCGAGCACTTAGGCTCGGTTTTTTCATTGGTACTCTTAATTACTTAGTGTAATCGAGATTACTCAGTATCTTGCTCGCTATCACTCTCAGAGTCAGAAGCATCGGATGCTTGCTCTTCATTTGATTCAGAAACGACCTTTCCTTCTGCATTAACTGTTTCTGCGTTTACTGCGTCAGCATTTGCTTCTTCAGTTTCTTCGCCTTCAACAATCTCAGCTTCTTCTACTTCGTCGATACGTTGTAGACCTACAACATTCTCATCTTCAGCAGTACGGATCAGTGTTACACCTTGAGTGTTACGACCAACTTGGCTGACTTCCGCCACGCGAGTACGTACTAGTGTACCTGCGTCGGTGATCATCATCATTTCATCGCCTTCTTCAACCTGAACAGCACCAACTACTGGGCCATTACGATCAGAGACTTTGATAGATACTACACCTTGCGTTGCACGGCCTTTCGTTGGGTATTCAGCCAACTCAGTACGCTTACCGTAACCGTTTTGAGTCACAGTTAGGATATCGCCTTCATTTGAAGGAACAATCAGTGAAACCACTTGATCGTCTTCTGGAAGCTTCATACCACGAACACCAGATGCAGTACGACCCATTGGACGTACTTTGTCCTCGTTAAAGCGAACAACTTTGCCCGATTTAGAGAACAGCATGATGTCGCTATTACCATCAGTAATATCAACGCCAATCAGTGAATCATCGTCACGTAGGTTAACTGCGATTAGGCCGTTAGCACGTACGTTTGCGAATTGATCCAGTGATGTCTTCTTAACTGTACCGTCGCCTGTTGCCATGAAGATGAATTTCTCGTTAGAGAACTCAGAGACAGGCAGGATAGCCGTAATACGCTCACCTTCTTCTAGAGGAAGAATGTTAACGATAGGCTTACCACGAGCGGTGCGGCTTGCTTGAGGCAGTTGGTAAACTTTCAGGCGGTACGTCTTACCACGAGTAGAGAAACATAAGATGTTATCGTGAGTATTAGCAACAAGCAGACGCTCAATGTAATCCTCATCTTTCATCTTAGTTGCACTCTTACCTTTACCACCACGACGCTGAGCTTCGTAGTCGCTTAGAATTTGGTACTTAACATAACCTGCGTTAGAAAGCGTTACTACAACGTCTTCTTGAGCAATCAGCTCTTCCATGTCGATGTCATGAACCGCTGCTGTGATTTCTGTACGACGAGCGTCGCCATAGATTTCACGTACCGCTTCAAGTTCTTCACGGATAACTTCCATCAAACGCTCAGTGCTTGCAAGAATGTGCATTAGCTCAGCGATTTCTTCTAGAAGCGCTTTGTACTCGTCTAGAATCTTCTCATGTTCAAGGCCAGTTAAGCGATGAAGACGAAGCTCTAGAATAGCTTGTGCTTGTGTTTCCGTTAGGAAGTATTGGCCATCGCGGATGCCGTATTGGTCTTCCAACCAATCAGGACGAGCCGCATCAGTACCTGCACGTTCAAGCATTGCTGCAACGTTACCAAGTTCCCAACCGCGAGCTACTAAACCAGCTTTTGCTTCAGCAGGCGTTGGAGCGTTACGGATAAGCTCGATGATTTCGTCAATGTTAGCAAGTGCTAGAGACAATGCTTCAAGGATGTGTGCACGGTCGCGCGCTTTCTTCAGTTCAAAGATAGTACGACGAGTCACAACTTCGCGACGGTGGTCTACGAAGCACTTAAGCATGTCTTTGATGTTGAACAACTGTGGTTGACCATTGTTCAGCGCAACCATGTTGATACCGAAAGTTGTTTGCAGTTGAGTTTGTGAGTAAAGGTTGTTCAATACAACTTCACCGACAGCGTCACGCTTACATTCAATAACAATACGCATACCATCTTTATCAGATTCGTCACGTAGAGCACTGATGCCTTCAACTTTCTTATCTTTAACCAGTTCAGCAATCTTCTCGATCAGGCGAGCTTTGTTTACTTGGTAAGGAATCTCAGTAACGATAATGGTTTCTTTACCATTTTTCTCTACTTCAATATTCGCTTTTGAACGCATGTAAACTTTACCGCGGCCAGTTTTATAAGCATCTACGATGCCTTTACGACCACTGATAAGTGCTGCTGTCGGGAAGTCAGGACCAGGGATATAGTCCATTAGCTCATCAATAGTAATATCTTCATTATTGATAAATGCTAAACAGCCATCAACAACTTCACCAAGGTTATGTGGTGGGATGTTGGTAGCCATACCTACTGCGATACCAGAAGCACCGTTTACCAATAGGTTAGGAATTTTTGTAGGAAGTACTGCTGGAATTTGTTCTGTACCATCGTAGTTCGGTACGTAGTCCACAGTTTCCTTATCAAGGTCAGCCAGGAGCTCGTGAGCAATTTTCGCCATACGAACTTCGGTATAACGCATTGCAGCCGCGGAGTCGCCATCGATAGAACCAAAGTTACCTTGGCCATCAACTAGCATGTAACGCAGTGAGAACGGTTGAGCCATACGAACAATAGTATCGTATACAGCACTATCACCATGCGGGTGGTATTTACCGATTACATCACCTACTACACGAGCAGACTTTTTATATGGTTTGTTCCAATCATTACCCAGTACATTCATCGCGAACAAAACGCGGCGGTGTACAGGTTTTAGGCCATCACGCACATCTGGAAGGGCACGACCAACGATGACGGACATCGCGTAGTCTAGGTATGAACCTCTAAGCTCATCTTCAATATTTACGGGCGTGATCTCTTTCGCTAGATCGCTCATAGAGCCATTTTCCCTCTATAGTCAGATCGTATTTTTGAATACGTATAAGACCGAAAAATATAACACAAATTTACCTACGGAGGCATCACTTTCCCTCTCCTTTTACCATCTTGTGACCCTTGTAGCCAATCAATTGATGAGAAATTGCACCTCCGCATCATATCTCGCTGAAACATGGTCACTTTACACCCAATAAGTTCGCAAAATTGTAGATCTTCTGGTCAAGGCGAAAAGGCAAGTTATAATGCCTGCAATTTCATGGATGCCGTATTTAACTTGGAAATGCCGATTATGACTAAATCACAGAATGTAGACCCAGCAGAAATCAAGAAATTTGAAGACATGGCGTCACGCTGGTGGGATCTAGAAGGCGAATTTAAGCCTCTACATCAAATCAACCCACTACGCCTAAACTACGTGCTAGAAAAAACTGAAGGTTTGTTTGGTAAGAAAGTGCTCGATGTTGGTTGCGGTGGTGGCATTTTAGCGGAAAGTATGGCAATCGAAGGTGCTGTAGTGACAGGGCTAGACATGGGCAAAGAACCACTTGAAGTGGCACGCTTGCACGCACTAGAAACTGGCACCAAGCTCGATTACATCCAAAGTACCATTGAAGACCACGCAGAAGAGAATCCACAAACTTACGACGTGGTCACTTGCATGGAAATGCTAGAGCACGTGCCTGATCCACAATCAGTGATCACCGCATGTTCAAAATTGGTCAAACCGGATGGCCACGTTTTCTTCTCTACGTTGAACCGCAATTTTAAATCTTACTTGTTTGCGATTGTTGGTGCAGAGAAGCTACTAAAGATAGTTCCTGAAGGCACTCACGAGCATGACAAGTTCATTCGCCCAGCTGAACTTATCAAGATGATTGATAATACATCTCTACAAGAACTCGGCATCACTGGGCTGCACTATAATCCACTGACAGACACTTACCGATTAGGTCGCAGTGTTGAAGTCAATTACATCGTGCATACGCAAAATTTCGCTTAAAAAATATCAGCTATCCTACCGTAAAATTTTTTCTAAAAAAGACTAATGAAAAAGGTTGCAATTAACATAAGTTTGCGACTTTTTTCAGTCTAAATTTCGTGCGCTAGCTTCCATTTTGACCACCTAGATTTAAATTTAATCGCCTAAAATCCATCGCCCATTTTGCTCAAAGATCAAGGGATTTTTTTTTATAGGCGTGCAAAAATAAAGCATCATTAAAAGCCGACTTTTATACAATCAAGTCTCATCTATCTTCATCAGTTAGTGGTCACTTACAGTTTTTTTTCAATCCACCACTTATCCACAAGCAACCCAATTTCTTTACCTTGAAAAAGTTCGGTTGTAGCACTATCTTGTAACCCAACAAACAAATGACCCCTATATGTTGTGTTTGAACTACAATATATGGGTAGACCAAGATCACAAAGCCGACACGTAATTTACAAAAATTACACAGAAATACACAAAAACACGGCCTTGTTCAGTTTTGTTAGGGAAATTAAGCAGAATGAACCAACAACTTACTGTTACCAAGCGTAACGGGCGCAAAGAAACCATCGATCTAGAGAAGATCCACCGCGTGATCACATGGGCAGCTGAAGGCTTGCACAATGTTTCTGTATCACAAGTAGAATTGAAAGCTCACATTCAGTTTTACGACGGCATCACCACGACTGACATTCATGAAACTATCATCAAGTCAGCAGCGGATTTAATCTCTGAAGAGACTCCTGATTACCAATATCTAGCAGCACGTCTGTCAGTATTCCACCTACGTAAAAAAGCGTATGGCGAATACGAGCCACCTGCGCTTTATGACCACGTTTCAAAACTGGTCGATATGGGTAAATATGACAGCCACCTAATGCAAGATTACACGAAAGCTGAGTTTGAAGAGCTAGACCAGTACATCGACCATAAGCGTGACTTAGACTTCTCTTACGCGGCAGTTAAGCAGCTTGAAGGTAAATACTTCGTGCAAAACCGTGTAACAAAAGAAATCTACGAGAGTGCTCAGTTTCTTTACATCCTAGTGGCTGCGTGTCTATTCGCTAAATACCCTAAATCGACTCGTCTTGACTACATCAAACGTTTTTACGACGCATCTTCTACGTTTAAGATTTCTCTACCTACACCGATCATGTCTGGTGTACGTACGCCTACGCGTCAATTCAGCTCTTGTGTACTGATCGAATGTGGTGACAGCCTTGATTCAATCAACGCAACAGCAAGCTCAATTGTTCGTTACGTATCTCAACGTGCTGGTATTGGTATCAACGCAGGTCGTATCCGTGCGCTGGGTTCTGAAATCCGTAATGGTGAAGCGTTCCACACTGGCTGTATCCCTTTCTACAAATACTTCCAAACAGCAGTAAAATGTTGTTCACAAGGTGGTGTTCGTGGCGGTGCGGCAACGGTATTCTACCCACTATGGCATGGTGAAGTTCAGTCTCTATTAGTACTGAAAAACAACCGCGGCGTTGAAGAGAACCGTGTTCGTCACATGGACTACGGCGTACAGCTGAACAAACTCATGTACTCTCGTCTTGTTCAAGGTGGCAACATCAGCCTGTTCTCACCTTCTGACGTACCTGGCCTTTACGATGCGTTCTTCGAAAACCAAGACCGTTTTGAAGAACTATATGTTAAGTACGAAAACGATCCTTCAGTTAAGCGTGAAACGGTTAAAGCCGTTGAGCTGTTCTCTCTGCTAATGCAAGAGCGAGCTTCTACTGGTCGTATCTACATTCAGAACGTTGACCACTGTAATACACACAGCCCGTTTGATTCTGAAGTGGCTCCTGTTCGTCAGTCGAACCTATGTCTAGAAATCGCGCTACCAACTAAGCCACTTTCTAACGTAGAAGATGACGAAGGTGAAATTGCACTATGTACGCTTTCAGCGTTTAACCTAGGCGCAATCAACGAGCTAGACGACCTTGCTGAGCTTTCTGAACTGGTTGTTCGTGCACTTGATGCATTGCTTGATTACCAAGACTACCCACTTCCAGCAGCACGCAAGTCGACAATGAACCGTCGTACTCTAGGTGTGGGTGTCATCAACTACGCATACTACCTAGCGAAAAACGGCGTGAAGTACTCTGATGGCAGCGCAAACAGTCTGACTCACCGTACTTTTGAAGCAATTCAATACCACTTGTTAAAAGCGTCTGTTGAACTGGCGAAAGAACAAGGCCGTTGCCCATCTTTCCACGAGACCAACTACGCGAAAGGCCTACTGCCAATCGATACTTACAAGAAAGATATCGACTTAGTATGTGAAGAGCCACTGCACTACGATTGGGACACGCTACGCGAAGAGATCATGGAGCACGGTCTGCGTAACTCTACGCTAACAGCGCTTATGCCTTCTGAGACTTCGTCTCAAATCTCGAACGCAACTAACGGTATCGAGCCACCACGTGGTTACGTATCAGTGAAAGCATCGAAAGACGGCATCCTTAAGCAAGTGGTTCCTGACTTCTTAAATCTTAAAGAGAACTACGAGCTACTTTGGAACATTGGTTCGAACGATGGTTACCTGCACCTAGTGGGTATCATGCAAAAATTCGTTGACCAAGCTATCTCTGCAAACACTAACTATGATCCAAGTGTTTACGACAGCGGTAAAGTACCAATGAAGAAGCTGCTTCAAGACCTACTTACAGCGTACAAGTACGGTGTTAAGACGCTTTACTACCATAACACTCGTGATGGTGCTAAAGACGACCAAGGCGATGCAGTTCAAGTGCCGGAAGAAGATTGTGAAGGCGGCGGTTGTAAGATCTAAACCGCAATAAACATTAAGACCCCAGAGAAGAGTTATCTTCTCTGGGTTTAAAGCATTAACAGGGCCCGTTTTATTACGGGTCTTTAAAGGATTTGAGGCATTTATGGCTTACAGTACTTTTTCTCAGCAAAAAAATGACCAACTAAAAGAACCAATGTTCTTGGGTCAGTCGGTAAACGTTGCACGTTACGACCAACAAAAATTCGAAATCTTCGAAAAGTTGATCGAGAAGCAGCTTTCTTTCTTCTGGCGTCCAGAAGAAGTAGACGTATCTAGCGACCGTATCGACTACAACAAGCTTCCTGAGCATGAAAAGCACATTTTCATCTCTAACTTGAAGTACCAAACGCTTCTAGATTCTATCCAAGGCCGCAGCCCTAACGTTGCCCTACTTCCACTGGTATCTCTACCAGAAGTTGAAACTTGGATTGAGACTTGGTCTTTCTCTGAAACGATTCACTCTCGTTCTTACACACATATCATCCGTAACATCGTCAATGATCCAGGTGTAGTATTCGACGACATCGTTGAAAACGAAGAGATCCTGAAGCGTGCGAAAGACATCGCGTTTTACTACGATGATTTAATCAAGCTGACGGCTGACTACCACCGCTACGGCGAAGGCAACCACAACATTAACGGCGAAGACGTTAAGATTTCACTTCACGACCTGAAGAAGAAGCTTTACGTATGTCTAATGTCTGTAAACGCACTAGAAGCGATTCGTTTCTACGTGAGTTTTGCATGTTCATTCGCATTCGCTGAACGTGAGCTAATGGAAGGTAACGCGAAGATCATCAAGCTAATCGCTCGTGATGAAGCTCTTCACCTTACTGGTACACAGCACATGATTAACTTACTGCGTAATGGCCAAGATGACTTCGAATTCATGCAAATCGCTGAAGAGTGTAAGCAAGAGTGTTTCGACCTATTCAAAGAAGCAGCAGAGCAAGAAAAAGAGTGGGCAGAATACCTATTCAAAGATGGCTCTATGATTGGTCTGAACAAAGACATTCTTTGCCAATACGTTGAGTACATCACTAACATCCGTATGCAAGCGGTTGGTTTAGGTACTGCTTACCCAGAAGCAACGTCGAACCCAATCCCATGGATCAACGCATGGTTATCTTCAGATAACGTACAAGTTGCTCCACAAGAAGCTGAAATCAGTTCTTACCTAGTTGGTCAGATCGACAACGAAGTAAAAGCTGACGACTTTGAAGGATTCGAGCTGTAATGCCAACAATCAAAATCAACAAGCTGACTTCGATTGAATCTAACCCTTCAAACACTCTATTGGAAACAATGGAACAAGCTGGGTTAGAGCCAGAATACAACTGCCGAGATGGGCATTGTGGCGCTTGTCGTTGCACGTTGGATTCTGGGGAAGTCGAGTACGTTGGTTTTGCTATGGCTTACACGCAAGGTAATGAAATATTACCTTGTATCTGTAAAGCAAAGACTGAGCTATCGCTGAGTAACGTTATTCACAGAAACAAGCAAAAACGCGCATAAGCCAACTGGCTTTAGGTCGCTTTGTTCGAATATCGTCAATAAGAATTAAAAAGGGTCCGCTTCCTTTAGGAGTGCGGACCTTTTTCTGTTTATGTCTTTAGGTATCTGAAACAACTCGTCTATCACTCAACCAAAATCTTCCTGTTCGCTTGTGTCATACAAAACCAAACGTTTATTGCTGAGTCAGGTTAAGAGTCACAGAGCCAATATAACAAGCGCTTCGGCACTCTCCACAGCCGTTACACTTATCTTTGTCCACTGTAGGCAACTCTCCTACTTCAATGTGTATCACACCTGCTGAACACGCAGTTTGGCATGCTGAACAGTCCATTTGCATGTAATTATTGCAGCTATCAGCAAAGCTCGGCTTGAGGTCGATATAAGGCGTAACCGTTGGATGAAGTGCGCCAGTTAGGCACACTTCAGTGCATTTGTTACACATAGAACAACTGTTGTAATCCAAATTCAACAGCGCACTACCCTCTAGCGTCTCAATCACGCTATTCGGACACGCTTGCTCACACAGTCCACAACTGTCGCAAAGACGCTCAAACAGCACCTCATCGACAGCCCTAGGTGGTCTAGCATGTAAGCGCTGTGATTTCTCTTCATAACTTGCAGCAGCTTTAACTGGCTTAGAGAGTCGAGTTAAGAAACCACGCCTATTCGAATTTATTTGCTCAGACATTAGTCGATATATAACTTTTTAGTGGCAACGTTTAAATTATATTCAGATGTTAATTGATTAAGCCAATTTATTACATCACTTGATAGCTTCTTATAAAATGATAAATCTGATGCTGTATTTAATTTATCTAAATAAGTAGAAGACCAAGGTAATAAGTGACACTCAAGCAATTCACGAGCTGAATTAATATTATTATTTTCTAACAAATACGCATGAGCGAATAACATTAAACCAAATTGATCTTCTGGCTCTCTTAAACCTGTATCCAATTCAATTTGGTTTAATTCTAGAAACTGTCGATATTCCACAGTTGATGCACCAAACACCACACGGTCTTTATCTAGGTACACAGACCCCCAAGGCGGAGCTGGCATGTCTCCCACACCTTCGAACAAGCGGCTGAACTCTGCTGCGAGCGCATCTTCATCTTCACTTCTCAATGCCTGCAAGCATTCTTCAGAGAGCACTTCGCTCTCAACCAAAGCTTCAACAATGGTGACCAACTGTTCTTTACTTGTCGCTTGATAAAATAGCGAACTCAATAATTTATGCGTATCGATAATCATTATTATTTATACCGTTATAGGTTTAAAGATAATTATATAAATAAGACGATTTAATTCTTTGATCTATTTTATACATTCGATTCATAAGATTTAAATTTCGCTCTTATTTGATGCCAATCAATCAACAATCCAAAATAAAAAAAATAAAGAACAAACTACCTATAAAGTACTAGCCATCAATAGCAAAAGGCATCTTAGAATGACGAATAAGAAAGAATCTGGGGTAATGAACCTTACTCGAAGAGGCTTCATGAAAGCTTCTTCTGCAGTAGGTAGTGCAGCCGCACTTGCGGGCGGTATCGCTTTACCTTTCAAATCCAAACCAGTAGCGGCTGCGGTTGCTGAGAATGTGGATGAGAAAATCGTATGGAGTGCATGTACAGTAAACTGCGGCTCTCGCTGTCCACTACGTATGCATGTACAAAACGGTGAAATCAAATACGTAGAAACAGATAACACGGGTACTGACGAATACGGTCATCACCAAGTGCGTGCATGTCTACGTGGTCGCTCTATGCGCCGCCGTGTTTACAACCCAGATCGCCTGAAATACCCAATGAAACGTGTGGGTAAACGTGGTGAAGGTAAGTTTAAGCGTATTAGCTGGGAAGAGGCTTTTGATGAAGTCGCTGGCACTATGCAACGCCTTATCAAAGATTACGGTAACGACACTATCTACCTAAACTACGGCACAGGTACGCTTGGTGGTACGGTAACTAAGTCTTGGCCACCAGCACAAACGCTGATTGCGCGTCTAATGAACCTAAGTGGTGGTTACCTAAACCATTACGGTGACTACTCAACAGCGCAAATCGCGAAAGGCTTGAGCTACACCTACGGTGGTTGGGCAAACAACAACTCTTTCTCTGACTTAGAGAACACTAAGCTTAACATCCAATTTGGTAACAATCCTGCTGAGACTCGCATGTCTGGCGGCGGTCTGACCCACCACTACGTAGAAAGCAAAAACAAATCAAACGCAAGAACGATCATCATCGATCCACGCTACACCGATACTGCCGGTGGCCGTGAAGATCAGTGGATCCCAATTCGTCCTTCTACGGATGCTGCATTGGTAGCCGGTCTTGCACACGTGATGATCACTGAAGACCTCGTAGACCAACCGTTCCTAGACAAATACTGTGTCGGTTATGATGAGAAGACCCTTCCTGTATCAGCACCTAAAAACAGTGACTACAAATCTTATATCTTAGGTTTAGGTGAAGATGGCGTAGAGAAGACACCAGAGTGGGCTTCTAAAATCACAGGCATTCCGGTTGATACTATCGTTAAACTAGGCCGTGAAATGGGCACAGCGAAACCATGTGCCATCCACCAAGGTTGGGGCCTGCAACGTACTGCGAACGGTGAACTAGCTTGTCGTGCAATCGCGATGCTATCGCTACTCACCGGTTCTGTGGGTGTATCAGGCGGTTCAACAGGCGCTCGTGAAAGTGACATCAACATTCCGTTTGTTCGCTTCCCGACTGTGCCAAACCCAGTTGAAACGTCAATTTCAATGTTCATGTGGACTGACGCAATTCACCGTCACCACGAGATGACAGACATCACTGATGGTGTTCGCGGTGCTGAGCGCCTTAAGAACCCAATCAAGATGATCTGGAACTACGCAGGTAACTGCATCATCAACCAACACTCAGACATCAACAAGACGCACGCGATTCTTCAAGATGAAAGTGCTTGTGAAATGATCGTTGTGGTCGATAACCATATGACTTCTTCTGCGAAATACGCCGACATCATCCTGCCTGACTTAACGACATCAGAGCAAGACGACTGGTGTATGGATGGTAAAGCATCGAACATGCCTTACTTCATCTACGCACAGAAAGCGATTGAGCCTCAGTTCGAAGCAAAATCTATCTACGAGATGTGTACGCAACTTGCTAAACGCATGGGCGTAGAAAAAGAGTTCACAGAAGGCCGTACTCAAGAGCAATGGATTGAGCACCTTTACGCAGAAACTCGTAAGAACGATCCAACACTGCCAACCTTCGAAGAGATGAAAGAGCTGGGTATCTACAAGCGTAGCTACGACCACCACTACATCGCTTACGAAGATTTCCGTAAAGACCCTGAAGCGAACCCGCTGACTACACCAAGTGGCAAGATCGAGATCTACTCAGAGCAACTGGCTGATATCGCGAAAACTTGGAAGCTGAAAGAAGACGAAGTGATTCATCCACTTCCGATTTACGCGGATTCTTTTGAAGGCCATAACGATCCATTAGCAGAGAAGTACCCACTTCAGCTAACCGGTTTCCACTACAAGGCTCGTACTCACTCAACTTACGGCAACGTTGCAGAGATCAAAGCGGCGGCACCTCAAGAGTTGTGGATCAACCCAATCGATGCGAAAGAGCGTGGTATTGAAAGCGGCGACATGGTGAGTATTTTCAACGACCGTGGCGAAGTCCATATTCCAGCGAAAGTGACACCAAGGATTCTTCCTCGAGTTGTCGCACTAGGCGAAGGTGCATGGTACGCACCAGATGGTCAGAAGATCGACCATGCAGGCTCTATCAACGTGCTGACTACTCAGCGCCCGAGCCCGCTTGCTAAGGGTAACCCTCAGCATACAAACCTAGTTCAAATCAAAGCGCTAAAGAAAGCATAAGGTAGGTTGGAATGAAACAATACGGCTTTTACATTGATTCAAGTAAATGCACGGGTTGTAAAACCTGTCAGCTTGCTTGTAAAGATTATAACGATCTAGACATCAAAACGAACTACCGCCGCGTATACGAATACGCAGGTGGTGGCTTCACTCAAGATGGTGATACCTGGGTTCAGAAAGATGTTTTTTCTTACTACCTGTCTATCGCTTGTAACCACTGTACTAACCCTGCGTGTGTGAAAGTGTGCCCTTCGGGCGCAATGCACAAACGTGATGAAGACGGTTTGGTTGTGGTTGATGAGAGCGTATGTATTGGTTGTCAGCACTGTAGTAATGCATGCCCTTACGGCGCACCACAATACAATGCGAAGAAAGGTCACATGACTAAATGCGATGGTTGTTACCAACGTGTTTCTGAAGGCAAACAGCCTATCTGTGTTGAGTCTTGCCCACTTCGTGCATTGGAGTTTGGCGAAATCAATACACTTCGCGAGAAGTACGGCTCTGGTGCGGATGTGGCTCCACTGCCATCTTCAACAGAAACGCTACCGAACATCGTGATTAAGCTGAACAAAAACGCGAAGCCGACTGGCGATACCAGTGGTCACCTAGCAAACCCGAAGGAGGTGTAAGATGATTTTTCATGAGTGGTCTTTAATCTTCTTTACGGTGCTGGCGCAAACTGCGGTTGGTGGTTACTTACTGATTGGCGCACGTGCACTGATACTTGGTCATGACGAAGAGAAACTAAACAGCTACAAGGTTCCAATGTTCATTCTGTGGGCACTAATGGGTCTTGGTTTTATGTTCTCGACAACTCACCTAGGTTCTCCACTGCGCGCGTTCAATGCTTTTAACCAACTAGGTTCTGCTTGGTTGTCTAACGAAGTGTTCTTCGGTGCGGCATTCTTCGCTGTCGGTGGCCTGCAATGGCTATTGTCTGTGCTTAAGAAAGGTGGCGTAGCTATCCAGAAAGCACTGATGGTTGGCGCGATGGTGTTGGGTGTTATCTTCATGTACGCGATGATTAACGTATACATGATCAATACAGTACCAACGTGGGACAACATCTACACACCATTGAGCTTCATCATGACGATGGTTGTGGGTGGTTTACTGCTGTCTCAGTTCGTGATTGTATTCGCAAACGACAGTCGCTTTACGGTTGACCGTAACATCACCATGCTGGCTGTTATCGCAGTTGCTATCAGCTTGCTTGTGACCGTAGGAAAACTGAACCTAATCGGTGACATCCAAACTTCAGCGGCAAAAGCGTCTGAGTTGGTTGACGGTTTAGGCAGCTATGTGATTCTTCAAGTGGCACTGCTAATGGCAAGCTTGTTGATTTGGATTCTACCTATGCTGAACAAAGCAAAAGTGAACCCAGTAAACCTTAGCTTAGCATTGGTACTGTTCTTAGCTTCAGAACTCATTGGCCGTGGTTTGTTCTACAGCCTACATATGACAAGCGGTTTGTAATCACAGCCCTCTTGTTTAGTTATCTAGAAGGCTAGATAAACTAAAGGCCCAACACCTATTTAGATGTTGGGCCTTTTTATTTCGTTTTTTCTCGCGTTTTTAGTACAGACTTGGTTAGCTCGCCTAAATAATTACTTAATAATAGCCGCTGGAATAAACATGTCTTTCAATCGCTTAACCGAAGAGTAAGTACCAAACATCGGTTTGTTGTCTAAATGCCTTCTCAGCATATCGGCAGCAACGGTCTTAATCACGTTACGTTGGTCTTCGCGTGAGTATTGACGATAAAATTCAAGCACCTGGCCCCACTCTCCCGCTTCGGTCGACAATGCAACGCTGAATGTGTTGCCTTCTAACTTGCCAGTCACCAAAGCTAGCTCAGTACCGCACTTCTCTCTTGTTGCGCCAGCCAGAGCAAAGGTTGCAGCTAATGGATCGCTCTTCTCAAGTTCACTCTCTTTTGGCTCAGCCATCACCCACGAATGCCCGAAGCAATCTTCAACCTGCTCATTCAATTGCAGCCACGCTGACAATGCGCCTTTGGTCGACACTTCAGACACAGATAACGTCTTCTTTTTTTCCGCCATGATGTGTCCGATATGATCAATCATAGGCTCATCAACACTGACGACATTACTTTCTAGCAACTTGTAAACCATTTGCAGCAACTTAACGCGAGTTTCTAAGTCTGCCTTAGGACCAAACAGTTTGACCTCAATGAACGGCAGATAAGAGCGATAACCCAACTCATAACCTTCTGGCAGCTTTAATTGGTCCAAAACATCGGAGATACCGGATTCAGACAAACCAAACGTAAACAGTCGACTGCATTCAGAGGCAACCACTTGAGGGTAAGTACGCGACAAATCAGGAATAATCTCAAACGTCACCATGCGTTTGAATTCACTCGGTACACCCGGAGTGAAATAGAAAGTCGCATCGTTGATTTTCAGTTTGAAGCCGCAAGCCGTGCCCACAGGGTTATCGACAATCTCTGAACTCGCTGGCAACAAAGCTTGTTTAAGGTTGCTGTCCGGCATCGGCATACCACGTCCAGAAAACATCTCTTCCATACGAGCAAGCCAATCAGGGAACATGACGAGTTTCTGCTCGGAAGCAGTTGCAGCCGCAGCCGCACTCATATCATCAGTTGTCGGTCCTAAACCACCATTAACGATAACCACATCATAGTTAAAACTCAGCATCAGCAGTTCTTCAACTAGAGCATTCATTTGGTCACCCACAGTCGAACGTTTCGCTAGGGCAAAACCGTGCTGATAAAACTCAGCAGACATCCAAGCTGCGTTTGTGTCTACAATGTCCCCATGAAGAACTTCTTCACCAGTGCTTAACATTGCGATTTTCGTCATATTTCTATCCTTTGTAGTCATAAAAAGACACTGCATTATTTACAAACTGGTCTATGGTTGAGTTTGAGACATTTCATCTTTTCACAAATATTAATAATGTTAAATCTAAGGTTTTCTTAGGAAAAGCAATAAATTATTAGTTCCCTAAATCAGGCATTTAATAGATAATTGTGACTCTGATCAATTCTTAACTTCTCATGGAGACCCTTGTGGCCAAATCACCGTTACTAACGAAGGTTACTGCTGCATTTTCAATGCTAATGTCAGTTAACTCGGTTGCAAGCCAATACGACTTCGACCAACCAATCAACCTTTCTTACTCGGATGAATGTGCTCAAGATTACTGTGTTAATGAAAGCTTGTACACCTACAAGCCTAGCAAGAACTATGCACTAAGCGAATCAAGTGATCAGTACGATCTAACGATCGATAAGCAACCAATCTACCTTACTGTCAGCGATGGCAAAGATTGGGATTACTTAATGGGTCAAACCTACACAATTCTTGGCCTAAGTGTCGCAACCGTTGGTCTAATGACTCTTTTACCTGAAAGTATCACTAAGTGGGATGATGACCAACGTGATATCAGCGCACTGGGTAAAAAATGGAAAGATAACGTTTCCGAAGGCCCAGTATGGGACCGTGACGAACACTTCCTAAACTACGTGATGCACCCTTATTTCGGTGGTGTTTACTACACCGCAGCTCGACATGCTGGTTACGATGAATTTGAGTCTTTCCTATACTCTTGGACCATGTCGACATTTTTCTGGGAATACGGCGTAGAAGCATTCGCGGAAGTACCTTCCTGGCAAGATCTCTTCATCACGCCATTCTTCGGTGCCGTTGTCGGTGAAATGATGCTAGAAGCAGAACAAGACATCGTTGCTTCAGGTGGCGAAGTGATGGGCTCTCAAACCATGGGGGATGTGTCTCTATTCTTCCTAAACCCTGTTGGCCATATCCATTACTGGGTAAGTGATGCATGGGGCGGTGACGCAGAAGTGAACCTGAATACTAACCCTTGGTGGGATAACCAAGACGCAGCGCGATTTGCCTACGACGCAGGCGCACCATACGATTCTCAATTTGTTGGTATGAACTTTAAAGTCACGTTCTAAACCAGCCTCCACGTGACTTGCTAAGCCGTTTACTCGTTGCTTGCTAAGCTTCTGAATCACAAATAACAGCGACAACTCTTTCAAAAAGCGGCTCTCTAGCCGCTTTTTTTGTGCCCTACTCTTCATTCTCTTTTTTTGTATCACAGCTTAGTTTCAAAAATTGACGTAGGTCAAACATTGTTCGATGTAAACTTCTACACTGAAATTAAAGAACTTTATCGCATGATATCAAACATTTAATTAGTAACGATTAATTGAGACTTTGGGGGCTGATATGAACAGTACATTTATCGTAAACTTTATTGGAAAGGCATCACCAGCAACAATCAAACAACTTGCTGCGGTTACTCACGAAAACGACGGGAAATGGCTCATCAGTAAAGTGAACTTTATTGAAGACCAAGTCGCAGGCGTACTCAAGGTTCAACTTCCAGCCATCAACGAATCAATTGTCAAAGAAGCTTTCAGCGCCAATACTGACTTGATCGTGCAGTTTGTTGATTCAGACCATACTCATAACGCACAAGATACAATACATCACCTACGACTCGACTCGAACGACCGAGCAGGTATCGTCAACGAAGTAACACATGTATTGGATAGACAAGGGATCAGCATTCTCGATATGGATTGCCACCGAGTCTTCATCGCTGGCGGCGGTGGTGTTAGCTCAAGTTTGTTCACTTCCAAGATCGCCGTTAAGCTACCAATAGAAGTTTTGATTGATGACGTAGTGAATGAACTCGAAACACTCAGTGAAGATACTCGAGTGATGATTGAGAGCTAACAGATAGCGCTTAACTTCTATCTTTTCACTGGTAACATTTATCTAAAAACAAAAAAGAGCAGCTCATCGGCCGCTCTTTTTATCGTTCTAATGCAATGTTTGGTTACTTAACCGACCATTGTGACAATGAACGTTTAAAGTCTTCATAGCCAAACTCATTCAACTTTTGAACTTCGCCACCGCTACGCTCGCAGTAGATTGACGGCATTTTTAGGCCATTGAACCAGTTCAGTTTCACCATGGTGTAACCCGCGCTGTCTAGCAGGTGCAGCTTTTGACCAATCTTAAGTGGCTCATCAAAGCTTGCTTCACAGAACTGATCGCCCGCAAGACATGAACACGAACCAATTACATAGTCATGGCTACCATTTTCTGAAGCTTCCAATACCGATGCCGGTTCATTGTAGATAAGCGTATCAAGGCGATGCGCTTCGGTTGCCGAGTCGACAATTGCCGTTTTCTTCACGTTCTCTACGATATCAACTACTGTCACGACCAGATCCGTCGTTTTAGTAATGATCGCTTCACCCGGTTCAAGGTACATCTGCACGCCGTGCTTTTCAGAAAAGGCTTTTAGTGCAAGGCCCAACTTCTCGATGTCATAACCCGGCCATGTGAAGAACACACCTCCGCCCATGCTCACCCAATCCAACTTATCTAGGTGATCGCCAAACTGCTCTGAGATTGAATCAAGCAGGCCGATAAATGCATCGACGTCTTTGTTCTCGCAGTTCATGTGGAACATCGCGCCATTAATCTCGTCGAAGATCTCAGGCTTAATGTGATCAGCCTGAACACCTAAACGAGAGAATTGACGCGCCGGATTTGCTAAGTCTTGTCCTGCGTAACTTACGCCCGGATTTAGACGTAAACCCAGCGACGCTTTACCTTCAACAATATGGCGGTAAGCTTCGAATTGGCTTTGTGAGTTGAAAATCATCTTGTCGCAAATATCCGCAACTTCTCTCACGTCATCTTCGCTGTAACCCACACTGTAAGCATGCGTCTCACCACCAAAGGTTTCGTGACCAAGTTTCACTTCGTATGGGCCAGAGCTTGTCGTGCCATCGAGGTAAGGTTTGATGATGTCAAACACACCCCATGTCGAAAAACACTTCAGTGCCAATACCAACTTCACACCTGAAATCTCTTTCAGCTGCTTAGCTATCTCTAAATTCGCAATCAACTTGTCTTCGTTGATCATGAAGTATGGGGTTTTTAGTTCGTTGTTTTGCATGTTAATACCTTGCGGCCCTCGAGTTCACGAAGGCACATGATAATCGAACAAAGCCGACGCAACAGCATCGGCTTGTATTTGTACGTTCTTGTCATTCTGAAAACTTTGGATTGAATACGCAGAACTTTACCCTTGTAGCTAGGACATCGCGCGAAGTTTACGAATGTAAATAAGCACGATGGACAACGCAACGAGGGCAAAGAGCCAGAATTACTTCAAAGTATGGATCAGAGGTAAACCAGCTGCAGGCTCTAGCTCTTGGACATGCCAATCTAGACCGATCTCAGGCATCGTTGCTAGAAACGGGTCTGGGTTTAGCTGTTCCATGTTGAACACACCTTTATCAGCCCATTCGCCACGGAAGAACTGAAGTGCAGCCGTAATCGCTGGAACACCTGTTGTGTAAGAGATCGCTTGGTGCTCTACGTCTTCGTAAGCCACTTCGTGGTCTGCGTTATTGTAGATGAATACGCTGCGCTCTTTACCGTCTTTCTTACCTTGAACCCAAGTACCGATACACGTTAAGCCCGTGTAACCCGGAGCCAAAGATGTTGGGTCTGGTAGTAGTGCTTTAAGAACATGCAGAGGCTGAACCACAGTACCATCGTGCAGTGTTAGCGGATCTGGGCTAAGAAGACCGATATCACGCATGCAGTTGAAGTAGTTCAAGTATGCATCACCAAAGCCCATCCAGAATTCGATACGCTTAGCTGGGATGAACTCTTTCATTGAACGAACTTCATCATGCGCCATTGAGTAAACTTTGTGAGAACCACAGTTCGGGAATTCAAATTCAAGCATACGAGAGTGACAAGGTACTTGTTTCCACTCTTCATTTTCCCAGTAGAAAGAATCGCCTTGGATCTCAAGCATGTTGGTTTCTGGGTCAAAGTTTGTCGCAAACTTCTTGCCGTGATCGCCAGCATTCACGTCCATCACGTCAATTGAGTCAATCTCATCGAACAAGTGCTTAACCGCGTACGCTGCAAAGATTGATACCACACCTGGATCAAAACCAGCACCAAGAATACCTGTGATGCCCGCTTCAGCGAACTTCTCACGGTAGCCCCACTGCCAATCGTAAGCTTGTGGTACTTGTTGACCTTCAGAACATAGGTCAACCGCTACCGATGTATCTAGGTAAGATACTTTAGATTGGTAACACGCTTCCATGATCGCCATGTTTACCCAAGGAGGACCAGCGTTGATAACTAGATCAGGCTTAACTTCTTTAATCAAAGCAACAAGCGCATCAACATCGTCAGCGTCTACTGAACGTGCTTCTAGTTTCTTAGTTAAATCTTTAAGGTTGTTTTTACCTTTAATCGATTCGATGATTTTTTCACATTTCGCGATTGTGCGCGAAGCGATTGTGATATCACCCAGTACTTCGTTATTTTGTGCTGCTTTATGTGCAACAACCCAACCAACGCCGCCTGCACCAATTTGTAGAATAGCCATAGTATTAATTACCCTTGTTGTTCTGCTAGCTCAGTGGCTAGAGTCTGAATTTTGTTAATTAGAGATTTGAAATCTGATGTTTTTAAGCACGGGTTCAAGATAGTAAATTTCAGCGCGCTTTTACCATCGACGACCGTTTCGCCAAGAACGGCAACGCCACGAGTCAGCGCCTCCAGTCTTAACGTCTGATTCAGTTTGTCTAAATCAAGAACGCCGTTTGCCGATTGCTCATTGCTAGGCACCGAGCGGAACAGCACAGTAGACAGTGACGGCTCAGCAAGTAACTCAAAATCGTCATGCTTCTGAATCAGATCGGCAACTTGAAGCGTCTGCTCTAAGAGATGGTCGTACATATCGCCCAATTGCTTTGGCCCAACGCTTTGCATCGTCATGAAAACTTTCAGTGCATCGAAACGCTTGGTGGTAGCAATGGATTTATCGACCAGATTCGGCAGCTCATCGTGCTCACGATTCAAGTAATCTGCGTGATGCAGTAAGTACTTAAAGTTCGCTTTGTCTTTGAGCAGCACCGCACCACAGCTGATTGTTTGGAAGAACAACTTGTGGAAATCAACGCTGACAGAGTCCGCTTTTTCGATGCCTTTTAGACGAGCTTTATGACTACTTAAGATAAGCGCGCCACCATAAGCACTGTCGACATGGAACCAAAGATCTTGTTGGTTAGCGATATCAGCTATCGCTTCCAGGTCATCAATCGCACCATGATCGGTTGTGCCCGCCGTGCCAACCACAGCAAAAGGAATCAGACCTTGTGCTTTAAGTGCTTTCACTTCTGCATCTAGCAAGTCAGCTTTGATGGTGCCGTTTGCATTGGTATCGACACAGCACACTGCAGCTTCGCCTAATCCCATTAATGATGCGGATTTTTGAACCGTGAAGTGAGTTTTCTTTGAACATAGGATACGCAGTTTGCTCGCGTACTCAGGTAACCCCAACTTTTGAATCGAGTGACCGTCGTGCTTATCGGCAACCCAGTCTCTTGCTAGCAACAAGCCCATTAAGTTACTTTGCGTACCGCCGCTGGTGAAAACACCGTCAGCTTGTGCACCAAGTTGGTATTTGTCACACATCCAATCCACGACGCGCTGCTCAACATAAGTCGCAGCCGATGCTTGGTCCCATGAATCCATCGATTGATTCAACGCCGCGATAATCGATTCAGCGGCTACCGAAGCCATAAGAGGTGGAGTGTGAAGGTGTGCAATACAGTCTGGGTGTTGCACAAAGATAGAGTTTGCAGCGACAAGGTCTGCAGTGCTATCTACAACATCAACCAAAGCGTATTGGTTGTTATCGAGATCGACAGCATTGATGGCGGCTTCTAGCACTTTTGGATCTAAACCCGAATAAGGGCTTTCAACCTGTTCAAAAACGGCTTTCATCGCTTGAGTAGTTTGGTTCATCACGCTAGCAAATTCGTCGCTACCGCCTAAACCCGTCTGGATGAAATGCTTGTTCCATTCCTGATTTGATTCTTCGCTTTGTGTTTGGTCTTGTCGTAAACCACCACCCGCTGCGATGATCGCTTCTTCCATGACGCGCAATGCAAAGTCGATCTGCTCAAAAGAGATAATCATAGGTGGAAGGAAACGAATTACCGAACCATCACGACCACCCTTTTCAACCATCAAGCCGCGCTCTAATGCTGCTCGTTGAATAGCTAGGGTTAATTGGCCGTCTGATTGCGGCTCGCCAAATTTGTTGAGTTCGCCGTTTGGTTGCTTGATCTCAGCGCCAAGCATCAGGCCTTTACCACGAACTTCAGCAATACAGTTCACACGCGATTGAATCTTCTCAAGCCCATGACGTAAGTATTGGCCTGCGATGTTTGCGTGCTCAACTAAACCATCTCGCTCGATGATTTCCAACGCCTTAGCGCCAGACACCATTGCTAACTGATTTCCACGGAATGTGCCGGTGTGTTCACCAGCTTTCCAAGTATCGATACTCTTATCGAATACAAGCAACGACATCGGCAGTCCGCCGCCAATCGCTTTAGACAAACATAAGATATCAGGATTAATACCTGACTCTTCAAACGCAAAGCGATGACCCGTTTTACCCACACCACACTGAATTTCATCAAAGATCAGTAAGATGCCGTGTTCATCACAGATACGACGTAGACCTTGTAACCAAGATGCTGGAGCAGGGATCACACCGCCCTCACCTTGTACAGGCTCAACGATCATCGCAGCTGGTTTCATGATGCCGGATTCATCATCATTCAACATACGTTCGATGTAACGAATGCTCGCGTTAGCACCTGCTTCACCACCAATACCAAACGGACAGCGCAGGTTGTATGGGAAAGGCATAAAGTGCACATCAGACATCAAGCCGCTACGACGCTCTTTAGTGCCGAGGTTGCCCATCATGCCCATGGTGCCGTTTGTCATGCCATGGTAAGCACCACGGAAAGCAAACATGGTGTTACGACCTGTGGTTTGCTTCGCTAGCTTGATAGCCGCTTCTACAGCATCAGCGCCTGATGGACCACAGAATTGAAGAACCGAGTTATCTGAAAAGTCTTGAGGAAGAAAAGCTTTAACTCGCTTGATAAACGTCTCTTTCGCTTGAGTCGTGATATCAAGAGTCTGGTATGGCAAACCTGAGTCAAGTTGGTCTTTAAGTGCTTGGTTAATTTCAGGGTGGTTGTAACCCAAAGAAAGTGTACCTGCACCGGCTAAGCAATCGAGAAATAGTTGGCCACGAGTATCTTCAACTAAAACGCCACATGCTCTTTTAATTGCAATTGGCAAGCGTCTTGGGTAAGAGCGAACATCCGATTCATGCTGTTCTTGCTCAAGCAAAATAGCGTCGGGTGTTAGATCGTGCGTTCCTTCTAAGATAGGAACCATAGTTGAAAATGAGTTTGCGATACTGTTGATATCGACTTCAAAGGCTGTAGTCATAAAAGTCCCCTTGAATGTGTTCATACTCACCTCCATCAGACGCAATTACACTCTGTCCCTCTATTGATTTAGAGAGAATTCATAGTGAAACACGCGTATTGTCTAGAAATGAGATATAGCTGTACGCTCGCATAAGTCAAATGACAAATACGAAATTAGGCCGTCTTAGGACAGCAAAAATTGGTTAGCGCGAGCTCAAGGTTCAGTAATACTACTGTTTTGAAGAATTGGGCATTTTTGCAGGATCGGGCAGCTATGAGGAGCTGGTCCCTTTGGAAATGCAGAGCTGATTAGCAATGTAGTTTTAAATGAGTTCAATGTTGGGTTTCCCATTAACATGACGAATTGCGCCATAAGTATCCCGTCTATCAGCTAAAGGACTAGCCAATACCTACCCTACGTAATGTCCCAATCAGCAAGAATGGTCATTACGCGTATCCCCCAGAAGCGATCGCTGCTCTTTTTGAACATCGGTCATTCCGAGATTGCGCGGGAAAGTAACATAAAGTGAAATGAACGATCAATAGTTTTTAATAATAGCTTGATAAATAACAACGGTGATTGAGGAATTGATGTAAATATCGTCAACACTATCGTTTAAGAAAGAGATTCCCGATTCATTGGTTCCTCATGCCCGAGGAGGATGACGAGAATATACAAATGCTAGTACGGTGACTTTAAAGCTGCTAGAGAGGCTTTGAGGTCTGGGCGTCACTCCCTAGAGCGAGAAACGAGTTCATAGAGAATCTCGCTTTTTAAAACTAACTTGTCTAAACAAACTTGATTGCGAAATTTTGAAGTAGAGTTAGAAATAGGTATGAATTTTGAGTTCGAACAACAAGAGTTCTTAAACGTAAAGCTAAACGCCAGAAACCAAAAAGCCCGAACATTTCTGTTCGGGCTTTTTAATTTGGAGCGATACATCGGGTTCGAACCGATGACCTCAACCTTGGCAAGGTTGCGCTCTACCAACTGAGCTAGTATCGCATTTGCTACATCCGTTAAGACGTAGACTTTAATAGATGGTGCCCCGGGCCGGACTTGAACCGGCACAGCGCGAACGCCGAGGGATTTTAAATCCCTTGTGTCTACCAATTCCACCACCAGGGCACGCAATTCTTTATTGCGATGCCGATTACTGAAAAGTAAAACACCATCTTAATGCTGACGCCAATCAACATTACAAATTTTGGAGCGATACATCGGGTTCGAACCGATGACCTCAACCTTGGCAAGGTTGCGCTCTACCAACTGAGCTAGTATCGCATTTTCATTCATGTTCTTTCTAGTAAGAAAGAGAGAATGGAGGCGCCTCCCGGAGTCGAACCGAGGTCCACGGATTTGCAATCCGCTGCATAGCCACTCTGCCAAGGCGCCTTAGTAACTCCAACCGAATCGCTTATTGCCATCCTCTTGGGTACGGGATGCATTCTACGGATTCAGACGATTGAGTCAATATTATTTTTGTATTTTTAATTCGTTTGAATAGATTTCATACGAAACAGCCTAAATAGCTGACTTTATGTGCAAAGCACGCTGTGAACAGGCTCTTCAAAGGAGATCTATATCACATTAGATATCCACTATTGATCACTTAAACTTAGGTTAAAGATCAAAAAAGCGAGCCTCAGCTCGCTTCTTCATCAATGGTGTTTTTCATCCAACAAATCGTCTTTGGCAGCCATCAAGTATTGTGCCATTGACCAGTAAGTAAGAACAGTTGCCACATAAAGTGCAATGTAACCCACCCATACCATCCAATCATCATAGCGCCAGATAAGCACCCAAAGGGCGAACATTTGAGAAACGGTTTTTACTTTTCCAACCCAAGATACCGCAACACTTGCGCGTTTACCGATTTCAGCCATCCATTCACGAAGTGCCGAAATGATAATTTCACGAGCTATCATAGTCACTGCTGGAATAGTTATCCAAATCGAGTGGAAATGCTCAGTAATCAAGATAAGAGCCGTAGCAACCAGTACTTTGTCGGCTACAGGATCAATGAATGCGCCGAAACGAGAAGTTTGTCCAAGTTTACGAGCTAGCATGCCATCTAGCCAATCTGTAAAACCCGCTACCCAAAAAACCATCGCTGCAGCAAAAGGAGCCCATTGATAAGGTAGGTAAAAAACGACAACGAATACTGGGATCAAAAATAGTCTCAGTAAGGACAAAATGTTAGGTATATTCAAACGCATATTATTGGGCTCTTATTAATTGCGCTTTAATGGTGCGGGATTTTTACTATTGTTTCAATGCTTGATAAATGTTTTCTGCCAAAGAATGACTAATGCCCGGTACTTTGGCTATTTCTTCGACAGTTGCACGCTTAAGTTCTTGTAAGCCACCCATATATTTCAGCAAAGCTTGACGACGTTTAGGCCCCACACCTTCAATTCCTTCCAAAGCACTCGTTCTTCGCGTTTTACCACGTTTCGCTCTATGCCCTGCAATCGCATGATTATGGCTTTCATCACGAATATGTTGGATAAGGTGTAGTGCTGGCGCATCACTTGGTAAATTGAACTCTTCACCTTCAAGGGTCACTAAGGTTTCCAAACCAGGTTTACGTGTTACCCCTTTCGCTATACCCATCATTCTTGGTCGAAACGGCCAATCGTCCCAATATTGAGAAATAATCTCATGAGCACGATTCAGTTGGCCCTTACCACCATCAATGAAGATGATATCTGGGATCTTGTCGACATCAAGTTGCTTTGAATAGCGCTTTTCAAGTGCCTGAGCCATCGCGGCGTAGTCATCGCCTCCAGTAATACCAGTAATATTGTAGCGGCGGTATTCCGGTTTAACGGGGCCTTCCTGATTGAACACTACACAAGAAGCTATCGTACTTTCACCCATAGTATGACTGATATCAAAACATTCCATGCGCTTGATAGCATCCATCGACAACACTTCTTGAAGCTCTTTGAAGCGTTGGTTGATGGTCATCTTATGATTAATCTTGGTGGTAATTGCCGTTAAAGCATTGGTATTCGACAATTTAAGGTAACGACCTCGAGTCCCTAAAGGATTGGTATTGAAGTGGATCTTCCGACCCGCAACTTCACACAAAGCTTCTTGAATCGGTGTGACATCTTCCATCAAATCGGCGTTGAGAATGAGGCGAGTTGGTATGGTTCTCGCTTCGTTATGTGCGAGATAATATTGACTTAAAAAGCTCGAAAAAACTTCTTCTCGCACCGTATTGTTGGGAATTTTAGGAAAATGGCTTCTACTGCCTAATACCTTACCTTGACGGATCATCAAGATATGAATACAAGCCACGCCATTCTCTTGAGCAAAGCCCAACACGTCCATATCTTCCATTGAATCATCAGATACGTACTGTTGCTCTTGCACCCGTCTAATCGCTTGGATTTGGTCGCGGAAAGCGGCCGCTTGCTCAAAGCGAAGCTCTTGGCTAGCCTTGTCCATTTTGTCGATAAGCGTTTCAAGGACGAGCTTGTCTTTCCCCTGAAGGAATAGACGAACGTAGTCGATAAGCTCGCTGTATTCTTCATCAGAGATAATTGAACTGACACATGGCGCAGCACAGCGGCCAATTTGATACATCAAACACGGGCGCGTTCTGTTGGCATAAACCGTATCTTCACACTGGCGAGCAGGAAAAATTTTTTGTATTAAGTGTAACGTCTCACGCACAGCGCCAGAATCAGGATAAGGACCAAAGTATTCACCTTTTTTCTTCTTAGCACCGCGATGCATCGACAAACGAGGATGCTTATGGCCACTAATAAAAATATAAGGGTACGACTTATCATCACGCAGAAGTACGTTGTATTTCGGTAAATACTGCTTGATGTAGTTGTGCTCAAGAATAAGAGCTTCTGTTTCCGTATGAGTCACAGTGACATCGATTTTGTCGATATTACTGACTAGAGCACGTGTTTTTTCACTGTCTACTTTTTTACGGAAATAGCTGGAAAGGCGTTTTTTGAGGTTCTTAGCTTTACCGACGTAAATAACGACAGCCTCGGCGTTATACATTCGATAAACGCCAGGCTGCTCTGTTACTGTCTTAAGGAATGAGACTGAGTCAAACAAGTTGGTCACTATACGATCTCAGTGTTAAAGGGTCTCAGTGTCTAACATTCCATGTCTAATCGCTAAATGCGTCAACTCTACATCACCACTGATATCCAGTTTGCTGAACAAACGGTAGCGGTAGCTGTTAACTGTTTTAGGACTTAGATTGAGTTGTTCCGAAATATCCGTCACTTTCTGACCTTTGGTAATCATCATCATGATTTGAAGTTCACGTTCAGATAAGTCTGCGAATGGATTTTCAGACGCAGGCGAGAATTGGCTCAAAGCCATCTGCTGCGCAATTTCTGGTGAAATGTATCGTTGGCCACTGTTGACCATTCGAATAGCATTTACCATTTCATCCGGACCTGCACCTTTAGTAAGGTAACCTGCAGCTCCAGCTTGCATCACTTTAGTTGGAAACGGATTTTCCGTATGAACAGTTAAAACGATGATTTTAATATCAGGGTTGAAACGCAAGATCTTCTTGGTTGCTTCTAAGCCACCAATACCAGGCATATTCATATCCATCAAAATAACGTCAGTATTGTTAGTACGACACCATTTTGCAGCATCTTCACCGCTTTCAGCTTCCCCTGCTACGTTCATTCCACGGACGTCTTCAATAATACGTCGTATCCCTGTGCGAACCAGCTCGTGATCATCTACAAGGAAAACATTTATCAAACTTGTATCTCCACACTATTAATTGGCTCTGCAACCACTGTGTCGTTTCATCTGTTTGAAACAATTAAACAAAGGAACAGTGGATCGCAGCATCAAGTACATCTTAACTTAATTAGTAAAAAAAAGCTCTGTTGAATATGTGCTGAAACACGAACTTTAGCAAGTACTTATTTATAAATAAGCCAACTAAAACAATAAGCTTTTGGTTAAAATCAACTAGTTAAGACAACACCCAATAAAATTACACAAGACAAAGATATTTTCAATAACATTAAATCACCATTCGCGACAATTTCGGTTATTTGCTTATAGAGTCCCGTTATTTACAACGATTAACTAGAATTTAGTGACTATTTCTGCCGTCTATTGTGCGTAAAGGATAGCTAAATGGTAGTATTCGACTCCCCATTTCAATAGGTTACTACATTGGATATTCAGCAAGGATTCGTACTCACAAGACAAGCAAGAGACTTTTCAGGGCGTACTCAAATCGATTTATGGCTAAGTACTCCCCAAGGCCCTACTTTGCTGACGATTCAAAATGAAAAACCTGTGTTCTTTGTCGCTCAATCTGACGTGCAAGCATGTCAGGCGATTGCGACTAAAGAAGCTATTGACTGCCAATTTAAACTATTAGAATTGGCCACTTTTGAGCAAACGCCTCTGGCCGCGTGTTATACCTCTTTGTCGAGAAGTAGCTTCGGTTTAGCGCAAGCCTTTCACAACGACGAAATCCAGACTTTTGAAAGTGATGTTCGATTGGCTGACCGATATTTGATGGAACGCTTTATCAAAGGAAGTATCGAGTTTACTGGGGCTGCCATCCAAAAGAACAAACATCGTAGAGTTTCTAATGCAAAGTGTAGATCAGGCGATTACTTACCTAACTTGTCAGTAGTGTCACTTGATATTGAATGCTCAGAAAAAGGCGTGCTTTATTCCATTGGCTTAGACAGCCCGATGGACAGCCGAGTCATCATGGTCGGCGAACCACAAGAAGCAGACACCAACATCCAATGGGTTGTCAACGAAAAAGTGCTGCTTGAAGCGATGATAGCTTGGTTCTCGGAGTTTGATCCTGACATCATCATTGGTTGGAATGTCATCGACTTCGATTTTAGGCTTCTGCACAAACGAGCTGAATGGAATGAGGTAAAACTCACTATTGGTAGAGACAACCAACCAAGCTTCTTTCGCAGTTCTGCACAAAACCAGCAAGGCTTTATTACCATTCCCGGGCGCGTTGTCCTAGATGGCATCGATATGCTAAAAACGGCAACCTATCACTTTCGCTCTTGGTCTCTTGAATCTGTATCCCAAGAGCTACTTGGTGAAGGCAAAGACATCCATAACGTTCACGATCGCATGGATGAGATCAATCGGATGTTTAAATTCGATAAACCTTCACTCGCCAAGTACAACCTTCAAGACTGTGTGCTCGTAAACCGCATCTTTGAACACACTCACCTACTCGACTTCGCGATTGAGCGTTCTCGATTAACCGGTGTAGAGCTGGATCGTGTTGGTGGCTCAGTGGCAGCATTTACCAATTTGTACATGCCTCAGATACACAGAGCGGGGTATGTCGCGCCTAACTTAGAGCCGGAGAACTGGATTGCGAGTCCCGGCGGTTATGTGATGGATTCGATTCCCAACCTGTACGACTCAGTTTTAGTTCTCGACTTTAAAAGCCTGTATCCATCAATCATCCGCTCTTTCTTGATTGACCCTATGGGGCTGATTGAAGGGTTAAAGCTGGAACTAGGCCCAGGAGAAAACCAAGCGGTCGAAGGTTTTAGAGGTGGTCAGTTCCACCGTTCTAAACACTTTCTGCCAGAAATGATTGAGAACCTATGGGCAGCACGTGATGTGGCTAAGAAGAACAACGAAAAAGCATTTTCTCAAGCGATTAAGATCATCATGAATTCATTTTATGGAGTGTTGGGGTCTTCAGGTTGTCGCTTCTTCGATACTCGCCTGGCGTCATCCATTACCATGCGTGGTCATGAAATCATGAAACAAACCAAAGTTCTGATTGAAGACAAAGGCTATCAAGTTATCTACGGTGACACCGATTCAACCTTCGTGTCTCTGAATGGCAGTTATGACCAACAGCAAGCCGACGAGATTGGCCATGAATTAGCGGCTTACATCAACGATTGGTGGACGAATCACTTAAAAGAAACCTACAACCTGACTTCTATACTCGAATTAGAATACGAGACTCACTATCGCAAGTTTCTTATGCCGACCATTAGAGGCTCTGAGACAGGGTCGAAGAAACGTTATGCAGGCTTGATCAATCAAGGCGACCAAGAGAAGATCATCTTTAAAGGGCTTGAAAGTGCGCGAACCGATTGGACACCTCTCGCGCAGCAATTCCAACAAACTTTGTATGAAATGGTATTTAACGATCAAGACCCAACGGACTATATCAGACAATTTGTCGATGAAACCTCTGCTGGTAAACACGATGATTTACTGGTGTACCAAAAGCGCTTACGCCGCAAATTACACGAATACCAAAAGAACATTCCACCACAGGTTCGCGCAGCAAGATTAGCAGACGAGATCAATGCTCAGCTTGGTCGCCCTCTTCAATACCAAAACAAAGGACGTATTGAGTATTTGATTACTATGAGTGGTCCTGAGCCCAAAGAGTATTTAAAAAGTGGCATCGATTATCAGCACTATATCGACAAACAAATCAAACCGGTTGCAGAAGCAATTTTGCCGTTTATAGGACTGGATTTTGAAAGAGTTAGCGGGCAGCAGCTAGGTCTGTTCTAGATTGAATCCTCTTCCAAAGTGGTCATTGAAGCAAAAAAGCAGAGAAGTGCTGTGTTACTCAGCCCACTCTGCTTTTTAGTATTCATTGGGAGGTTACTAATCTCTATCCGATACGAAACTCAGTTTTTTGATATTGCTTAACCAGCCATTCCCCAAAACCATCAAGAATCCCTATTACCGAACGTTTAGGAATCGGTTTACCAGAAAGTAAAATGCCTAACCTGTGGATTTCGACGTCTTTATCTGGGTGATACTTCAAGAACTGTTGACCACACTCTATTGGGTCATCGAACCAATATTTGTCACGATACATCACCAAAGAATAACTCGCTCGCAGTAGCTTTTTAGCAATGACCACTTGCGCGGCCACTTGTTGTTCTGGCGTTGTTGCTCGGGCGATCTTATTGCGATACACCGCTAACCAGTTTTCCGCATCCATATTCCAGTGCTTAGCGATTTCCCAACTTGTTTCAAAATCACCATAACAATCCGATAAGTCTTCACCATGCACGCACACAGCTAAATGTTTCAGCATAAAGCCCCATGTGAATATGTTGTCGAAATCAACGATCTCGCTCACCAAGGTGGTTTTGATCGCCACTTGTGTGACCTGAGGGAAGCTCTTTTGAAAACGCCACTTAATGGTGTTTAACAACGTGGTTCGTTGGTCTGGGAAAGGACGATGAGTAACCACAACAACATCAAGGTTCGACCGACCGACGACGGCTTGCTTACGCGCTACACTGCCATAAATATAGACACTGTGTAGATTAGAACCTAACCCACCTTTTAGAAAGGTAATCAGATCGTTAACCACAGGTTGGAATTCAGGTTGAAAAGGCTGTGTTGGGTCAATAACAGGTAGCTGCATAGGTCGTTTCGGTAAATAAAATAATGATTTAACTGTCTCTCTATGATCGCTTAGGTGACTTTATGATTCAAGCTATTCCTATTTATAGCGTCTACGAGATATAATCACCGGATAGACCCAATAAGGACAAACACAAAATGCCTAGAGCAAGTGAGATTAAAAAAGGTTTTGCGATCAATGTTGATGGTAAAACAATACTCGTAAAAGATATCGAAGTAACAACACCAGGTGGCCGTGGTGGTCAAAAGATTTACCGCTTCCGAGGTCACGATGTAGCAACTGGCGTTAAAACAGAAGTTCGTCACAAGGCTGACGAAATCGTTGAAACTATCGACGTGACTAAGCGTGCAGTGATGTTCTCTTACGTTGATGGCAACGAGTACATCTTCATGGATAACGAAGATTACACACAATTCATCTTCAACGGTGAAATGATCGAAGACGAACTGCTGTTCATCAATGAAGAAACGCAAGGTATGTACGCTATTCTTATCGATGGTAACGCAGCTACTCTTGAGCTTCCTTCTTCAGTTGAACTAGTGATCGAAGAAACTGACCCTTCAATCAAAGGCGCGTCTGCTTCAGCTCGTACTAAACCAGCTCGTTTATCTACCGGCCTTACTGTTCAAGTTCCTGAATACATCGCGACTGGCGACAAAGTTGTAGTGAACACCGCTGAACGTAAATACATGAACCGCGCAAGCTAAGATACTTATTATGACCGAAGCTAACGACCTTATGTCTTACGACGATGCAATTGATACTGCATATGACATCTTTCTAGAGATGGCACCTGACAATCTTGAACCTGCAGACGTGATTCTATTCACAGCGCAGTTTGAAGATCGTGGCGCTGCAGAACTTGTTGAAACTGGCGATGATTGGGTTGAACATGTTGGCTTTGAAGTCGACAAAGAAATCTACGCTGAAGTGCGCATTGGTCTTGTGAATGAAGCTGATGACGTTCTAGACGATGTATTTGCTCGCATGCTAATCAGCCGTGACCCAGAACATAAGTTCTGTCACATGCTGTGGAAACGCGACTAATACCACTGTCGACGCTCATCTGCATGAGTAAACAAGTATTCATGTAAGCGAGTTAAAAGTTAGCCGAGCCGATTGCTCGGCTATTTTTATCACGCTATCCCCATCGTGATTACTCACTTTCATCATCAACTTTAGATTCACTGATTATGACCAAAGCAAAAACAGACACACAATCAAAAGGCTACGCCTGCATTGGCCTAGTTAACCCAAAGACACCTGAAAACGTAGGCTCAGTTATGCGAGCGGCTGGCTGCTACGGCGCCAACTCTGTGTTTTACACCGGCACACGTTACGACCATGCGCGAAAATTCCACACAGATACCAAAGAAAAGCACCTAGCGTTGCCTTTAATTGGTGTTGAAGAGCTAAAAGATATTATTCCAGTAGGCTGCGTGCCTGTTGCTGTTGATCTGATTGAAGGTGCTAAGCCTCTGCCTGATTACAAGCACCCACCACGCGCGTTTTACATTTTTGGTCCAGAAGACGGCACGCTAAAGAAAGAGATCACCGATTTCTGTCGTGACACGATTTACGTTCCAACTAACGGCTGCATGAATCTAGCGGCCTCTGTGAATGTTGTGCTCTACGACCGATTGGCGAAAGGCGATAACTTCTCGAATCACAAGTAAATAGAACGAGATACGAAGAGATTTGTAGCTTCACGCAAGAAAAGCGCAAGGCGCAAAGCACAATTGCTGTCGATTACTTCTGCGCTTTTCTCTACTCGATTACTCGCATCCCGCATCTTTTATTTCTTCTAGACGTAAAAAAACCTGCTCAATGAGCAGGTTTTTTAGTATTCAGTATTTTCAACTAATAAAGCTTTAAGCTTAAAAACTGAAGTAACTACTTGCGTAATTACTGACGTGTTCTTGGCTTAGCTGGTTTAGCCGGACGTCCATTGTTCAATTTAGGCTTGCTCTTGTTAGTCTGAGGCTTGCCTTTGCTTGCTGTTGGAGTGCTACGACCTGATTCTGGAGTTGTAGTACCGCGAGTTGCAGGCTTCTTACGCTTAGTCTGGTTACTACGGCCTTTTGGTGCATTTGCACGCTCTTCGTGACGCTTAACAGCACGACGAATTTTTTGGCTACGAGAACGCTCACGCTTACGAGAAGTATTTGAAGGATCAAGATCCAACAATGTTTCTTTCTCTGGATTTAGCTCAACCAACTGACGTAGGTAGTTAACTTCTTCAAGGTCTAGCTCTTTCCAACCGCCGCGAGGCAGTTTCTTATCAAGGTAGATATCACCGTAACGTACACGTTTTAGACGGCTTACTGTCGTTTCTTGTGATTCCCAAAGACGACGAACCTCGCGGTTACGACCTTCGTTAATCGCTACGTAGAAAGTATGGTTCATACCTTCACCACCAGCGTAAACAACATCTTCGAAACGAGCCATGCCATCTTCTAGTTCAACGCCGCGCACAAGGTTCTTAACCTTCTGCTCGTTCACTTCACCAAATACACGTACTAGGTATTCACGTTCAACCTGACGGCTTGGGTGCATTAGGCGGTTTGCAAGTTCACCATCAGTAGTGAAAAGCAAAAGACCCGATGTGTTTGCATCAAGACGACCAACTGAAATCCAACGAGAACCACGGATCTTAGGTAGACGATCGAAAACAGTACGGCGACCTTCAGGATCGTGACGAGTACACAGCTCACCTTCTGGCTTGTAGTAAGCCAGCACGCGACAAACTACTTCTTCAGAAGCTTTACCAGTAATAGTGTGACCATCGATACGAATCACTGAGTTCTCGTCTTCAAGACGCTCGCCCAGTTTCGCAACTTGACCGTTAACACTTACACGACCAGATTTGATTAAACCTTCTAGTTCACGACGAGAACCGTGACCAGCTCGCGCTAAAACCTTCTGTAATTTTTCGCTCATTTACTCTTTTCTACCTAATTGTCGTCTTCACAGACGTCGAATGAATTTTTTCGCGACCAAATCGCGGTCGCGTATTATCGCAAATAACCTGCCAAAAAGCACTTGTTATTTACTCAAGCAAGTTTGCTGTTTCGTTACAGACTGTTAATCAGTAACGCTATTATTCAAACGGTGCTGGATCGCCGGCACCACGACGTAAAACAACGGCGTCATCGTCGCTGAAGTCAATAACTGTGGTTGGTTGCTCACCTAAGTAACCGCCATTCAAAATGACATCAACCGCATGCTCTAGGCTGTCACGAATTTCTTCAGGGTCCGATTCAGTTGTCTCGTTCCCCGGAAGAATCAGTGACGTCGACATCAATGGCTCGCCCATCGCTTCCAACAAGTCGAGTGCAATCTTGTTGTCTGGGACACGAATCCCAATCGTTTTACGCTTGGCGTTCATCAGACGCTTTGGCACTTCTTTGGTTGCTTTAAAAATAAACGTGTAAGCACCGGGCGTATGCGCCTTAAGCAGGCGGAATGCGACGTTATCTACTCGTGCGTACAGAGACAATTCAGAAAGATCACGGCATAACAACGTGAAATTGTGTTTGTCATCGATTCGACGGATCTTACAGATACGTTCAAGTGCTTGTTTATTTTCAAGCTGACAGCCCAGCGCATAGCCGGAATCTGTTGGATAAACCACCACACCGCCATTGCGAATAATCGCAACCGCTTGGGTAATTAAGCGTGCTTGTGGGTTATCTGGATGTACATAAAAAAACTGGCTCATTGTTGATCCTCGTTATCGAATCTCTCGACTCTATCATCAGAAGGAGCTGGTTCACCTAAATACTGTCATCGGTATCAGATGGTGGAACCGTTTGAAACTCCCAATCTTTCCATACTTCTTCGACCCCAGAAGGTAGCCAGAGATTACGTCCAAGTTCCATCCACGGGGATGGATAATGGAAGTCGCTGCCTTGGGAGGCTAATAGTTTGTATTGTATAGCATAATCCGCAAGTGTGCGTCTTTCTTGTTGTGCTTGTTGAGGTTGAGCTACTTCCATAGCGTCACCTTTTGCTTCAACAAATGCGGCTAACAAACGCTTAACCCACTTTGCTGTAAGGCCATATCGCGCAGGGTGTGCTAATACAGCCTGTCCGCCGGCTGCATGAATTGCCGTGACAGCATCGCTCATAGAGCACCAAGTTGGCGGCACGTAGCCTGGGTTATTGCGAGTTAGAAACTTTTTAAACACCTGCTGCATGGTTTTCGCATAACCGTTATCAACTAGCCACTTAGCAAAGTGAGCGCGAGTAATCGGCGCATCACCAGCAATCAACTTAACCTCATCGAGAACCCCTTCTCGGGTCGCTTTCTCAAGGCGCTGAGCAATCATCTCTGCACGTCCGACACGGTGTTGCTTCTGTTGTTCAATTAACGCTTTCAATTCTGGTGATTCAGGATCGACGTTTAACCCAACAATATGGATATCTTTGTTTTGCCAAACGGTTGAGATCTCGATGCCGTTAATCAACTGAATAGGAAGATTGTTATCAGCAATATAGCTGCGTGCTTCTGCAAGCCCATCAGTCGTATCATGATCTGTAATCGCTAACGCTTCGATGTTAAAGCCTAGCGCTCGGTCAATCAGTTCAGGTGGAGTAAGTCGGCCATCTGAGGCTGTTGTATGACTATGTAGATCAATTCTCATATATTCTTTTTCATTGTTTTCAATTTTTATCGTTATATTTGTGTCAACGCACTTGACCTGCAAGCACAAAACTAGTTAACTAGTACGCAAATACGAAGTATCACATTTGATAGGTTCACTATGTTACAAGAATTTAACCAAAACCATAAAGATAAAGTTTTAGAACTTTCTTCAGTAGAAGCAAGTTCAGAGCTTAATTGGTGGCGCACTTGGACAAGTTCTTGGTGGGCTAACGTGTACTTCTAGTTAAACAGTTTGTTTATAAAAAAGTTATCACTAAGCCCGCTTTCATAGCGGGCTTTTTAATTTGTCGAACATCTCACATTCAACTGACTAACAAATCAACGAATTGACCATATTCTAGATTGGGTGAACAGTATCTTTATGCGACTATGTACGACAGGAAATTTAAAGAATCATAAAGGAGGTCTTGTGAACAAGGCCATTGAAATCAAAAAGCTGGGAACCATTGAGGTCATCAATTCTTCCGTTCCTTACTCGCAAGATCCAACCAGCGTTTTTCATACTTTGTGTGAAAACAAAACAGACAGTCTGTTGTTGGAATCTGCTGAGATTGAATCTAAACAGAACCTGACAAGCCTACTCCTTATCGACTCTGCTGTTCGCATCGTATGTCGCGGACATGAAGTAACCTTTCAAGCATTGACTGAAAACGGTCAAGCGCTTATCGAACACCTAACTCAAAATGTGAAAGCAGAAATTAAATCTGACCTGACTGATAACGTTTTGACGCTGACTTTTATCGAGCCAAGCAACGAAGTAGATGAAGACTCACGTTTAAGAGAAGCCTCTTCATTCGATGCTCTACGTTTAGTGCAGCACAGCTTTGAGCAAGACGCAGATAACAAACACGCACTATTCATGGCGGGCTTATTCGCTTATGACATCGTGGCGAACTTTGAACCGCTAGGTGATGCTGAAGCAACCAACAATTGTCCTGACTTTGTCTTCTACGTAGCTGAAACACTATTGCGTTTCGACCATCAAGAGAACGAAGGCCTACTTCATGCGAGCTTGTTCGCTCAAGATGACAGCATCAAAGTACGGCTAACTGAGCGCTTAGCCGACATTCAAACTCAGTGTCAATCACTGAAAGCCATCACAGAAGTAACACCGCTCAACAACGTTGAAGCGGTACCAAGCGTTTCAGATAAAGACTTCTGCCAAACGGTTCGTGACTTAAAAGAATACGTAGTAAAAGGTGACGTATTCCAAGTGGTACCTTCACGCCGCTTCACACTGCCTTGCCCTGCTCCACTGGCTGCTTACAAAGAACTCAAGCAAAGTAACCCAAGCCCTTACATGTTCTACATGCAAGACGAGCTGTTTACTCTGTTTGGTGCTTCTCCTGAAAGTGCTCTGAAATACGAAACAGAAACTAATCAAATCGAGATTTACCCAATTGCCGGTACTCGTCGCCGCGGTAAGCGCCCGAATGGCCAAATCGATTTCGATCTAGACAGCCGTATTGAGCTTGAACTGCGCACCGACAAGAAAGAAAACGCAGAACACATGATGCTAGTAGACCTAGCGCGTAACGATGTGGCTCGTATTGCTGAAGCAGGCACTCGCCACGTAGCAGACTTGCTAAAAGTAGACCGCTACAGCCATGTGATGCACTTGGTTTCTCGTGTTGTAGGTCAGCTACGTGAAGATTTAGATGCCCTACACGCTTACCAAGCTTGTATGAACATGGGTACGCTAACGGGCGCACCAAAAATCCGTGCAATGCAGCTTATTCGTGACGTAGAAAAAACGCGCCGTGGTAGCTACGGCGGTGCAGTCGGTTACCTAACCGGCGAAGGTACTTTAGATACTTGTATCGTAATTCGCTCTGCTTACGTTGAAGATGGCATGGCACAAGTACAAGCAGGCGCGGGCGTGGTGTTCGACTCTGACCCACAAGCAGAAGCTGACGAAACTCGCGGCAAAGCTCAAGCGGTCATATCTGCGATTCAAGCAGCTCATACTAAAAACCTAACAAGTAAGAAGGAGTCGTAATCATGGCTGATATTGTATTCATCGATAACTTCGACTCGTTCACTTACAACCTTGTAGACCAGTTTCGTTCATTAGGTCACAGTGTGAAAATTTACCGTAACAACATTCCTGCAAAAGTAGTTGAAGCGGCGATCAACGAACTAGACAACCCTGTTGCACTGCTTTCACCAGGCCCTGGCGCTCCGGCTGATGCGGGCTGCATGCCTGAGCTGATTCAGCTGCTAAAAGGCAAAGTGCCAATGATTGGCATTTGCTTAGGCCACCAAGCGATTGTTGAAGCCTACGGCGGCACCGTTGCAGGCGCTGGCGAAATAATTCATGGTAAGGTGTCGATGATGGAACACCAAAACCATGCGACTTACCAAGGCTTACCTTCGCCACTGGCTATCGCTCGCTACCACTCTTTAGTAGCAACGCATGTATCTGATAGCCTAACGGTGACAGCTGAAGTCGATGATTTGGTCATGTCTGTGGTTCAAGAACAAGACAAGGTGTGTGGATTCCAATTCCACCCTGAATCAATTATGACAACTTACGGTGCAACGCTTCTTGCGAACGCTATCGAATGGGCTCTTGAGAAAAAGACGATATAGGAAACGATCATGGAACAGATTAATAAACTTTACGAACAGCAGTCTCTTACTCAAGAAGAAAGCCAACAATTATTTGATGTCATCATCAAGGGCGAACTAGACCCAATCCTGATGGCTTCTGCACTGACTGCACTTAAAATCAAAGGCGAGACGCCAGACGAAATTGCTGGCGCGGCGAAAGCACTGCTTGCCAATGCAAACCCGTTCCCACGCCCTGATTACGATTTTGCAGACATCGTAGGTACAGGTGGCGACGGTCATAACACCATTAACATTTCGACGACTTCAGCATTCGTTGCAGCCGCTTGTGGCCTAAAAGTCGCGAAGCACGGTAACCGCAGTGTATCGAGCAAATCAGGCTCTTCTGACCTACTGGATTCGTTTGGCATCAACCTAGCAATGACTGCGGAAGACACGCGTACGGCTGTCGATGAACTTGGCGTCGCATTCCTATTTGCTCCGCAATACCACGGTGGCGTGCGTCACGCGATGCCTGTTCGCCAAACCATGAAAACACGTACTATCTTCAACATCCTTGGCCCACTGATTAACCCTGCTCGCCCTAACATCGAGCTAATGGGTGTTTACAGCAAAGAGCTTGTACGCCCTATCGCGGAAACCATGCTGCAAATGGGCATGAAGCGCGCGGCGGTTGTTCACGGTAGCGGACTTGATGAAGTAGCGATTCACGGCGAAACCATCGTTGCTGAAATCAAAGATGGTGCAATTCACGAATACACAGTGACACCGGCAGATTTTGGTTTAAACACTCACCCTCTTGAAGCTATCAAGGGCGGCGAGCCAGAAGAGAACAAAGCCATCACAACCGATATCCTGACGGGTAAAGGCACTGAAGCTCAAGTTGGCGCAGTAGCCGTGAACGTTGCTCTGCTGATGCGCCTATTTGGTCACGAAGATCTAAAAGCTAATGCACAGCAAGCGATTGACGCAATGAACTCTGGCAAAGCATACGAGCTTGTACAAAAGCTTGCTGCACACGCCTAATGAACGACGGAGTTGAGACAAAGAACATGACACAGACTACCGATAAATTGTCGACCCACGTTTCAGTCAAAGAAGCTGAAATGGCGGAAGTATTAGCAAAAATCGTTCGTGATAAATACCTATGGGTTGAAGCGCGTAAGCAGACTCAACCATTGGACGAGTTTAAAGCGTCACTAACTGCAACAGACCGCAGCTTTTATGACGCTCTGAGCGGCGAGCAAACTGCTTTCATCACTGAATGTAAGAAGGCATCACCGTCAAAAGGTTTAATCCGTGACGAGTTTGATTTGGACTACATTGCATCGGTTTACAACAACCACGCAAACGCAATTTCAGTGCTGACAGACGAGAAATACTTCCAAGGTGACTTCGAGTTTTTACCTAAGGTTCGTAGCATTGCTAAGCAACCTATCCTGTGTAAAGACTTCATGGTTGATACCTACCAAGTCTACTTAGCTCGTCACTACTCAGCTGACGCAATTTTGCTAATGCTTTCGGTATTAGATGACGAAGAGTACAAAGCGCTGGCTGAAGTCGCTCACTCACTCAACATGGGTGTGCTTACTGAAGTCAGTAACGAAGAAGAACTTCACCGTGCTGTGGCTCTAAACGCTAAGGTGATCGGCATTAATAACCGTAACCTACGTGACCTTTCGACGGATCTGAACCGTACTAAAGATTTGGCTCCGCTGATTCGCGAACTGGCTCCAAACGCAGTCGTGATTTCAGAGTCTGGCATCTACACACATCAACAAGTTCGTGACCTTTCAACATTTGCAGACGGCTTCCTAATCGGCAGCTCTCTAATGGCTGAAAAGAACCTAGAATTAGCGGTTCGTAAAGTAACACTGGGTGAAAACAAGGTGTGCGGTCTAACGCATTCAGATGACGCGGCGAAAGCGTATCAAGCGGGTGCAGTATTCGGTGGTTTGATTTTCGTTGAAGCGTCTAAGCGTCATGTTGATATCGAAGCAGCTCGTTTAACCATGAGCGGCGCACCTTTGAACTACGTGGGCGTGTTCCAAAATCATAGCGTTACTGACGTTGCGAAAACGGTTTCTGAGCTAGGCCTGTTCGCTGTGCAATTGCACGGTGATGAGTCTCAAGCATATGTCGATGAGCTAAAACAATCATTACCTGAAAGCGTTGAGATTTGGAAAGCTTACGGTGTGGCTTCTGGTGATGAAAACGGTGCTAAAAGCTCGCTGCCAGAATTGCTGGAAAGCAACGTGACTCGTCATCTGCTAGATACTAAAGTGGGTTCTCAAACAGGTGGCACAGGCCAAGTGTTCGATTGGAGCCTAATCAACAACCAAAACGCAATCATGTTGGCGGGTGGCCTAAACCCAGAAAATGCTAACCAAGCGGCTAAGTTGGGCTGTTTAGGATTAGACCTCAACTCTGGCGTTGAATCCGCTCCAGGTAAAAAAGACGCAGACAAGCTGCAGCGTGCTTTTGCAGCGATTCGCAATTACTAGTCCAAACTCGGCGCTAGAAATTAGAAAGCTGAAACTAAAAACATATTTGTGAGCGTTGCCTTTTGCGAAGCTCAAGCAAGATTAAATGACTTGGTGTTAATACACACCAATAGAATTGAAGGAATAACACAATGGCTAAACTCGATGCCTACTTCGGTGAATACGGTGGTCAATACGTACCGCAGATCCTAGTGCCAGCACTAGACCAACTTGAACAAGCATTTATCGATGCACAAGCCGATCCTGAGTTCCGTAGCGAATTCATGACGCTTCTGCAAGAGTACGCAGGTCGTCCAACGGCACTAACGCTAACGCGTAACCTGACTAAAGGTACAAAAACCAAACTGTACCTAAAGCGTGAAGATCTACTTCACGGCGGTGCTCACAAGACAAACCAAGTACTTGGTCAAGCATTGCTAGCAAAACGTATGGGCAAGCAGGAAATCATCGCTGAAACTGGCGCAGGCCAACACGGCGTTGCAACCGCTCTAGCTTGTGCTCTATTAGGTCTTAAGTGTCGTGTTTACATGGGCGCAAAAGACGTTGAGCGTCAAAGCCCGAACGTGTTCCGCATGAAGCTAATGGGCGCAGAGGTTATCCCTGTTCATTCTGGCTCTTCAACACTAAAAGACGCATGTAATGAAGCACTACGTGACTGGTCTGCAACTTATGAAGACGCGCACTACCTATTGGGTACTGCGGCGGGTCCTCACCCATTCCCAACCATCGTTCGTGATTTCCAACGCATGATCGGTGAAGAAACTAAGAACCAAATTCTAGCTCGTGAAGGTCGCCTTCCTGATGCGGTTATTGCTTGTGTTGGCGGTGGTTCAAACGCTATCGGCATGTTCGCTGATTTTATTGAAGAAGAGTCTGTTCGCCTAATCGGTGTAGAGCCTGCTGGTAAAGGTATTGATACCGACCAACATGGCGCGCCACTTAAACACGGTAAAACCGGTATTTTCTTCGGCATGAAAGCGCCACTGATGCAAGATGAGAATGGCCAAGTAGAAGAGTCTTACTCTGTTTCTGCGGGTCTAGATTTCCCATCAGTTGGTCCTCAACACGCTCACCTAAATGCCATTGGCCGTGCTGAATACGACAACGTGACCGATGACGAAGCGCTAGAAGCGTTCCAATTGATTGCACGTAAAGAAGGTATTATCGCAGCGCTAGAGTCATCTCATGCTGTAGCTCACGCTGTCAAAATGGCTCACGAAGACCCTGAGAAAGAACAGCTATTAGTGGTTAATCTATCTGGTCGTGGTGACAAAGATATTTTCTCTGTACACGACATTCTTAAAGAGAAAGGAGCATTATAATGGATCGCTATCAATCACTCTTCACTCGCTTAGCTGAAAAGAATCAGGGCGCATTCGTACCATTCGTAACGGTTGGCGATCCTACCCCAGAGCAGTCTCTTAAGATCATGGAAACGCTAGTTGAAGCGGGTGCTGACGCACTTGAGCTTGGTATCCCATTCTCAGATCCGCTTGCAGATGGCCCAACAATCCAAGGCGCAAACATTCGTGCTTTAGATTCTAAAGTAACGCCAGATGTATGTTTTGATCTTATTGGTCAAATTCGCGCTAAATACCCAGAACTACCAATCGGCCTACTGATGTACGCAAACTTGGTTTACGCACGTGGTATCGAGAACTTCTACGAGCGTTGTGCTAATGCAGGTATCGATTCAGTATTGATTGCTGATGTTCCAACCAATGAAAGCGGCGAATTTGTTGCTGCTGCGAAGAAGTTTGGTGTTCACCCAATCTTTATTGCCCCACCAACAGCAAGCGATGAAACACTTCAATCAGTTTCTGAGCTAGGTGGCGGTTACACTTACCTACTTTCTCGCTCAGGCGTAACGGGTGCTGAAACAAAGGCAAATATGCCAGTAACAGCGCTGCTTGACCGCTTGAACAAGTTCGACGCGCCACCAGCATTGCTTGGTTTCGGTATCTCGGCACCAGAGCAAGTAAAAGAAGCCATTGAAGCAGGCGCTGCCGGTGCCATCTCTGGCTCAGCTGTCGTGAAAATCATTGAGAGTAACGTAGAACAACCTGAAGAAATGCTAAAAGCATTAGCTGAATTTGTTACACCAATGAAAGCTGCGACGCAAAAATAATAAATAGACTCCCACTAGTGCGATAATTTGCGCTGTGGGAGTTTTTCTCCGAGAACACGTCCAAACCCTCTAAATTGTTAAATTTATGCTAAAAACAACACTTCATACAAACCTGTAGCACATCTATAACACCTCACCAAAACATCACTATTATTTATAAAAAATAATGGCAAATTAAAAAGCAATCGTTTGCCTTAGTGCAAAAAATCATCAAGTGACATTTGATTACTGCTTTTTGATAGACTTTCACATCCGCTCATATTGATAAATGTAAAGGATACGTGTAAAACTCTTCACGAAATAATTCGCCAATGGTACATCGTACATTGGTGGGTAGTTCTGGGATTTTTATATTTAGTAGCACAGAGGTTATGGAAGTGTTAAAAGAAAAGAGTTTACTAAGCAACATCGGCGTTCAAGTCGTTATTGCAATGATCATCGGTACCCTAGTCGGAGCGATGATGGGTGAGAGTGCAACAATGTTCGCTCCACTGGGTGCTATCTTCATCAATTTGATCAAGATGCTGGTTATCCCTCTAGTAGCAGTTGCACTAATTTCAGGCGCTGCTGGCTTAGGCAATAGCTCATCTGCAGGTAAAGTTGGTGTAACTACACTGGGTTACTTTGCACTAACATCTGCACTTGCTGTAGCACTAGCACTTGTTATGGGTGAAATATTCGAACCAGGTCGTGGTATCGATGTGACTGGCGTTGAAGGCATGTTCTCTTCTGAATACGCTGCGAAGGGCGAACTTCCAACGTTCTGGGCAACCATCACTGGCATGATCCCTACCAACGTTTTCCAATCACTGAATGAAGCAAACATTCTGCAAATCCTAGTTTTCTGCTTGTTCTTTGGTATTGCGATTTCTAAACAAGCAAAAGAGAAACGTGACCCAATCATCAATGGCGTAAACGCGATTGTTGACGCTATGGTTTGGATGATCAACAAGGTTATGATCATTGCACCACTTGGCGTATTCGGCCTAATGGCAGAAGCAGTTGGTACATTCGGTTTTGGCGCACTAATGGTTGTGTTCAAACTTTTCGTCGTGTACATCGCTGCGATTCTGATCTTCGGCTTTGTGGCTTACCCACTGATGATTCAAATCTTCACTAAGACTTCTGCGAAGAAGTTCCTCGTTGCAATGAAGAAGCCTCAAGCGGTTGCACTATCAACAGCCTCTTCAATGGCGACACTACCAGTAACAATGGAAACGGTAGAGAAGGAACTTGGCGTTCGTAACTCAACGGCTTCATTCGTTCTTCCTCTAGGTGCGACGATCAACATGTCTGGTAACGCAATTTACTACGGCCTAGTTGCTATCTTCTTCGCACAGCTGTTCAACATCGACCTGTCTATGGGTGCTTACGTTGCTATCATCGTAACCTCTACGTTAGGCGCAGTTGGTCAAGCCGGTGTTCCAGGTCCTTCTTTCCTAGTAGTTGCGGTTCTTCTAGCGGCTGGTATCCCTATCGAAGGTCTACCTCTGTTGTTCGCTCTAGACCGTATCTTCGACATGATCCGTACTGCTCTGAACATCACTGGTGATGCAGCATGTGCAGTCATCGTTGACTCTCTGATCGAAGACGAAGTACAAGAAGCTGAGCTAAAGAAGCAACAAGCTTAATTAAAAGCCAATCGGCTTAATCGTAAGTTAAGCAAATTAACAATGATGTCTTTTAATAAATAAAACCGCCTTCATTGAAGGCGGTTTTTTAATTTTAAATAATCAGCAGTCCCTGAAAATCACTCGTTAACTTTCGGTATAGAACTGTCACTATTTATTATCTGCCATTAGTTTATTAAACCAAATGCGCGAGGCAACGCTAAACTAATTTCAGGAATGAACGTAATAGCCAGCAATGTGACGATCAATACGGCACAAAACGGCATGATACTTCTTATAACATTCTCAATCTTGGATCCACTGACACTACAACCTACAAATAGCGCGGTACCAACGGGTGGCGTTGCAATACCAATACATAAGTTGAAGATAATCATCATCGCGAAGTGAATTGGGTGCATACCTAAATGTTCAGCAATCGGCATAAAGATAGGGGTAAAGATCAATACGGCAGGCGTAAGATCCATAAACATCCCCACAATCAGTAGAATCAAGTTCATCAGGATAAAAATGATGATCGGATTATCTGAAATAGAGAGCATCCAATCACTGATCATTGTTGGTAGACCGGTAAAAGCCATAGCCCATGACATGATGGTTGAAGCACCAATCAAGAACAGCATGATACCCGTGACCTGAACGGTTTCTCTACAGATTATCGGAAAATGCGCCCATTTGAGGGTTCGGTAACAGAGTGACAGAATAAAAGAGTAAAGAACCGCTATACATGCCCCTTCTGTTGCAGTGAATATACCACCAATAATACCGCCAATAACAACAACAATAAGCCCTAAGCTTGGCGTTGCTTGCCAAACAATATTCAACACATCTTTCGTTGTGAAGCCGTCATTCGCACTTGTTTTGTAGCCTTTCTTTTTAGCAATGAAATAGGCTACGACCATACAGCTCAAGCCCATTAAAATACCTGGGACATAACCCGCGATAAACAGAGCCGCGACAGATGTTCCGCCCGATACCACTGAAAATACGATCAATGAATTACTCGGCGGTATCAATAATCCTGCTGGGCAGGATGCAACGTTTACTGCTGTTGCTAAATTTTTATCATAACCATCTTTTTCTAATTCAGGGCCTAAGGTTTTACCCACTGCTGCTGCTGCTGCAACGGCGGATCCTGAAACAGCGCCAAACATCATATTTGCAAAGATGTTAACGTGAAAAAGTGAGCCAGGGATCCAACCAACCAAGAGCTTTGCAAGGTTGATAAGCCGACTAGCGATACCACCCACATTCATTATATTGCCAGCGAGGATAAAGAAAGGGATTGCTAATAAACTGAAACTATCAATACCGGTAATAATTTTTTGACCCGCAGTAATACTGGCGACTTCAAACGGCAAAATGAAATACATGATCGTTAAAGATGACATGGCAATTGCAATCGCAATCGGCATGCTTATCGCGATCATGAATAAGAATAGGCCTAACAGCCAAACACCAATGGACAAATCCATAATATAGAGTCCTTTTAAAACTTACTTTTTGTTGGGTTCACAAAAAAGATCAAACGTATTCATGACCAAATAGATGAGGATAATAACGGCTGAAATCGGCAATATTGAATAAACCGTCGACATCGGTAATTGTAATGCTGGAGAGAGTTGTTGCGTGGTTCTTCCCATTAAAGCGATGCCACCTTGAAGCATGGCTAAAGAGACAAACGAACCAGAGATCACATTGATAAGTACTTGTAATGCGATATGTGCTTTACCCTTAAGATAACCATCCAATAACGTTATTGCTAAGTGTCCTTTGATACCGAATAAATAACTTGCCCCTAATAAGCCAAGCCAAACCATCGCATAACGAGCAAGTTCATCAGTCCAGTTGCTTGGGTCATTCAAAACATAACGACTAAAAACCTGCCAAGTAACTGTAACGACAAGTAACATTAATGCAAAAGAAGAGACAAAAAGAATCAACCTATCAAGTAGGTTTCTGAAAGTTGCTAACATGGTGTGATACCTCAAAAAATTTTGCCTTAGCAAAGCCAAGGCAAAATTATATTTTCACTAATACTGATTAAAGAGCTTCAATTTTTTCAATGAATGGAGCTAGTTTTGGATCTTTTTTCGCTTCATCAATCATAGGTTTAACAGCAGCGCGGAAAGGGGCTTTATCAACTTCAACAAACGTTACGCCTTCTTTCATTCCTTTCTCTTTGTTCATGTCATCTGTTGCGTCCCAGATTTTAATCTGCTCTTCAAGAGACTCTGCTGCTGCTTCTTTTAAGATTTTCTGCTCTTCTGCAGTTAATGAACCCCATTTATATTCTGAAATAATGATCACATCAGGTGTCATCATGTGCTGATCCATAGAATAAAATTTAGCGACTTCACTGTGTTTCATTTCAACTAAGCTAGAAATATTGTTTTCAGCACCATCAATTACGCCTTGCTGAAGTGCTGTGTAAACCTCATTAAAAGGGACAGGTGTCGCTTTACCACCTAATAGGTTCACCATTTCCATCATGGTTGGAGAACCAGGGACTCGAACTTTCATGCCAGCAAGATCGGCAGGTGAGTTAATTGCTTTTTTAGCGTAGAAGCTACGTGTACCTGAATCATAGAATGTAAGACCAATGAAGCCTTTACCTTCACTTGAAAGCAACATCTCTTGTGCAGCTTCACTTCGCATGAACGTTCTCATGTGTGGAACATCACGGAATAAGAAAGGCAGTGCATTAACTTTAAAAGTTGGTTCAAAAGATTCTGCTAATCCACCGTTGATTTTAGCCATATCAATCGCACCGGTAACAACTTGCTCAGCTTGGTCACGTTCAGAGCCTAGTTGACCGTTTGGGAAGATCTTAATCGTAAGGTCACCATTCGATTTTTCTTTAACCTTATCAGCCATGATCACCATCCCTTGGTGAGCCGCGCTTTCTAATGACATTGCATGCCCTAAAGTCAACGTTTTTGCTTGAACGCCAAATGCCATAAGAATTGATGCCGCTGTAATCGTCAGTAGGTGTTTTTTCATGTTCTTCTCCAGAATCCATTTTTGTAAGAGGTACAGTTTGTATATGGCACGTTATAGCTGAGCTTGAAATCTAACGTTCAATTGCATATCGCTCATAGCAGTAACGTTTCATTACAATATTCTTACCCTTATGATTTTTGTATTACAATACGATGTGAAAATAATGTGGTCTGAAGCTCATTAATCAACCAGAGAGATGGTTTGATTGTGATATCAATCATACTTGCTATACCACCCTGTCATTTAGATCGTAAAACGACCTAATTTAGCGCTAATTTGTAATTTTCGTTGATTTTTAAAGCAGACACAAAAAGCCTTAGTTACAAATAGCACAATATCTTTGTGTTATTTTAAGACTTAATTTGTACAGGTTACCTAGAGATATGGCATAAGTTGGAAAGGTCTCTAACTAGAAACAAGTGAGTTAGAAATAGCTTGAAATAGAACATAAGTTGAAGATTAAGCTGAAAAAGTACTGATTTAAACTGACTATTCGAGCCAGAGTTAACATTCCGTAACAGAGCAACAGAAGACGTCTTGCCATATTTGACTATCCATATTTAACCATATAGATAGAATAGAAAATCCGAGGGCCAACTTGCCCTCGGATTAAGCTTTCGAGAAGAAGGTTTCAATCAACTGAAACCACCCCATTCATTATGTTGGATCTAAAAAAGCTGTCTGATCTTTGGCTATAAATCACTGCCATAGATATCAAACGTGAAGTACTTGGCAGCAATTTTGTCATAAGTACCGTTAGCTCTGATCTCTTCAATCGCAACATTGAATTGATTAGCTAGCTTCGAATCCTGCTTTCTAAGTGCTAACGCAGTACCCTCACCGATATAGGCTTTATCCGTTACGGCTTTACCCTTGAATTCAAAACCCTCACCTTCTTTCTTATCTAAGAAAGCCAGTGAAAGTTGATCTGAATTACCAAAAGTCACATCTAAGCGACCATTTTGCAGGTCCAAATAAACTTCATCTTGCCCAGTATAACGCTTGATGTTTGCGACATCCCCAAACTTGTCGGTTACGTAACGATCGTGAATCGTTCCTTGCTGTACTCCAATAGTTTTACCATCGAGACCTTGCTTATCAATATCAAACTTTGCACTTTTGGCTGCAACAAACACAGCGGGTGTTTGGTAGTACTTATCCGTAAACAATATTTTGCTTTTACGTTCTTCGGTAATGCGCATAGACGCCATAATCACATCTGACTTTCTTGCTAATAAGCTAGGAATTAATGAATCCCAGCTTTGCGAAACCCAAGTACACTCTAATTTTGCCTGTTCACACAAGGCGTCAGCTATTTCAATATCAAAGCCAACAGGTACGCCTTCGCTATTTTTATAATTGAATGGCGGATACGTAAAATCTGACGCCAAACGGATTTCTTTTGCCTGTACAGTGGTACCAAGTAAAGCGGCCGCACAAGCGATTCCTAGTATTATCTTTTTCATCATTGCCATCCTAGATATGATTTTTATCAAGTTGAAATTGAGGTTCTTGAGATTGTTGTTTCTGTTGTAACTGTGCTTGGTAGCTTGCTAGTGACGCTATAACTTCAGTCATACTCTCAGGGCTACCAATAGTGATACGAACACAGTTGCGTAATGCAGGTTCATGGTTTTGGTTCCTGGTCACAATGCCATCTTTCGCCAATACACTGAACACTTCATGCCCTGGCTTTTGGCGTAATAAAATGAAGTTGGTCGATGATGGATAGACATGTTCTATGAAATCAAACTGCGTTAGCTCGTCAGCAAAGCGGTCACGTAACTCCACAAGCTTTGAAGTTGCATCTGACATCACCAAGATTCGTTCAGCAGATAAAGCCTCCAATACAATTTGAGAAGAGCAATCAGGCATTGGGTAAGGCGGAATAAGCTTAGCGACATACTGCATCACATTTTTACTCGCCAGAATAAAACCACAACGAACAGCTGCTAATCCAAACGCTTTCGACAAAGTACGAATCACCACTAGATGAGGATAACGCTCAATAAGGCTCACCGCCGACGTCTGAGGTTCAAATTCAATATACGCTTCATCCACCACCACCAAAGATTTACCTTCGGTTCCCTCAAGCACCTGAATCAAATCTGATTTAGGAATCACGTTACCCGTCGGGTTATTTGGTGAACACAGAAAAACAATATTTGCTCGATCGGCTTTTTTGACGATATCAGCGACATCTAGGCTAAAATCTTCCTGTAATGGGGAGTCGAGTGTTTCAATCGCCAATGCGTCGGCACAAAATTCATACATCGCGTACGTTGGGGAGCAAATCAGTATATTATCGCTCGCTGGTTTGCAGAATGTTCTGATCAGCAAATCAATCGCTTCATCTGCTCCTCGAACGGCTAAGGTCTCGGCATCAGTTCCACAATAAGCTTGGTAAGCCTTGGCAATATCTTGCGGAAAAAAATCTGGATAACGGTTATAACTAGTCTCGTTTTGAAACAAAGCGCTTTCCAACTCGTTGGCATTTAACCAAACACGTCCGTCACCACCAATTCTTCTTGCCGATTGATAAGGTATTAATTTTTTTACAGCCTGAGGCACTAAGTTGTCAATAAATGATGTCAAAGAACTATCCCTTCCACTCAATCACAATGTCTTCACCACTTGCCTTCATATTCAAAATAGATGCGTTATACACATATTGAATCACAAATGATGAGTAAGTATTTGCATTCAAACAGAACACTATTGATAAATGAATCGAAATAATTACATAATAGCCATGATTAAAATTCATAGGTATAGACATGAATAACACGTTGCCTTCAACTAAAACCTTGCTCGCCTTTCTGTCAACGGCAAGGCATCTCAACTTTACACGCGCGGCACATGAACTCAATGTCACGCAAGGCGCGGTGAGTCGGCAAGTTTTGACGTTTGAAGAAAATCTTGGGTGCGACCTTTTCTATCGTCATGCTCGGGGGTTGTCATTAACACCCAAAGGAGAAGAACTGGTTCCGCTCATCCAAGATACAATTCAGCGACTGCAATCCGCACTGAACCAAGTGGCGAGTTCCCCTTCCAAAATTAAGCTAAACGCACCGAGTTGCATTACCTCTTGGTTGCTACCAAAACTGATGTCTTTTCAAGAAGCCTACCCTGAGATTGATGTTGAGCTCACTTCTACCATCAAGCATGTTTTTGAGCCAAGTTTTGACCCGTTCGATGCCGTGATTACCTATGGCAAGAAGCCGAGCCAACAATCGATCGTCAGCCAGTTATTGTTCAACGAGCAACTCGCACCCGTCTGCCAAGCGCAAAGCATCAAACCCAATCACCTTACCAGTGGTTCCTCTTCTCTAATCAAACCGCACCAACTCGCTCACTACACGTGGTTACACGCCAACAATGAACAAAGTGATTGGCGACTTTGGTTGGAGCACATAGGAAGTCATGACCTTTCGAGCAAGAATAACCAACAGTTCGCGACACTCGATCAAGCGATGAATGCAGCTATTCAAGGATTTGGAATTGCGATAGGCGACATCACGCTTGCCAAGCAAGATATTGATTTAGGCAGATTAGTCAAAGTGAGTGAAGACAGTGTCTTTTCAGGAAATGGTTACTTCTTAATTCAGCCCAAGAATCGCCAAAATGTATCCCTAACTACATTGGTCGAGTGGCTTGTCGGTTAACAACGGGGAAATTGCCAAGCTCAAAGACCATAAGGCTTCAGTAAAGCGTCATAATGAGAATGACAACGTTCTCAAAATAAAACTATTTTCCGTCAGCGACGTATTGTTTGGTTGAGAACAGAATTAGCTTTCATTTAACTGATTGAAAAAAGAATCAATTCAATTTGATAACAGAAATATTCTGTGTCTGTGACCCAAATGGCATTCGAATTGCTTTGTCATAGATAACCCAAACAATTTACAGCAGGTTGTCTTTTCTTCGCACCCTGTCACGGAGGATAGGCTATGACCTTACAAAGACATACATATTACGGCTTAATTCACCATGGGGTTAAAACCTTATTAATGGATAGAATCGGCCACTTCACAGAGCGTGAATATCACGAGTTTCTCGACCTAACGACTGGCAAATCAACCTGTTTTGCGATGAGCGAGCAAGAACTCGAAAATACGCTAGATGATTTGAAAAGTGAGGGTTACCTTGAAGACATCAAGAAACTGATACCTCGCTACCAAACCACATCAATGCGATAACTGGCTTGAAATCGTTATAAACGATTAGCGGTTAGATGGAATTAATTGTTACCCAATTGTCTCGGGCTATTTAGCATCGGGACAGTTTTCGTTAGACTGTTGGCAACTCAACTAACTGGACATTCAGTGCCACATGAAACAAATTCTTGATTTCATTCCTCTCATTATTTTCTTTGCGCTGTATAAGATGTACGACATCTACACAGCTACAGGCGCATTGATTGTTGCTTCCGCAGTACAAATCGTTTTGACGTACATTATCTACAAGAAAGTAGAGAAAATGCAGATCATCACATTTTTGATGGTTGCCGTATTTGGTGGCATGACCATCTTTCTGCATGATGATAACTTCATAAAATGGAAAGTAACCATCGTTTATGCATTGTTCGCTATCGGCCTGACCGTCAGTCACCTAATGGGCAAGTCAGCGATTAAAGGCATGCTGGGTAAAGAGATCACACTTCCTGAAGCGGTATGGAGCAAGATCAACTGGGCTTGGACTTTATTCTTTACTCTATGTGCCATTCTCAACGTTTACGTTGCTTTCAGCCTACCCTTGGATGTTTGGGTAAACTTCAAAGTGTTTGGCTTACTGATCGCTACTTTTGCATTTACCTTGCTAACGGGTGTCTACATCTATAAGCATCTACCAAAAGATCAGCAGAACGAGTTAACGGATAAAAATACCGACGAGAAGTAACCCTAAGGGATGAGTCCTCATCCCCTTTTTGATACAATTATTATCAATATGCTATTTAACAGTGGCCAATGATACTCGTGATCATTGGCCACTGATTGTTTGTGTTCGGTGAATACGTTAAAAATACGACCACCGCGAGCGCGGCAAACACATCTATTTAAATTTAAAACAATCAATACCATTAAGAGTACAACAATGACTATTCAATCAACTTTGAACCCGATTGGTTCTTTACTTCTTCGCACATTGGCGATGCCTTCTGATACCAATGCAGCAGGCCAGATTTTCGGTGGTTGGATAATGTCTCAGCTTGACCTTGCTGGCGGCATACTGGCGAAGGAGATCTCTAACGGCAAGATTGTCACTGTTTCAGTATCGAGTATTGAGTTCAAACAGCCGGTTTCAGTGGGTGATGTTGTGTGTGTTTATGGTGACTGCACCAAGATTGGCCGTAGCTCGATGAATATCGACCTAGAAGTGTGGGTTAAGCCTGTACTTGATCACGGCATCGGCGACCGATATAAGGTTTGTGGAGCAACGTTCAACTACGTTGCTGTCGATGAGGGTGGTAAGCCTCGCCCGATCAATAAATAGTACTTTTCACCAAGCTGCTAATGTAGACGGTCTTTAGTTTCAACGAATGAAATCGCTAAAGACCATACTTCTCTCTCGCACCATTTCACAATTTCTTATCATTAGCTCTTCCAATACCAATTAGTTCGCGTAAATTAGCAAGATAGCGAATTTAAACGCCCCCAATTCAGTGAAGTAAAATAAGGATATACCAATATGTGGTACGTGATTTTTTCTCAAGACGTCGAAAATTCATTAGAAAAGCGCCTAAGTGTTCGCCCACAACATCTAGAACGCCTGCAAACACTTCACGATGAAGGCCGACTTTTGACTGCTGGCCCAATGCCTGCGATTGATTCAGACAACCCTGGTGAAGCCGGCTTCACTGGCTCTACTGTAATTGCTGAGTTTAATTCTTTAGAAGACGCACAGGTATGGGCAGACGCAGATCCGTACATTGAGGCAGGTGTCTACCAAAATGTCATTGTAAAACCATTCAAGAAAGTATTTTAACGTGAAAAAATGGATTATTGGCTCTCTGGCTTTAGCTCTGCTCGCAGGCTGTGCTTCAAGTGAGCAAGACCAACAAAGACAGCTTGAAATGATGGCGCAACACCGTGCTGGCGTTTTATCTGCCGGCCTGCCGATTGAGTATGGCCCACTGTCAGTCATGCGTGTACTGGCAAAAAATACCGTTATCGAGATCATGATGATCTACAACCAAGACGCTAAAGGTGCTAAGCCTTTAAACCAAGTCGTAGATATGAGTGTTAACAGCTACTGCACCAACTCTGAAGTTAGAGCAAACCTTGACATGGGCTTGGCTTACAACATTAAGGTTCGCAACACTCGCGGACAACTGATGGTTGAAAAGCTAATCAGCAAAGAGACATGTCAGAGCATTAACTAGATTTGATTTCTAACGTTAAGCTAGTACAAACAAAAAAGGCCTTGCAGATGCGAGGCCTTTCTTTTCTCAGACTTTTGTTTTTAGAACGATAACACCCTAGCTTTAATTATGCTGATGCTTCTGCCGACTCCCACTCTTTACGCAGCATTTTAGTCGCTGAAACTAAATTAGCCAGTGCCGCTTCTGTCTCTGCCCAGTTACGCGTCTTCAGCCCACAATCAGGGTTTGCCCACAAACGTTCTGCTGGGATTTTCTTTGCCGCTCTTTTAAGTAAATCAACAATCCACTCTTCTGAAGGAATGTTTGGTGAGTGGATGTCATAAACGCCAGGCCCAATCGCATTCGGGTAGTTGAACTCTTCAAACGCTTTCAGCAGTTCCATGTTCGAACGAGAAGTCTCTATGGTAATCACATCGGCGTCTAGCGCAGCGACTGAATCAATGATCTCGTTGAACTCGCTGTAACACATGTGGGTGTGAATCTGAGTTTCTGGTTTAGCACTCGCAGCTGAAATCTTAAAGGCATCCACTGCCCACTCTAAGTATTCTGCATGGTCACGCTTTTTCAATGGCAAACCTTCACGAATGGCAGGCTCATCAATTTGAATAATGTTGATACCTGCGTCTTGCAAATCAGACACCTCATCTCGCAACGCAAACGCCAGTTGATTGGTTATCTCTTTGCGTGAAATATCTTCACGTGGGAATGTCCAACACAAGATAGTAACAGGCCCAGTTAGCATGCCTTTCATCTGCTTTGAAGTCAGAGATTGAGCATAGGTCGACCATTCCACCGTCATTGGTTTTTCACGCTCGATATCCGCAACCACAATCGCAGGTTTCACGCAACGAGAGCCATAACTTTGTACCCAACCAAATTTGGTAGTTTGGAAGCCTGCTAGATTTTCAGCAAAGTACTCCACCATATCATTACGTTCAGCTTCACCATGAACCAGTACATCCAAATCAAGTGCTTCTTGTCGTTTCACCGCATCCGCAATATGACCTTTCAACGCGGTGTTGTATTCCGCTTCACTCAGTTTGCCAGTGCGGTAAGCACTACGCTGAACACGGATCTCTCCGGTTTGTGGAAATGAACCAATTGTTGTGGTTGGCAATAATGGTAAACCTAACACCTCAGACTGATGTGAAGCGCGTTCGGCATAAGGAGCACTTCGCTCGGTTAGGGTTTTGGTAATGGTGTTAATACGAGCTTGAACCTGCGGCTTATTCACATGAGTCGCGCTCTTGCGTGCAACAATCGGCTGGCTGTAAGTTTCACACGCCAAGATAGCATTGTGGTTACCGTCTAGTGCCGCACCCAATATACTCACCTCGGTCACTTTCTGTTTCGCGAAAGCAAACCAACTCTTCACTTCATCGCTGAGTGAATCTTCTAACTCAAGGTCGACTGGACTATGCAAAAGTGAACATGAACTTGCTACCCAAAGTTTGTCTCCTAGCTTCTCTTTCACTGGTTGTAGTAACTCTAGTTGAGCGGCTAAATCAGCTCGCCAAACGTTTCGTCCATTAATCACCCCTGCTGAAAGTACCCAGTGTTCAGGTAACTTACCCACTACTTCATCAAGTTGCTGTGGTGCTGCTGCTAAGTCGATATGTAGGCCATTAACTGGTAGCTCTACTATCTTATCTAAGGTATCAGTCACCGAATCAAAATAAGTAGTGAGCAGCAGTTTTACATCACCTTGAATCACTTGATACGCCAACTTGAATGAATCTGCCCATTGACTCTCAAGATCAAGAGAAAGAATTGGTTCATCGATTTGAACCCACTCAACCCCCAACTTAGCGAGTTTTGCCAAAATTGCTTGGTAAGCGGTAAGAAGGCGCGGAAGAAGAGATAAACGATCAAAACCCTCCTCCACTTCTTTACCAAGATATAAATAAGATAACGGGCCTAACAAAACTGGCTTCACCTTATGCCCGGATTTTATCGCTTCACTCACTTCGTCAAACAGTTGTGGCCAGCTCACTTCAAAGGAATCGTCTTTGCTGAACTCAGGCACAATGTAATGGTAGTTGGTGTTGAACCACTTAGTCATATCAGAAGCCGCAGAGCTATCTTTAGTGCCGTCACTAGACGTATGCGTACCACCGCAACAAGTCGACTGAACCTGAGATTGACCACGCCCCACACGGAACAAAGTATCTAAATCTGGGAAGGATTTTTCATCTTCAGAACCACCAGTATGGCGCTTTGGTACGTGGCCTAGAAGTAAAGTCGTTGTTAATACATGGTCGTACCATGCGAAGTCACCCGCAGTTGCAAAGCTAAGATTCGCGTCAGCTTGTACATTCCAGTTACGATTTCTTAGTTCGCTACCGAGTTGCTTTAAATCTGATTGGTTAATCTCACCGCGCCAGTATTTTTCTAAAGTGAATTTGAGTTCGCGTTTTTCGCCGATACGTGGGTAGCCTAAAATATGCGTTGTCGTAGTCATGAACCTGTTCCTTATTCAATAATTTTTAGTGTTCGATCAAACTGCCTAGCTTATGGTTTAAGTTCTTTATAAGGCGTCTGGATGGCTAAACTATCTCCCTAATCTGAACGATGAACAACGTCCAAATATTCATCTTGTTTATTAAAAATATTCATCTTGAATAATCTAAAGCTGAAAAAATTAAATCCATCTGGACATCTAGACGTTTACAAATGGAAGAAAACCCCGTAGGGTGATTATTAAGAAATATTGAATTGGCTTAGGGAATATGAGGAAAACTCATGATAGAGCTTAAACACCTTCGAACATTGACTACCTTAAGAGACAGCGGCTCGCTAACAGCGACGGCAACTTCTCTTCACTTGACTCAGTCGGCGCTTTCTCACCAACTGAAAGATCTTGAGGCGCGTATCGGTGGTCAGCTTTTCCTACGTAAAACTAGACCAGTTAAGTTCACCTCTGAAGGTGAGATTTTGCTTAGGCTTGCCGATGAGATACAGCCAAGAATAGCTAAAGCGGAGAACGAACTCGCGAGCCTGAAAGAGGATGTGAATGGTCGTTTGCACATGGCGATTGAATGTCACTCATGCTTCCAATGGTTAATGCCTGCTTTGAAGGAATATCAAGTGGCTTGGCCAAGCGTAACGCTAGATTTCTCGTCAGGCTTTGGGTTTGAGCCGCTACCCGCGCTAATGGCAGGCGAGCTAGATTTGGTGATCACCTCTGATATACAGCCTCGCTCTGAGGTTCACTACGAACCACTCTTTGATTTTGAGATGCGTTTGATCACCGCAATCAACTCACCTTTGGCAGAAAAAGCGAGCATTGAACCGCAAGATCTTAGCGATCTCACCATGCTCACCTACCCTGTTCAAAAACAGCGTTTAGATGTCGTGAAGCACTTTTTACAGCCTGCGGGTGTTGAACCTAAAAAGTGGAAACAAGCGGACAACACGTTAATGCTAGTTCAAATGGTATCAGCAGGTTTGGGAGTAGCGGCTCTACCAAACTGGGCGATCAGTGAATTCTCAAGACAAGGGCTGATTGCCAGCAAGCCATTAGGCAAAGGACTATCAAGAAGACTGTTCGCAGCGGTAAGAAACTCTGAGAAAGATAAACGTTACCTGCAAGCTTTCTTTAGCACGGCAAGACAGCAAAGTAAGAGTCACTTAGATGGCATAGAGGTCGTTTAAAGATGATTTATGGCTAAGTTAAGCTCGATCGATTCGTCAGAAACAAAAAAGTCACAGATAATCTGTGACTTTTTTTCTCTCAACACCCACAACACGCGATGCATGTCATTTTCGATAAAAGATGCGCTAATCTTTAGCTTATCTCGAGTAAGACTTAAACTGGTTAGTCAATGGATCGTATTGATAGCCAAGCATATCGAGCTTACCCACAACACTTTCTGTATCCATTTCATACATGCTGATCAGCTCTTCAAAGCTATCGCATTCTAGGCGAAGTTTTTCATTAACGATTCCTAGCAAAATAATGCTATCGAAACCTTTGACGTTGCTTAAATCCATCTCGTACTCCTTACGAACACACTGACTAGAGTTAAGTTTAGAACGCTTACCAACGTCACGCTAAAAAACAGATCACACTTCTTAACAAGAATACGTAATTAATGAAAGTGCGTGATTAAAGCGCCCAAACTGGCGTTAAACCCACAACGGCCACCAATAACATCAACAACGAAATACTCAGTTGAAGCTTTTCAGGCGTTCTTGCGAACAGTAAATGCCAACACCACACCACGATTGAGGAGATCAACAAAGCAAAACTAAATAGCAAAGTGGAAATCACAGGTTCTAATTGAGCTTCAGACAAAGAGTAAACACTCACGACGGTCGCCAGTACTACCAACATACCGGTTAGCACGCCCACAACAGGAAGCACTCGATGAAATGCCTGCAACCGTGTCCTTGCAATCGTCAGTAGTAGATGGCCAAACGCTGCTCCTAACAGTACCACTAGCAGCAAAGTAGTAATGATACCAACAGCGGTTGCTTGCTCAGTCGCTTGTATAGCAACATATGACAACGCTAAACCACAGGCCAAGTACATCACCCAGATAGGACCAGAATCGCGAGTCTTCTTGGTTTGAACTTGAGAATAGAAATAAAAGATCGCGAACACGACCAGAAAGGCTTCAATTTTTACAGAAGCAACAGCAAGCCAAAGCACGCCAATCGCAGGTAACATCTTGTGGATACGACCACGCTGTCCTGGGCAAATATCTCCTTTCACCAAGATGAGAGTTAAGATCAGTTGGGCTCCTAGAAGCATCGGAGCAAATTGTACTAATAACGTTTCGACCATTGTGGATCTACTTATTCAGACTTATTTTCGCCGAATAATATCAAAAACTGCTGCGAACACTAATCAAAATCACAAATTAGCGACGTTACTCAAAGCTTAAACTATGATGTTGTATGGCTCTTTTGTCAGTTACATGACCAAAATGACGAAAGACATCAGAACTAACAGGGGCATGTTCTACTGGCTAGTCTAGTCTCATGCCGCTATAATTCCCGCCTCAAAAATCAGAGGTTGAAATATGTACAGCGATATCACTCCTATTCACGAACACAAAAAATACTGGGCCGAGTGCTACGGAACTGCACCCTTTTTACCGACCAGTAGAAAGGAGATGGATGCTCTTGGATGGGATAGCTGTGACATTATTATTGTAACAGGTGACGCGTATGTCGATCACCCGAGCTTTGGTATGGCTATCATCGGCCGCCTTCTTGAAGCTCAAGGTTTCCGCGTCGGCATTATCGCCCAGCCTAAGTGGGATAATAAAGATGCATTCATGAAGCTAGGAAAACCTAACCTATTCTTCGGCATCACCGCGGGTAACATGGACTCCATGATCAACCGCTACACCTCTGATCGCAAATTACGTCACGATGATGCTTACACGCCAAATAACGAAGGTGGTAAACGTCCTGACCGTGCAACTCTGGTTTACTCTCAGCGTTGTCGCGAAGCCTACAAAGGCACGCCAATCGTGCTTGGTGGTATTGAAGCAAGCTTACGTCGCGTAGCTCATTACGATTACTGGTCAGATAAAGTTCGTCGCTCTGTATTGTTTGATGCAAAAGCTGACATTCTTCTTTTTGGTAACGCTGAGCGTGCACTGGTTGAAGTCGCGCACCGCATTGCTGATGGCGAAGACATGTCTACGCTAACGAATATCCGTGGTACTGCAATCAATATTGCTGCAGCCCCTGAAGGCTTCAAGATCATTGACTCTTCTCGTATCGAAAAACCGAACAAAGCGTATGTTCCGGTTAACCCATACGAAGTTGAAACGCAGTGTGATACCAAGAAAGACGAAAAAGAAGAAGTAAAAGCACAACCGATTACGATTCGTCCTTCTCGCCACGATGCAAAAACAACAGCGGTTCGTATCCCAGGCTACGAAAAGCTAAACAATGACCGTATTCTTTACGCTCACGCTAGCCGTATTCTGCACCTTGAGACAAACCCGTACTCAGGTCGTGCTCTAATCCAACGTCACGGAGATCGCGAACTTTGGGTTAACCAAGCGCCAATTCCATTGACCACAGAAGAGATGGACTACGTGTTTGGCCTTGCTTATAAGCGTGTTCCGCACCCTATGTACGGCAAAGCGAAAATCCCTGCATACGACATGATCAAAACCTCGGTTAACATCATGCGTGGTTGTTTTGGTGGTTGTTCTTTCTGTTCAATCACAGAGCACGAAGGTCGTATCATTCAGAACCGTTCGAAAGAATCTATCTTGGATGAAATCGAAGACATTAAAGATAAAGTACCGGGCTTCACAGGTACTATTTCTGACTTGGGCGGCCCAACGGCGAACATGTACCGTTTAGGTTGTTCAGATCCAAAAGCAGAAATTAACTGTCGTCGTCCATCATGCGTGTTCCCGAAAATCTGTGAAAAGCTAAACACAGACCATCAACACACCATCGACCTGTACCGCTCTGCGAGAAAAGTACCGGGCGTTAAGAAGATCATGATCGCTTCTGGTGTACGTTACGACTTAGCGATTGAATCTCCAGAATACGTTCGTGAGCTTGTGACTCACCACGTTGGTGGTTACTTGAAGATTGCTCCAGAGCATACTGAAAAAGGCCCGCTGGATCTGATGATGAAGCCGGGTATGGGCACTTACGATCGTTTCAAAGAGATGTTCGAGAAGTACAGCGCTGAAGCCGGTAAGAAACAGTACTTAATTCCTTACTTCATCTCTGCTCACCCGGGCACAGAAGATGAAGATATGCTTAACCTTGCAATGTGGCTTAAAAAGCACAACTACGAGTGTGACCAAGTACAGAACTTCTATCCATCGCCAATGTGTAATGCAACGTCGATGTACTACTCAGAGACTAACCCTCTGAAACGCGTGAAATATAAAAAGCGTGAAGATGTTCCTGTACCGAAAGGTGATCGTCAACGTCGTCTGCATAAAGCTCTGCTTCGTTACCACGATCCTGAAAACTGGAAAATCATCCGTGAAGCGCTGATCAGCATGGGTAAACAGCACCTAATTGGTGACAAAGCAAACTGCCTAGTACCCGCAGAAGACTTTGATGCGCAAACACCGGCACAACGTCGTAAATCTGGTCGTCACGGCTCACAACGTTTTGCAACTAAGCACAGTAAAGCTCAACCGGGTCTTGGCGGCGAAAGCCCACGTAACCATTCTAAGCCTGGTGGCAATAAGCCTAAACCGGGTGGTAAGAAGCCAACAGGTAGCCAAAACAACGGCAATCAGGGTAACGGAAAGCAGAACGGTAATGGTAATAAACCAGCGACTGGCTTCATCAAAAAAGCCCCTGGTAGCCAGCAATCGCAAGGCAATAGCGGCGGAAATAGCAAGCCAAACCGCAGTAAAGCGGGCAATGGTCAAGGTGGTAAACCTGCGAGTAACGGCAAGAATCGCCAACGCGCAACACAGCGTTAATATAGCTATAGCGACTTCATTTACTTGGTTATCATATTAATAAAAAGCGCAGCTATTTAGCTGCGCTTTTTTGTATCTTGAAACATGACGACATTATCTTGAGTTCCACCAACTATGACCGCTGCCATTGATTAGGGTAATGGATAATATTGTGGAAAATGGCTTTTTCTTGCCCTGTATTTTTATAACCATGACGCTGTTCTGCATTAAAACGAACGGCTTGTCCCGAGCTTAACTCATGCCAACTATCATCAAAGAAAACCGCCATTTGACCTGAAATACACAAAATATGCTCCGTCACACCGGCACTATGAGGTTCAGAGAAATGTTGATAGTTTTCTGCCAACCTAAGCTCATACAATTCGAAGCCTACAGATGGCTCAAAAGGGAACACAACACTTACCGAGAAACCGTCCTTCAAGCTTTCGTCGCGTAATATATTCGCATCTCGGAACAAGCTCACCAGTTCGTTGTTTGAAGAAGGCAAAATCAAACTTGAGAATGACACATTAAACCCAGTAGCTATTTGCCATAGTTTTGCGACCGTTGGACTAGACTCACCACGCTCAATCTGACCAAGCATAGCTTTGCTTACCCCAGTCGCTTTCGCGGTCGCATCGAGGCTCCATCCTTTTTCTTTACGAATCCGCTTTAGATTTTGGCTTACCTGTAATTCGGTTTTCACGTTCAAGTTATTTTGTACACTTAAAGCTTCTCCTGCATTCGAAACTTCATCTGCTTTCAAACGACCTTCGGCATTCAGGCTACCCATTACATTCAAGCGGTCTTCTGTATTAACGTTTTTCGACATGTTTTCGTTCATCTACCTATTTGAGTTTGCTCGTATATTAAATTGTTACGAATAGCTATTACGAACAAGTTTATACAAATAGCACTTGTGCGCTATAACGCACAAGTGCTAAGTTACTCCTATGTATGTTATAACGCACAACGAGAGTGGTTAATATGGATCAAGTTAAGTTTTCTCACATCAGTACTGGTTTCATTGCAGTATTTATCGGTTATGCGAGTGCGGCGGCGATCATTTTCCAAGCTGCTAGCAGTGCTGGCGCGAATCAAGAGCAAATTGCATCTTGGTTTTGGGCACTTGGAATAGGTATGGGCATGTCAACTCTTCTACTGTCATGGCGATATAAGCAACCGATTGTGACGGCTTGGTCTACACCGGGTGCGGCTTTACTCATCTCATCGCTGGATGGACTCACCGTAGAACAAGCCGTCGCGATCTTCCTATTTAGTTCGCTCCTCATCACCATTACAGGTCTAACAGGGGTTTTTGAAACACTTCTTAAGCGAATACCTACGTCAATCGCCTCTGCAATGTTAGCTGGTGTGTTGTGGATGTTTGGCATCGGAATGTTTTCTTCTATGTCTCAAGAAGCTGTCATCATCAGCACTATGCTAGCCGCTTATATTCTCGCTAAACCTAGGTTTGGGAATCTTTTGATACCTTTTATTCTACTACTCGCAGCCATGATGAGTGGCATCGCGGGAAAGTTGGATTTATCGAATGTGAACTTAACGCTGACTCAACCTATGTTCATCACACCCGATTTTGACTGGTCATCTTTATTGAGTGTAGGGATTCCCCTATTTATTGTGACAATGGCATCCCAGAACTTACCGGGTTTCGCCGTATTAAAAGCCAATGGTTATAACCCACCAGCATCTCGAATTATAACCACAACAGGCGTTACCGGTTTATTGCTTGCGCCATTTGGCGGTTTTGCTTTTAATTTGTCGGCACTGACAGGGGCAATATGTATGAGCCCAAACGCGGATCCGAACCCGAAGAGCCGCTACAAAGCGGCTTTAGCTGTAGGCGGTTTCTATTTATTGGCAGGAGTATTCGGAACAACCTTTGTCTCTCTGTTTTCGTCTGTTCCTCAATCCATCATCGTAGCTATCGCTGGGCTAGCTTTGCTACCGACATTGGCTAACAGCTTAACAACCGCACTTTCGGATGAAACACATAGAGAAGCGGCGTTATTCACTTTTTTACTGACCGCATCTGGGATTAACTTTGCCGGAGTCGCCAGCGCATTTTGGGGGCTTTGTTTAGGTTTAATTTGCTACACAATCAAAAACTGGCAGTTAGAAGTCGCTAAAACAAAACAAACCCAGCCCAAACGGGCAAACACAGGAAAATAGCAGAGTCAAAGCTACCGTTCTCCTCGCTTAGCAATCACCTTAAATGGAAGGCAAGTCATTGGATGGCTTGCCTTCCATTTACTTGCCTAACGAGTAAATACCCAATATTGACTGAACAGGTAGTTAGTCACCATACCAACCAAGGTGCCGACGGCCATTGCGATAAATACAACCCCAGTAATAGGGGGAAGCAGACCCGTCATTAGTTTGAAGCACAGTATATTAGGTACTGCAGATATCGATGCCGAAAACATGAATTTTTGCCACTGAATCAATTTTTCAGACCAATTACCCTGCCCTCTAAACCCAAAAGTAAGCACGCGATTACCAAACCATGTGGTCGTTGCAGCGGCAATGAAAGAACCAATTCGTGCAATCATTAGGGGTACTCCAAAGACGTAATGAAGCAATGCAAACACTAAGCAATCAACAACAAAACCGCCAACACCAACCACTGCGAACCGAACCATCTTGTGATGGGACTGCAGCCTTTGACTGTGTATCTGCAGCTTGTTATTGAGCATTCGTAGCCCTGAGTTAACGCTGAACATCACTTTGGCTTTTAATATGACTCAACGACAAAGTTGGTTTGCTCGCTTGGCTATGACAGCTGAACAAAGCGCGTTTTATTTTCACCGTAGGTTCCAAAATACAGGTTAACGCGTTGTCTTTAATCTTGGTTTCTACTTCCACCCTTTTACCTATCAAATAGAACTTGTCGATTCCGTCTAGTTGCTCTACATCAAGTAGCTTTTTCGCTTGTCCTTGGCTATAAAATTGCCCAGAGAACGGTCGTTTTCCTACATAAAAACTTGGCGCTGAATCGGTGATCTGTTCGAAGATAATACGGTCACTCTTCTCGTTCGCCTTACCTAAGTTTAGGTAAACCATCGCAATCATCAGCAACACTGGCAGAACTAAAGCTACGCTCGAAAACCACTTCTTATCTTTTTCCACAACAAGTATCGCGACCAGTAAACCAAGGGCTGGAATACCCGGCAACACATAAGCGGGAAGAATATTTCCCGCCATAGTAAAAAGAATCAGAGGTGAAATTAACCAACACACAAGGAAGGAAAATAACCCACGATTTTTGGCATTAATCTCTGCAATTTTCTTACGTCGAGTAAACGCCAATACAGGTAATACAAGCGACCAAGGGACAGCAGCTTGAATCCAGAATACCCAGATCATACCTCTCGCTTGATCATGTGCAGAACCGTATAAATCTCCCTCCCAACCACTCACCACAAAACGCTTAAAGTGCTCGCCAACAATGAAGTAATCAATAAAACCCGGTGTTGCCATTTCGGCCATGATGTACCAAGGTAAAGCGATCACTAGCATCACACCTAAGCCAGACAACAATGGAAAGCGTTGCCAAAGTACTTTAAAAGCACCAAACAAGCCGTGTTGTAAAACCAACCAAGGGAATACAGCGATCCCCATAATGACAATTGCAACAGGCCCTTTTGCAAGCAGACCTAGTGCTAACCCAATAAAGCCGACATAGCCCCACAAAACTCCATTAGGCTGCGGACTTCCTTCTCTTTCCCAATCCTCTCCACCTAGCCAACATAAGTAAAAGCCCAGCATCGCAATAGTCATAGCTAACGTTAATGCCATGTCTGTCATGACGGCACCTGCCGCGATAGAGAAAATGCCGCATGTCGCCAATACAACTGCAGCGACCAAGGCACTTTGACCGGTTCGCTTAGCCATGTACGCAACCAGCAAAATCGTCGTAAAACCAGCTAACCAATGCGGAGCACGCACAGCAAACTCACTCAGGCCGAACAACTCAATACCAGCCGCACTCATCCATGTGAACAACGGTGGCTTGCCCCAGAAAGGAATGCCGTAATCAAACTGAGGCGTTAACCAATTCCCAGTTTCAACCATCAAGCGAGCCATCTCCCCGTAGCGCGCTTCGGTGGTGTCCATTAACGGGTATGTCGCCAAAGATAAAAGTCTTAAAATCAGTGCAAAAGCCAACAAATACCATAGGTGTGTTCGGTTCAGGCTCATGCTGACTCCTCTAATTTAAAATGTGTTTTTAATGCAGGGGTATCGACCACCGATTGGATCAGATAAAGAGGGCGATTCTTGGTTTCAATGAAAATACGACCTATGTACTCCCCCATTAAACCAATACTCAGGAGTTGAATGCCGCCAAGAGCCAGTTGTACGACCATCATTGATGGATAACCCGTGGTTGGCTCACCAAACATCATGGTTTTAAACACGATGACCATTCCATACACAAAAGCAGTCAGCGCGACTAAGCCACCCAATGCTGTAGCAAGGCGCAGTGGTCGAATTGAGAACGAGGTAATGCCATCCATCGCCAATCCAATAAGCTTCAGGTAGTTCCATTTGGTCTCACCACAGAAGCGAGCATCACGCTTAAATTGGAGCGTTGCTTGTCGGAAACCCGGCCATGAGAAAATGCCTTTCATATAACGGTTACGTTCTGGAAGTTGATTAATATGGTCGACAACTTCTCGGCTTAACAGTCGGAAATCACCCACATTCTCAGGAACATCGATCTTCGCAGCCACATTCATTACTTTGTAAAAGCTCGCTGCTGAAAACTTCTTAAACCATGTTTCACCGTCGCGCTGGCTACGCTGCATATTGACGACGTCATAACCCTCGCGCCACTTGGCAATCATTTGCGGGATCAGTTCGGGTGGATCTTGTAAGTCAGCGTCTAGCAAAATCACCGCTTGTCCACGACAGTGCTCAAGGCCTGCGCTCATCGCTGATTCTTTGCCAAAATTACGGCTTAAACCGATAACAGAAATTGAGCTATTGATTGAAGTGAATGAACTCACCAACTCCAAGCTGTTGTCTTTACTTCCATCGTCGACATAAACGATCTCGCTCGTGATCGGCAAGCTATCAAGAACTTTAGTGAGCCTAGAGTGGAACTCTTCCAACACCTCTTGCTCATCGTAAAAAGGCACAATAATAGACAGAGATACAGCAGGGTTGCTCTGCGATGTAGATATCTTAGGGCGGCTAATATGAAGTTCAGACATAATACATTCTTCCATTGACTAATCTGCAGTCAATCTACTCGCCCATAAGTGAAAGTTATGTTATTGACATATTTTTCACGCTCACTCAGGATAATGTTACCGTCTATTTCTGTATGAGAATCAAAATGAAACGAGTTCTATTAGTCGAAGATAACCGTGAAATTGCCGGGGTCTTATTTGATTATTTTGAGTGTATTGGTATGGAACTCGATTACGCGGACAATGGCGAACTTGGACTGCAGCTCGCAATGGAAAACTCATTTGATATCATCCTATTGGATCTAATGTTACCGAGAATGGACGGCCTAACGCTTTGTAATAAATTACGAGAGCAAGGCAATGCGACACCGATTCTGATGCTGACCGCCTTGGATAGCCGCGAAGATATGTTGAAGGGTTTTGCACATGGTGCCGATGACTATCTCACTAAGCCTTTTGATTTGGATATTTTGGAAGCGAGAATGAACGCATTAGTTCGTCGCTACCGCGGAAAAGTAGCCTCTTCTAAACTTCAATTCGATGAACTCACCATCGATCAAAAAACCCGTAAAGCTTACCGTCAAGACAAACTGCTCGCACTCAACCCAACGACTTACACCATACTTGAGATGCTGTGCCAAAGTGCACCTGAAGTGGTCACTCGTGAAGCTATCTCATACCAGCTTTGGGAGGAAGACGAGCCCAATAACGATGTGTTACGGAGTCACATCTATCAATTACGAAACCAACTCGACAAGCCCTTTAACAACCAAATGTTGATTACTGTCCCTAAAGTAGGATTCCGTTTGGAGTCTTCAAATTGATTTTGAACGTTCTCACTAGCACTAAAACTCTAACTGGCCGCCTAGCGGTTTTCTTTGGGGCAATGGCGGTCATTGTCTCGGTCTTTACCTACATAGTGTTTATGTCTGCACTTTATCTATCAGAAGATCGGGTGGGCGAAAGACGTATCTTGATTGACCGAAACTATGCGGTTGAGCAATTTCAGTCAGGGGAGAGTGGTAAAATTCGCATCGATGGTCTTACCATGGCATACAATGACCCTTCATTCATCCCTATCGAATACCGGAAATACATTGAAGGTAAAGAGAGCTTTGTTGGTGAGGTAGGAGAAGAGCCTGATTCACGAATGGTGTATGTCGGTGAGTATTCTGACAAAGGGAAAACCTATCCAATCATCCTTTTATCTGAAGTTGACCGCGTCGAGTTTAGCCATGACGAATTAGTGTACGCAACAACATTCGTTTTAACATTACTTTCCATTTTAATTTTTAGCTTTGGCGCTTTGCTCTATCGATTATCGAAACGACTGATAGAACCTTTCAACTTACTTTCAGAGCAACTCGAGACAAATAAATTAAACCTAAGTGAAGAGTTCGGTGTAAGTGATAACGCCGCCGTTGAGTTTCGCCAATTAACTGATCAGCTGAATCAATATCGTCGTGAAATTAATTCATTACTCAAACGAGAACAAGCCTTTGCTCGATACTCTAGTCATGAGTTAAGAACGCCACTGACGGTTGCTCGTGGTGCAAACAAGTTATTACTAAGAAGCGAAACAACGGAGTTTCAATCTCGTCAGGTCGAACGGATAGATGATGCGATTGTACAGATGTCAGAAATGGTCGATGCCTTACTGGGCCTTGTGCGTTATGAAAGAAACAGTGATGACGCGCCGCTGCGCTTATTTTGCCAACAAGAGTTAGAAAGCATCATTTCGAAGAACTCGTTACAGGCAAATGACAAACAAATAGAAGTATCCTTACAGGTTCAATCAGAACCCACCATTCAAGCCACCAGTGCTATCATGAATATGCTGGTCGGCAACCTATTAAGGAATGCCATTGCAGCGACCAATAGTGGCACTGTCATGGTTTCTTTGTCCGAAGAAAGTATTATGATTGAAGACCAAGGTGAAGGCTTACAGGAACAGTACAACCCCAATGGCCATGGATTAGGTTTATTGATCGTCGACGACTTATGCCAACGCTTCAATTGGGGCTTTGAGCTCGTCAATCGTAATGGAGGTGGATGTAGCGCCAAGATCACCTTTGAAACGAGCTCAGCTTCATCGACGTCGATAGCAACTGAGCAAGTAAACTCTTAACATCGAACTCGATATCCAATGAAAACTTGATTTAGTTGGTTTACAGCGCTTGTAGGCTACTAGATACTCATTAGTCCTATTTGATATAAAAATGCTGGCTTCTTAGTCAGCATTTTGTTTAAGTGCAATGAAACTAAATAATAGCCCTGTAACTCAACATCTATACAACGACCACACCTTTTTCTTGAAGCGTGACGATCAGCTCCACTCTCATTTTTGCGGCAATAAAGCGCGAAAGTTCATGAAACTTCTCGAAGACGAACACCCTAATACGACAACCTTAATCAGCTACGGTTCTGCGCAAGCTAATTCGCTATTCTCTCTCGCTGCACTGGCAAAGATTAAAGGATGGACCCTTGAGTTCTACGTCGACCACCTGCCTCAATGGCTACATGAACGCCCAATCGGTAACTATCGTGGCGCTGTAGACTTGGGCGCTAAAGTCATTTCAGTGAGAGATGCTGGGTCGCAGCTACATCCAAAAGAGTACATTGAACAAGTTAGACAACCTGACTGCCATTGTATTGTGCTACCTGAAGGTGGACGCTCTCAACTGTCTGAATATGGCGTAAAACAACTGGCGATGGAAATACTCAGCTGGACACGTTTCGAAAGTCAACATGAGTTCGTCGTTGCCTTGCCAGCAGGCACAGGTGCTACTGCACTCTACCTTCATAAACATTTAAAGTTACATAACATCCCTGTATTAACTTGCGCCTGTGTTGGTGGTAGCGACTATTTAACGCAGCAATTCAATGAACTTGGTGAAGCCGACCATCCACAGATCTTACCGCTCAAAACTAAACATCACTTTGGTAAATTATATAAAAAGGATTATCAAACTTGGTTGGATCTTCAAGAACAAACCGATATTGAGTTTGATCTACTTTATGACCCATTAATGTGGCAATGCTTAGAACAGTGGCAACAAGACAACCTGACTAAAACCATTATCTATGTCCATCAAGGTGGCATATTAGGTAATGAATCTATGCTGCCACGCTATCAACGCAAGTACCCTGATATCTTCAGCAACAGTAACAACGCATCTTGGTAGTCGTTTTTTTACCCTCTCTCATAATCAAATAGCCACAGCATCTCATCACGGTGGCTTTTTATTGATCGTACTATCACTCTATGTCTACCTTAAAAATCAAACATCAAACATCAAACATCAAACATCAAACATCAAACATGAAGAAGGAATCTGGCGAGAATCCTAGCGTTATCTATACTTTTGATTGAATTATCATTTGTCATCTAAAGGATTAACGCATGCGAACACTCACTACGCTAAGTTTACTTGCAACTCTACTTCCCTTTTCTGTGATTTCTGGAGAAAACGTTACTTACCAAGTTGACGGTGTGGACTATGAAGGTTATTGGAGTGAAGCCAGCGACCAAGCGCCTTTGGTGCTGCTAATACATGATTGGGATGGCTTAACCGACTACGAAAAGAAACGTTCCGAGATGCTCAATGAACTGGGGTACAACGTGTTCGCCATCGATCTATTTGGTAAAGACATTCGTCCAACCGAAGTGAAAGACAAAAAGCAACACACAGGCGAATTGTATCAAGACAGAGAAAAAATGCGTACGCTGCTCAATGCTGGAGCCATGGAAGCGGAAAAGCTAGGTGGTAACTTAGATAACAACGTGATGATGGGGTATTGTTTTGGTGGCGCAGCCGTATTGGAGGCCGCGAGAGAAGGTATATCCTCCAAGGCTTACGTCACCTTCCACGGTGGCTTATCGACACCAAAAGGACAAGATTACTCTCAGACAAAAGCGCCAGTTGTTGTGTTCCACGGAACCGCTGATGCCATGATATCAATGGAAGATTTTGGCAACCTCGCAGCTCAACTCGAAACAACCAAAGTCCCACATGAAATGATCACCTACAGTGGTGCTCCGCACGCATTTACCGTGTTCGGCTCAAATAACTATCAACAAGAGGCCGACCAGAAATCGTGGGAGCGCTTCACTCATGTATTAGAAACAACCACGAGATAAATATTCGATATAAAACTTGAGCCAGTACCCCATTCTTAACGATGAAGATACTGGCTCGACCATGGCATCATTCAGTTACAAGTAACGAGCAATATTCAAATCATCGGCTTCAATATCAGTTGTAGAGCCACTGACCACACTCGCTAACAACTTTCCCGAGCCACACGCCATTGTCCAACCTAGCGTCCCATGTCCTGTATTCGTAAATAGGTTTTCGATTGGCGTTTTACCGATAATAGGCGTGCCGTCGGGTGTCATTGGCCTTAACCCTGTCCAATATTCTGCCTTAGTAAAATCCCCCGCCTGAGGGAAAAGATCTTTTATCACCATATCTATCGTAGCTTTGCGTTTTTCAGGAATATGGTAGTCGAAACCAGCCAGCTCAGCGGTACCTGCAATCCGAATACGGTCATCAAATCGGGTCATCGCGACTTTGTAGGTTTCGTCCATCACGGTAGAGGTTGGTGATTTCTCTTCATTAATGATAGGCAATGTCAACGAATACCCCTTCACTGGATACACAGGAATTGTCAGGTTGACCTGCTTAAGGAGATCTCGAGAGTAACTGCCAGAAGCCACCACATAAGCGTCCGCTTTAAATTCACCTTGGGTGGTGGTGATGCTTTCAATAATTTGATTCTGATGATTTAACTTAACCACTTCGGTATCAAATTCGAACCGGACTCCCAACCTCTTGGCTTTCTCGGTCAAATTTAAACAGAACTGATGACAATCGCCCGTTTCATCGTGAGGTAGATAAAGGCCGCCAACGAGCTTATCTTTAACATCTGCTAAACCCGGCTCTACAGCTAAGCATTGAGCGACATCAAACAGAGAATGTTCGATCCCACTCTCTTTTAACAGCTTCATATCCTGCTGAATGAAGTCCAATTGCTTCTCGCTGCGAAACACTTGCAATGTACCTTTCTGCCTACCTTCATAAACCAAGTCTTCACTGGTTCTTAGGTGAGTCAGGCAATCTCGGCTGTAGTTGGCTACCCGCAACATGCGCGATTTATTCTGGGCGTACTTGGCTTCATTGCAGTTGGTGAGCATCTTAGTCGCCCAAGAAACTAAGTCAGGAGACAGTGACGGTTTCACTTTCAAAGGCGAATGCTCTTGAGTGAGCCACTTCATTGCTTTTAATGGAATACCAGGAGCAGCCCATGGTGAAGAATAACCGTAAGAGATTTGGCCAGCATTAGCAAAGCTGGTTTCCTTACCACTAGAATCTTGGCGGTCGATTACCGTGACAGAGTGCCCCTCTTTCGCTAGATACCAAGCACTGGTCAATCCAATAACGCCACTACCAATAACAATAACTTCCATGCTCTTCCCCTAATGCCCAGCAAAAACTCAATTTTCTGGGCACCGCTTTCAATTCAGATACTACTTTCGTTAATGGCTTGTAACTTATTCGCCAGGCGTTGACTTAACAATAGTTAAACTGTTGATAAAAAGTCAATTTAGCTTAGAGGCCACCCCAGAAGTTTAGAACTGTGAGGTTGAGTACGTAGTTAACTTGTAGTTAAGTGGAAGAATAAGTTGCTCATACCGTTAGAGGGTTAACTATAGGAAGACACGAACTGGTAAGCTATGAATAAATACACAAAGGTAACGATTTAGAGCATCTCTATATCAACCTAAATATTATAAGCATCATGACTCAAAAACGTCACATTCTCGAGTAAGAAATCTAACAGCGTTTCGGCTTGAAGCGTCAGTGCTCTGCCTTTTAAAGACTGAACCTTAACGGTCGCTTTCGAAAACATTTCCAACTCTGTGGTCACCACTTCGATTTGCCCCGATTTAATCTCATCAAGCACGGTAAGCTTTGGCATAAACGTGACGCCCAACCCTGCTGACACAAAGTTAGTGAGAGCTGTTACCGAGTTAGTTTGAAGCTTTGGTTGCAAAGTAAGGTGAGACATTTGTTCTGCATGCTTCACTAACCGTCCCATGCCAGTCGAGTTATCGATTAATGCGACAGAAACATCTTTAACGTCTTGAAGTGTTACTGGCGCTTCTTTCATCGTCAAAAAGTGCCCTTTGGGAGCGATAAGCTCCAACGGATGACTACGCTCAACGTGTGAATGCAATTTAGGGTGTGGAGCAGACGCGTAGGTAATCGCAAAATCTATCTGTTGATCTTCCAGCATTTTAACCGCATCTAACGCTCCAGCAATCTCAATCGACAAATTAATATCCGGATAACGAGTCATGAAAGTTTGCATCGGCTGAGAAACCAAGTTGGTTATAAAACCTTCACCAATTGCGATACTGACATTGCCACCTTTCAGGTTTTTCAGCTTAGTTAGCCGAGTTATTAACGCCGTCTCTCCCCGAACGATTGAACGGTAGTAATTCAGTAGCTCGTTACCCGCTTCTGTTAAAAGCGACTGTCGATTATTACGTTCCCATACTTTCATTTCCGCTTGCGCTTCGAGCTGCGTCAGCATTCGACTCATCGCCGCAGGATCAACGTTCATCATCGTTGATGCCTTGCGTAGTGACCCATATTTTGATAACGCATTCAGATATTCAAGTGCTCGAATATTAAAGTGGTGCATTCAACTTCCTTGTGGTTCGACTAACACAAAGTAAGCCTCTCATAATTCTCTAATTTACCCATCTAGGAATTGAGATGGCAGCGCGGCAAGTTTGGAAGTTGTGGGCTGAGTCACCAAGAAAAGCATTCAAAGCAGGCAAAAACGCTATACAAAAAGTGAACATACACATCTTCATAAAACAAAAACACAACTCAATTCAGTAAAGAAGTGAGTTGTGTTTGATGTCTATAGTCGACAGTTCAAAGACTACAGCCACGAGCTATTTTATGGCAAGCAGCTTATCGACAAACTCAGCGAAACCGTACCCACCCGGCTTGCTCATCACCACTGATGGATGATGCTCTAAACGGTTCCAGTAATGCTGAATATTCGCCACACCGACACTGTTAGGCAAAATTTCAAACATGTATTGGTCGTTCATCGAATCTCCCACATAGCAACTACGTTCAACTATCTCTTGGTTAGATAGCCCCTTCTCCTTAAGAAAAGCAGTCGATGTCGCTTTCTTAGAGTGCTCACCATACCAAGCATTAATGTGAATAGAGCTTGCTGTAGCGTGAGCGCCTAGCTCGTGAATCTTAGTTACGATTTCTTCAATAATAGCGTCGTCGACTTTTGGACGATTTTGACCAATATCGATCGCTACCTCACACAAACGATAAGACTGATCTAGCGTTAAATTGAGCCCTGGGTAATCGCTCAAAATAGCCAATACTTGTTCTTTTAGTTTACTCTGGTTGGCACTGACTTCTGGTAAAGGGATATCAGAGCGCAACGTAAGAAAGCCGCCTTTCTTTTCCAGAATAAACGCACCGTTCTCACCGAGAACCGCATCAACAGGCCACAACTGAGCAATGTGATCACACCAACCGGCACAAGCGCCTGTTACTGCAACCACTTTTCTCCCCGAATCACGAAGTTTACTCAGTGCTATTAGGGTTTCCGGTGGCAATTGACCTTGCCATGTTAAGGTGTCATCCACATCGGTTAACACCCAATCTATGTTTTTCCATTTTGGGTTCAATTCATTCGATACCGAATTCATTTCTACACCTCTAAATAATTAATCACAAAACAGTGTTAAAGCAAATTCGGTAAAAACATCACTAAGCTTTCAGAGAAAGTCAGCAACATCAGAACCGTGAGTAGTGCTAGCAACAACGGAGCCACTTCTTTCACGAAGTCGACCATACGAACTTTTAAAATCGCGCAAACCGTAAACATCATCGAACCAAATGGCGGAGTCACACCACCAATCATGATATTCACAATCACGATAATGCCGAAATGAACCGGGTTAACGCCTAGGTTAAGCACAGCAGGAAGCAGCAATGGCGTGAGTATGATCATTGCAGCGCCGCCTTCGATGAACATGCCAACCACTAATAGCAGTACGTTAATCAACAACAGCAAGACTAACTTGTTGTCGGTGAGCTCTATCAAAGCAGACGCGACATTGTGCGGGATTTGCTCTAGGGTCATGTAGTAACCGAAGACCATCGCTCCGATAATAATGAACATCACGCTACTCGTACCCTGCACCGTTTCACGCATGATTAGCGGGATATGTCTTAGGCCAAGTTGACGATAAACAAAAATACCAATAATCGCACAAAGCAATACTGCGATTGCACCCGCTTCTGTCGGTGTAAACAAACCAAAACGCATACCAAGAATAATGCCGAATGGAATCAGTAACGCGGGAATCGCTTTTAGAAAGTAATGAAAACGCTCTTTCGCAGAAGCAGGCTCAGAACGAGAAGGCTTATAACGACGCTTGCGTGCGATAAACGCGATTGTCACCATCAGCGATAACGCCATCAAAAATGCAGGTACATAGCCAGCAATAAACATCTGATGAACGGAGACATTCGCTAACAGCGCAAAGATGATTAAGTTAATACCCGGTGGAATAACAGGGCTGATACTTGATGACGCCGCCGTCACTGCAGCTGTAAATGGCAGATCATAACCACGCTTGGTCATTTCAGGCGCAAGAATCTTCGATTGCATCGCGGCATCGGCATTCGCAGAGCCAGAAATACCGCCCATTAACGTACTCAGCGCCACATTAACCTGCGCGAGACCGCCCGTTTTATGGCCAATCATCGAATCTGCAAAAGCCAATAAGCTTTTACTGATCCCCGCATAGTTCATCACCGAACCAACCATGATAAAGAATGGAATAGCCAACAATGGAAATGACTCTGTCGAGCTAATAAAGCGCTGCATTACCAAGCTGACGGGAATTGAGTCATTGATAAAGAGAAAGTACACCATTGCCGATGCGATCAATGAAAACGCAATGGGTATATTCAATAGAAACAGAACAAAAAGAATGAGGATTGGAAGATAGCTTTCCATTAATCGTACCTACTTAAAAGAGCGCTTTAGAGAAGCAATATCGCTGACGATGAATCGAACCGTGTGGATTGCCATCAATGAAAAACAAACTAACAGCACACCATTGATAGCAAAATATGACATGCCCATCACTGGCGTTACCTTGTTAGATAACATCAGGTATTGATAACTCAGAACAGCCATCAAGATGTTAAGAGCCAGTAGGAAGAGGGAAACACATAACCTAAACGGGGTTTTGGCTTTTTCCGGCAGCATGGCTACCACCACATCAACACCCATGTGGAGCTTGTGTTTATAGCAGGAACTAATGCCTAAATAGACAGCCCATATGAAGCAAATAACTGAGAGTTCTTCGCTCCATGGGACAACAAATCCAAAGCCATAACGTAAAACAACATTAATAATGACTACTAGAACGGTAATCGAAATAGCAATAGAGGCGAGGATTTCTTCAATATTTTTCAATAAAAACAAAAGACTTCTCCTGTGAAATATCCAACATAACGTCGGTTACTTCAGGAATAAAACGGCCTGAAGGGAATCAGGCCGTTTTCATTAACGAATTAATCTACATTCGCAGAGTTACTGTGCAGCTCGAATCGTTTCCAACTCTTTCATGATCGTTGCGTGTATGCCTTCGCTCCATGTTGGGAATTGGTTGTATACGTCAGCCGTCAACTCATTGAACTCGTCAGAGTTAACTTCATTAAACGTAACACCTAGCTCTTCAAGTTTTTGCGTGTATTCAACATCCAGTTTAACTAGCTCTGCAGTATTAGATTCTGCGCCTGCTTCGAGCTCTTCATTGACGATTTGCTGTTGCTCTGGCGTAAACTTGTCCCAAAGAGTCGGTGAAATGTAGATACCAACCGTGCCTAGGAAGTGTTTAGTCAAAGACATATTCTTCGCTACTTCGTAGATTTTAGTTGAGTACATCGTCAGGATAGAACCTTCAAGACCGTCAACAACGCCTTGTTGAACACCTGCATAGGTTTCTGGGAATGGCAGAGAAGCTGGAGCCGCCCCCATTGCTGAAAGCGTGCTGATAAACAACTGGCTTTGTGGAACACGGATACGCATCCCTTTCATGTCTTTAGAGTTCACGATCTCTTTATTGGTGATCATGTGACGGAACCCAAACATGTAGTCAGCATTCAATACTTTAATGCCTTTTTCTTCAGCTTTAACCTTCAAGCCCGCGACAAATTCCGTATCCATCATCGCTAAGTATTCATCATACGTGTTGTACAACATTGGGCCTGCCAGTGCTGCAAAGTCGGGTACGTAATCGCCTAGGTAGGTTAAATCCTCAACGGCAATCCAGTTTGCGCCGTTAACGACTTGCTCCAAGTTGTCTTTATAAACCGGTAATTGACCACCAGGGAAAACTTTAATGTTTACAGAACCATCGGTTCTTTCTCGAATTTTATCGGTCGCTTTAATTAGCTCCTGTGTTAATAACTCATTTTGAGTGAACACAAGGCTCATGTTGATGTTGATCGGATCGTCTTTGACTTCAGTTCCAGCCTTGTCAGCTTCACCACAACCAACAAGCAACGTTGCCGCCATAATTACTGTACCTAATAGCTTTTTCATTTTTAAATCACCTTATCGTGGCTATCTTGTCTAAATATAGAGGGTGTTATTAAGTTTTCGTAGAGTATGTAAGTGAATTATTACATTCATATGAACATTTATCTTAGTAACCTGAACACACTGAGGATGAGGTCTCACTATTGTACAAACTCTATACAACTTATTTTAGCTAGATCTCATTTAAAATAGCTCGATATAGAAGGTAAATAATAAATCTGTAATAAAGTGGAGCTACTGTCTCCTAAATTTTCAAATGAACATCGAGAATAAATTATGCTTACAGCCCACCGTGGTGCCGCTTCTTTAGCACCAGAAAATACCTTAGCCAGTATTGAGCAAGCGGCAAAAGTAGGCGCTAACTGGGTTGAAATTGATACCCAGCTCAGTGCCGACGGTATCCCTATGGTTTTTCACGATAAAACGGTGAATCGTTGTACTAACGGTACAGGAAACATTGCCGACTTAGATCTAACAATGCTCAAGACTTTAGATGCTGGCAGTTGGTTTGGTAATGAGTTCGTAGGCACTTCAATTCCTACATTAAATGAGGCGTTAGACAAATGTCTCGAACTTGATTTAACACTGAACCTTGAGATCAAGATTTATAACGATAAAGCCATCAAGCCTTTAGTTAAAGAAGTGATCGCATTGATCAAACAAAAACACTTCCCAATTGAAAAACTGCTGATCTCTAGCTTTAAAAAGGAAGCATTAAGTATTTGCCAAGAGCTAATGCCTGAAGTTAGACGAGGATTTATATGTGAAGTATGGAATGATTTCAGCCTTGAATCACTCCAGCCGCTTGACCTATATAGCATTCATATTGACCATCGAATCCTTGATGAACCGATAGCCAAAGCTATCAAGACTTCTGGTGCGATCCTTAAAATATGGACGCTAAATGACCCACTATTGGCCAGCAAATATCTCAACCTCGGTGTCGATAACATCATCACCGATGTACCACATAAATTTTAGTGAGCTTCTATGGAACTGAACCACCGTCAAAAGCAAATACTCGCAACACTTAAAGCGAACCAAGACATTCAGATCGACCATTTGGCTGAACTATTTTCCGTAACCACTCAAACCATTCGTCGTGATGTGAATCACTTGTGTGAGCAAGGTTTGGCGCGAAGAGTGCACGGAGGTGTCAGCTTACCGACAACATTGACTAACACCAGTTATCGATTCCGTTCAGGTGTTGAATCTGAAACAAAAGACAGTATTGCGATGGCGGTTGCAGACGCGATACCTGAAGGTTCAACGGTTATGATGGGCATTGGTACAACGGTCACCCGTATCGCACAATACTTAGTGGCAAAGCCGGCATTACGAGTGATCACCAATAATCTGCAAGTCGCTCGTATCCTTGAAGCAAACGAGCAGATTGAAGTGTATTTAGCGGGTGGTTTGTACCGAAGAGAACATCAAGACATGGTGGGAAGTAGCGTAGTTCACTTCTTCTCAGATTTTGAAGCCGACATTGGCATTTGTGGTTGTGGTTCAGTAACTGATAGCCATTTCGCAATGGAACATGAACAAGTTGAAGCCGACCTATCCAAATCAATTATCAAAAACAGTAGAGAAAGTTGGCTTGTCGCAGACGCAAGTAAATGGGGACGCTTTGCCGCTCTAAAAGTCGCAAAGCTGGGTGATTTTGATCGTATATACACGAATTACACCCAATTACCTTCTGAACTAAACAGTCATTTAGTCGAAGGTGAAGCGTAAGCTTAGACAAAAGTGCTAACCATCTAAAATACCGAGCAATCTGAGAAAATAAGTTTAAGCATCAAGCACTAAGTTAGGTCGAATCAAGTCATAAACACAAGTAAGTTCATTACTGAATTCAAACTGTTTATTGATGATACCGCCTGCCATATGAGGGTGACCGCCACCAAAACCGATCCCTTTTTCGTTTAGAGCTCTTCTAACTATCTTGGCTACGTTGTTTTTAGAGCATTCTGAACGAAGAGAAATAAAGGTTTTCTCTCTATTTCTAGCGGTGAGAACTACGATATCGAGCTCATCAACACTCAGCAGAAAATCGCCTAGTACACCAAGCATATTTTTAGGGCAACCTTCAGGAAGCACAGCAAATGCAGCATTTTTTTCACGACGTAAACTATCGAGCATTGAATAGAAAAGCTGTAATTCGTGAAACTCAACTTGATTGCGACAAATCTTATTAACCATATCATTACAGGACTTCGCTCGAAGATAGAGCAGTGCTTTTAGATCTGCAGCCCCCACCCCTCGGGTAAAGTTTGCGGTATCAAAGCTCAAGCCAACCAATAGAGCTGTCGCAATACTTTGTGGCATCTGTAGAGAAAAATAGCGGTAATACTCAACCATAATGGTTGCAGTTGAGCCATAATTTGATCGTATATCGGAATACCATACAAAATCAGGTGCTTTCACTTGATGGTGATCGATCACTCCCACCTCTATTCCCGGAAAGTCGATAACATTCCTCTCACCAATGCAACCGTCAACAACAATAATTTTATCATCTGGTTGTAATTCTAAATCTTTTGGTTCGTAGATTGGAATTTCTAACCAATCTATTAAATTTCTGAGTGACACTCTATCTATGTAACCATGAAATGTAATAAATGGGCACAACCCCTTCTTTTTTAATAGGTATGCTAGTGCGTATGCGGAAGAGATCGCATCGTGGTCAGGAAAATCATGAGCTTGAATAATGATTCTGCTATCACCCTTGAGCCGCTCTAGAAAGCTTTCGAACTTTAAATTTGCCATAATCCGACTTCTATAAAGTTCTAGCTTCGTAAAAGCTAGAACTGGTGTGTTAATGGTTAACTCTTGTGAATTAAACGATATTCTGTATTGGACAAAATAGCTTCTTCTAGAGCACCTACGCCTAATGTACTGTAACCATAGAAATTAGGTGTCGTATGCAAACGTAAAGACTGCACGCTCTTTGCGATATTTTCATCCATGGTTAACGAGTCAACAACTTCAGAGAGTAATTTTCTATTACCCTCTGCCATTGGAGAAATAAATTCACTAACTCCACTTACTGAAGAATATAAGTAGCCAAATTCACCACCATTATTTTCTTCAATGTAATAATTTCCAGTTCTAGCGAACGACGCTCGAATTTCATTGACACTTTCAATAGCATTAAAAGGCTGATTGAAAAACTCAGCACCACCTGCATGTTCTAATGTCTCGGGTTCAAATCCATCATCTGGAAATACGAGGTAAGCAACAATGGCATTATCTCTAGTAATAGACGAAATAATAAAGTTATCATCTTTATAATACTTAATAACATCATTGCCTGTTGCGCGTTTAATATAAACAGGGGCACCAAATGTTTGATCTAATATTTCAGCGGATGAGCGAATGTACACTTTTTCAAGTTTTTTGTGAGACGGAATATCAGTCATTTGTGAAAGACCAAAATCAATCATCTTTTCGATCGCATCAAAACTATCGTTAAAACCGCCCAAGGCAATTGAGACGACTGACAACAAACCAATAGTGCGCGCTAGATTTCCATTACTTCGAGCCTCTAGCAACGATTCTTGGTTATCTTGAAGCTCTTTTAATTCGTCTTTAATTTCTTTTTGAACATCATTGTTCTTATCTTCAGGAATCATTAACTTTTAATCTCTTCAATTTTGTCCATCAATGCATTTTTACCGTCTTCAGCTCGTTCTTGCACTCGCTCAAAAGTATCTGTATCCATTATATTGTTAATTTCATCGCTATAATTTAAGCCAAGGTAAATACCAATAACGATGAAAAATAAAGCAAAAATCTTAAACATTGTTACTCTCAACAACTCTAAAAAGGGATTAAAGCACACGCTTTTTTCATGTGCTTACTAAAAGTCTTATTTATATAGTGCGATACGGCTGTTCACTTTCTTCAAATAATTTTTTGTTTCATCGTATGGCAACTTCGCAACTAACTGGTTGTACACTTCTTCCGGGGTCATCTTATTGATCACTTTAGATGCTTTACCAATGCTAGTTGAGCGGTCTTTATTAAAAGCACGAGCAACGTTTCCCGCACCTGTGTTGTAAGCCGCTATCATGCAATACAAACGACTTTGATCACTCTCAATCTTACGTAAATATTTACTATTTAAGATGTCTAAATAAGCAGTACCAGTTTCAACATTGATGAGGGGTTGATATAAATCTGCAGCCTTCATTGGCGCATCAATATTTCTAACTTGTTTATTCACATCATGCCCCGCACTGGTCGGGACAACTTGCATAAGACCAAATGCAGGTACGTGGGATTTAGCGTCTGGGCGGAAAGCTGATTCAGAGTGCATGATCGCCATAATCAATGCTGCATCTATTTCCCAATTCTTGCTTTCTTTCTCTGCAAGAGAAATGTATTTGCTCGCACGAGATTTCAAACTATTCTCAGGAAGCTTCACTTTATAGCTAACCACCTTCTTTGACTGAGTGGGAACAGATACGATTTCAGGAATTGGTTTTTGCTTCACAATTTGAGTCTCAAATGTAGTGTTATTACTCACCACCTTTTCAGCTACTTTCGGAGCTTCTTGTGCAGTTGGTGATTCTAACTTTGCAACTTCTTCTGTATGTTCAGTTGCGAACTTCTCTGATTGATCAACCGCTATGCCATATTTAGCTCGCATTTCGTTATAAAGCTCAGTTTGAGCAGCGATACGCTCTTGTGCTTTAGTTAAAAGTGCCAATTTTTTATTGTGAGCTCGTTGGTAAATAAATGAATCCGGGATACCTGTATTTGATTGAATCAATCGTTCCGCTTGAACATCAAGCTCATTCATTTGGCTCTGCGTTTGTTCAATAACAAAGTTCTTCTCTTTTTGCTCTTTATCTAAAGAGTACAAAACTGTATGGTCTTCGGGCTCTAGCTTAGCTAGTTCGACTGTTTGACCCTCAACGGTAACTGGGATTTGTCTTACAAGTGCTTCAATCTCTTTTGGGCTACTGTCTTCATCAACCAAAACAGAAACCGTTGCAGTATTGCTTTCATAATCCACAGCGGTCTTAACTTGATCGTTTTGTGAATAGTCTACTTGTTTTGTTTGAGAAGAGACCTCTCCCTCCCCCCAAGTTTTGATAAGATCTGTACGTCGCTCGTCAAGCTTATTGGTATATTCGTCACGCCATTGTTCATACTCATCCAAGTATGCATTTACATAATCATGAAATTCTTTAAGTTTTTCTTCTTGAGATTGACTTGCTTTTATCACCGCATTATTTAGTTGCTGTTTTTGGCTGTCTGATACAGCATGTGTTGGAAAACTAATAGCTGCTGAGATTGCAATAGCCAACCCTGTCTTGGTGATCGTTTTATACATAACTAACTCCGCGAGTGTATAGAAACAAAAGGCCACTCTATAGGCGGCCTTTTTCACTTTAAATGATCGTTAAATAACAACTACTTTTTCAAAGCATCGAATACTGCTGCAAGATCTGCGGCTGCTTTTTCATCATTAAACTGGTTCCAAAGCGCAGAATCTTCACCGCTTACTTCGTCGATAACCTTATTCATATTTGAGTCATATGCTGCTTGGTCCATACCAATTAGTACATATAAGCCACCAGTTGGGCTTGCTTGGCTTACCAATACTCGGCTATTTGTAAGTCTTTTGCTCACTACCGATTTAGTGATGTTTTCAAATGCCTCTTGAACATTCTCAGTTACTAGTGTTACGCCTTCTCCAGCCGATGTTGAAACAGCACCGTCAGTAGCAGATTGAAATAGATTACTCACATCTGTTTCGAATTCCGCAGCAAGGTTGACACGAGCGTCGTTCACGGCAATTTTGCGCATAACGCTCATACCTGCTGCACTTTTCTTCGCATAACCTGTTGCACCAATAGCTACATCCGTAGGTACTACGTCACAGATCCAGCTAGGGGCTTCGACCGCAGGTGCATCAGGGAACGTACATGACGCAAAATTCTGAGCTTGCTCTAGTGTATTGTTGTTACTTTGACAACCAGCAAGAGCAGCAACTAGTGAAGTTGCAATAATTAGTTTTTTCATATATTAAAAGCTATCCATAACGTTTTATGTGTATCATTTTCAATTAGTAAATCTGCAAATGATCATTTGATATTTGATGCGTCATCTTACCTGTGATGCATTTCTCTACTCTTTGTGACATTTCTGAATTAATCACAACCCAGTAGAAATTATAAAAATCAGTTAACCTTTTATGTTTAATAAACAATGCTTTTTAAACATAACAAGTCCTATCAGAGTAATGCTTAAAGCACTCTGATTTGGTATTCATTAAGCACATCAACTTTCGAGCGGTAGTTTGGCTGATGGGTACGTAACACAGGCTCAATGTCTTGAACTAGATCACTTGCATCGCTAAGAGACCTTAACTGAATAACAATATTGCCACCCTGTTGACTTGATTTAATATCAGAAATCCCATTCATATCACCAATCAAACGATACAACTGCCCCTGTTTGCCTGCGGCTTTCTGTGAAAAAATAAGCTCTCGAATAGGCCCACCACGACTTGCCATTATTTGCACCGACGATTGAAGTTCACGCTTTAGGGCAATTTGGTTACCTTCAACAGCCAGATGAACAGCTGCAAGCTCATTGAGCATGCCTGCTTTGTTCGGTAACGTCATGAAAGTCGGGTCGTTGTGCCAACTACCATAGCGGTTGCCAGCACGGTCGATTACGGTTGCCGATAGATCAAGCTGAAGACCAGAAGACGTCACTTTTTGGGTTTCTTGAACATCAAGAATGATACTAGACTGCGCCGGGTTCGAAGCAAGATCAAAGCCCATCTCTGCGAGTGCATTTGAAAATGTATTTTTTACGACTGGGAGATCTGCATCAACATAGATTGAAGGTTGGCCAAGGCTTTTTATCAATTTTGCTATTTTCGCTTCCATCTTCTGTCGCTCAACAAACACATCAAGCGTAACGGTTACAGAGCCGTTAGGTTTTTCCTGATAAGAAATTTCATTCCAACTGGAAATCATGCCTTGAGGTTCCATCGAAAGTGATTGCATTGCGATTTCTTGCAAATCGAAATCATTACTGCTTTCTGTTCCTGACAGGGTATCGTAAGATTTTTGCATGTGACCAGAATTGACCATAGCGCCAAGTACCTGACTGATAGCGCGTTTGAAGGCGTCTTGCTCCGCCGCTTGCCTCGCACTCAATGCAAACTTGTTACTTTCGCGGCCTTCACCAACAACTACGACAGACATAACCGGTGAATCATCCCATTCAATACCGTCGTCAATATCGGCAAACCCAGTATTATGTTCTGGTGCTAGACGCACTGTTACACAGGTATCATCCCCTTGAATTTCAGGTGCACTGAAGTCGGCATTGATATCACCAGCGATAATGCTTGTCAGCAGTAAATCTCGGCTCTCTTGATCAAATTGTTCCTCAACTAGCGCACTATCTTCAGTTGAAAAAGAAACTGAGATTTTCCCCTGTAAAAACAAGCGAAGATTATTTAAACCGTCAGCTTTTGCTGACTCAATGGCCATTGCCCCTCGACCATATGCGCATCCTTGCTCAATAAGAACCAACGTAGGCTGGCTCTTATCTAATTCCAATGCAGGAATGGACATACATACAAATAAGGTACTAATGGCAAAGCTTGCGCTTAGCCTTTTGCCGCCCATGTACTACGCTCCTTCATAAACTCCATAGGCACACCAACGCTTACAGCGAAAATACGACGTTGGCGATCAGGGTGATAAATTCCTTCCTCAGCGATGTCTTTCACTTCGTCGGCTATGCTGCTGTCTTTCCAGCGAACAATTTTCCCTTGGGCACTTTGTTGGCTTGGGTTAACAGTAGCAACCCCAATAGGTTCAACAAAACCTGCACTGTATTCGAATATAACCATGGTCTCGTTAGGTAATACGCCTGCGTTTTGACCACGGTCTAATGAAATTCGGTCGCCTTTAATACCCAGAACCTGAGCGGTAGCCGGCATTTCTTTAAGCAAACGCGTTAACATAATGTCGAAACCACGTGATGACATTTCATTAAGAACGGCATCAACATCTTTACCACTGGTATAGTTAAAGCCGCGATAATAATCGCCATTTGCAATCACTGTGGTGTAACTGTCTTTATCACGTACATCGAAGTTAGAAACACGTATCTTACCGATATTCGGATAGCTCAATTTTTCACGTGTATATGGGTCAATCACACCTGTCGTCATTTCCATTGACGTTTGGAACAAAGACTGGGTTGAACCAAACAACATGTCAGCGGTTTTGAGTACATCGACTTTCATAATGTAATCGGTAGATAACTTGCCACGACTGCCTGCTTTTTTAGCTACGTTTACCGCGCCTTCGTCTATCAGAATTTCTTCCATCGCAGTGTTAACAGCATCGGTATCACGCGTCAAAATGCGGAAGCGGTTAACGCCCGCAAACTGGTTTTCTAAAGTATTCTCTAACGCTTTGGTTTGGAATTTACTTATGCTTGAGTGCATGGAATTAAAAACATCAGCAGATTTTCCCTGAAGATTTTCATTCACATCCGTTTCTACATCACCGAAATACAAACGAATTGTTTTTTTCGCGAGTGGGCAACGAGTGTCTTTTTCTTCTGCTTCATAGGTACAGAATTGAAGACCTTGGGTATTGAAGTACGCTGGTACTTCAATATCTTCACTGCTAAATTCGTGTGCTGATTTGCCAATAATTAGAGATGAATTTCCCGCATTACTTTCGACTGAATACGTTTGGCTACCTTGATTACTCTGGCAACCCGTTAGCGCGACGGCAGCAGTGACTAAACCAGCAATTCGAGAGAGTTTCATTATGATTTCACTTTGTCTGCAACAACTTTGTCTAAGTTCTCAAGTTGTTCGATAGTATTTTTGTCCATTGAAATAAGCGAATTAGCATCGAATGCTAGTATCGAGCGAGCTTCCATCTCATGGTAAGCTTCAACAACAGGTACCGTTTCCTCTTCGCTCGCTTCGCCTTCCTTCTCGCTTGAAAGAGTCGCCATAAGGCTCTTCATTGCGCCACCAGCAGAATCGTGTGCAAGTGCCGAAGCGTGTTGAGATGCAATGTAAGTTAATTCGCCGGCTTGAAGTGCGATATCTGCTGCCAGTTTTAGATTTTTCTGGAAAATTTCGTCAGATGCTTTTTTGTAAGCTTCTACTTGAGGTGTGATCTTTTTGTTAGCAGGTTTACCTTCATCGAATTCATTCATTGCAACTCGAAGTTCTTCATCAGATTTGTCAGCATTTACTGCTAAGAAACCAGCGACATCACCGTGCTTAGATGCAAGCGTACGGTAGTCATTAAACACCGAACATTGGCGTTCTTGAAGTGACACCATTACTTTTGACGCCTTATCAACGGCAAATGATACTGGTGTAAACTCTGTTCCTAGTTCTTTACAGTTCTGAGTAAGCTCCTTGCTTACAGCTTCGCGATCTATGGTTGCTGATTCCATGCCTGGAATTGATGAACAACCAGCCAAAACTGATACAACTAAACCTGCAAGGATTGTTTTCTTAAGCATTTTTAAAGCCTTTAATTCAAGAGAGTATAAATAGAATTGTTATTGAGTATTTCTGTTATTTTTGTATGAGCAGCATCGAGTGCTAATTTTTTGCTCGACGACGATTTCCCAATCTCAGACAAAATCTTTTGGCTAACTGCGACATTGGGGTTTTTGGCTTCAAAGACTTTCAATATTAGGTCTTGCCTAGCAATGTAAGTGTTATTTTTTTTGCCTTGTCTTACATTGCCTTTGATATAAACAATAATGTCGCCTTGCGAAGTCGTTGCTAGATTTCTAGCGAGCTTTGCTTTTGTTTTCGAGGAATACGAATCTGAAGCAGAACGAATGGAAATACTAATATTTTGAAGACGTTCAATCGTATTCCTCTCAAGTACTATTTGCTGTTCATGAAATCTTTTCGCAACACCGTTATTTATCGATGACAACACTAAAAGTGATTGTTGGCTGCTCTTCAACAAGTTCTTAGCTTTGTTGGTAAATACTGCACTCTTCCAATCATTACCTTTACTACTCATATATTGTTGAGCGAGTTTGTGTTGTTTACGAATATCAATTGACAGCTGTTCAATCCAAACATCAACATTAACTCTAAATAGGTAGGTACACCCAGAGTCATCACACTTTGATGTCACTACTTCCATATTTTTAATACTGATAGGTGCCGAAGTGATTTTAGATGTAATGTCGGTAGTCTGATTTAATTGACCGTCAGATCCAATCAGCTCTCCATCCTTATATTCTTCCTTAAGTCGGAATTCCTGGGAAGTATTCTCAAATGCTTGCACATTACTATTAACTCGAAACGCCAAATTTTCTTTTGCATTTTTCGTAGCTTCTGGCTTGTTTGCACCAAAACCTTCGACTTCCCAATAAGATTGAGCGAAAACTGAAGTCGATAAGCCAAATAAGCAACTAGCTAATAGTAGCTTGACTAATAAGTTATTTATGTTCACGTGACGCCCACCAATGTTTGTTGTTGCATAGTACGAACTTAGTTGCTAATAATCAATAAGATAAACATATGGTTGAAATGAACACATTTGCGTTTTCACTGATAATTCCAGGAGGAAAAATGTGACACCAGTTCCAAGTGTCAATATTTCGGCTCCTTTATCCAGCAATGATGGAAGGGCTGTTTCAGATAACTATTCCGGACGAAAAACCAAAAGGTCAAAATACTGACACCGTCAATTTGTAAAAAATATATAGGTTATAGTG